>JBFXDW010000087.1:0-7177 GCA_050180745.1 Bdellovibrionales bacterium | reverse complement strand
GTCCGAGATGGAAGAGATCATGATGCAATCCTTGCGGATTAATGATTATCTATCAGGGCTGTTCCATGGCATAGGCTTAAAGCTGATTGATTTCCGGATTGAGTTTGGCCGCATTTACGAAGATGATGATGTACGCATTGTGTTGGCCAACGATATTACGCCTGATAATTGCCGTTTGTGGGATTTGAAAACAAACGAAAAAATGGACATCGACCGTTTCCGTGAGGATTTAGGTCGTGTTGAAGAAGCCTATCAGGAAGTTGCGCGGCGCTTGGGCCTTTTGGTCGAAGACAACAACCCGCCTCTTATCAACCTCATGCAGGAGAAAAATGATGAAAGCAAGAATTGATGTTATGCTCAAAGAAGGTGTTCTTGACCCCCAAGGAAAAGCGATTGGTCATGCGCTCGCAGGTTTAGGCTTTGAGGGCGTTGACGATGTACGCGTTGGCAAGGTATTCTTCCTTGAACTGACTGAAACAAACCCCGCCACGGCTACCAAGAAGGCTGAAGACATGGCCGAGAAAATTCTGGCCAACATGGTGATCGAAGAGTTTAAAGTTACAATACTCTGATCATCAGCCTCTTTGTGACACAAGACTTGATAAGGAGACATAAAGCCATGCACCGCCGCCTATCCTCTTACGTATTAATGCCTTGCTTCCTGATTCTTTTGTCACTGACAGCCTGCGAATCCGCACCATCCCGCCAGCATCCTATGGCGCAGCGAACACCTCCGCCTGCGCCTATGTTTCCTTATGAGCAGTTGGCACCGACGGAGCCTCCAACAGCACCTGTTGAGATGATACCGGACTCGGTTGATCCTATGAACGAAGTATGGAAATCTGGCCACTGGACTTACGATGGCCGTAATTTTTCGTGGGAATCGGGTCACTTTATCGCGAGGCCTGATCCAACCGCCTTTTGGGCTCCTGATCATTGGGAAGAACGCAGCTATGGCTGGGCCTATATCCCTGGACACTGGCAATGATCGGACAAAGACAAATTAAAAAGGCGCTTTCTCTTACGTGCCTTTTCTCTGCTCTTATTTTTTCCTCGGCACAGGCTGCGAATTTAAGCTTCTTAACAATGCCTGAGCAATTTACGGCGCGGCTTGAGATGACCAGTCCGAAAGATGAGAAACGAGCAGCCCAGTTCGAAAGTTCTACAGGTGATTTTGCCTATGACACAGAAACGAACACGCTCAGCAAGCTGCGCGTTTCACTGGCAACCTCAACACTTGATTCCGAATTTAGGGATCTTCTGGATGCTTCCACATATCCTGAAATAACATTCATAGGGAACAGCGCTGTTTTTAAGGATGATGAAGCAGAGATAAAGGGCACGCTTGCAATAAAAGGAACCAGCCGTCCTGCCGTTTTAAAGGCTCGTCTTAATCAGATAAGTGAAAACAGTAAAACGATGAGCATCTCTTTTCAGGGTACCTTTAAGCGGACGGCTTTTGGTATCACTGACGGTGATTATAAAGAAGATATAGGCCTCACATTAGAGATGAACGCGTTTCTAGTAAGAAAGTTCTAGAATCATGATGGATTCAGTTGACGTATGCTTGGCTCTTGGCACCAATCTTGGAGCGGTTATAAGTTAGAAAATCTGCGAACCGCTGACATTTTGCGTGTTCATGATGTCCGCTTCATGGCCCGCGTTGCCAAGATGACGGCGATGATTCAGGGATCAGGGGTCAGGGAGCAGGGAAAGAAAAAAGCTCTAAACGCCAAATGCTTTCCTGATTCCTGACCTCCGCCCCCTATTCAGCGAACTGCTTTAAATTACCACGGACGCGCTCGCGGACAGGCTGACCAGAAGGTGAAATCTCAAAATTCAATCCCGTGATTGTTTCATAAAGAGAAATATAGCGGGCAGAGAAATCTATCAACGTATCATCAGGAATATCAGGAATGGGATCATTATAAGGATCACATTGCTGATTAATCCAAAGGCGCAAGAACTCTTTATCAAGAGAGTCAGGCTCTTCACCAGCCTCAAAGCGACTTTGATAGCTGTCCGCCAACCAGTAACGAGAACTATCCGGCGTGTGAATCTCATCAGCCAAAGTCAGTGTCCCGTTTTCGTCATAACCAAATTCATATTTGGTATCAACAAGGATAAGCCCGTGTTTAGCGGCAATTTCTCTGCCGCGTGCAAACAAAGCTTGGGCGGCCTTTTCGACTTCGTCCCATTGCTCTTGGGTCAGAAGTTGTTTTTCGACAATCTCTGCAGGCGTAATGGGAACGTCATGCTCGCCCATAATACCCTTGGTTGTTGGCGTCAGTATCGTGCTTGGCAGCTTTTGGTTTTTCTTCATGCCTGCGGGAAGCGACACACCATAGGAATGCCGATCTCCCTTTTTATAAATAGACCAAATAGAAGTTGATGTAGAGCCCGTCAGATAATCCCGCACAACAATTTCAACCGGAAGCATCTTTAATTTCCGCGCCAAAACAGCGTTAGGATCGGGATAATCTATAACATGATTAGGAATAATATCTTTCGTTGCATCAAACCAAAAACGAGCCACAGAAGTCAGAACCTCACCCTTAAAAGGCACTGCGGCTAGAACCTGATCAAAAGCGCTCTGGCGATCAGTTGTGATAAGAAGACGACGCTTGCCAGACAAATCATAATGATCCCGCACCTTGCCGCGCCCAAAATTAGGAAGCTCAGGAAATTCAGCATCCACAAGAACATCATGAAGATGGGCGCGAATTCGGCTATGCAGCGTTTTTATATCGGTCATTTAATATCAATCTGTTGTCACCGTCTGCCAACGATCGGCATAACGATTAGTGATAGGATAGCGACGGTCCAAACCAAAATGGCAATTCGTCACGCGAGGCCCAGGCGGAGCTTGCTTGCGCTTATGTTCGGCTCGATCAAGCATCATACAAACACGCCTGACAGTGTCCGAATGTTGGCCCATAGAAATAGTTTCGGCAACGCCTAAATTGCCTTCGAGCATATGTTTGAGGATTTTATCAAGAACCTCATAAGGAGGCAGAGAATCTTGATCTCTCTGATTGGCTCTAAGCTCAGCTGTTGGCGCCTTAGAAAGAATGCGCGCAGGAATAGGAGAACCATCAGGTCCTTTTGCAACCATAGGTTTATTTGCATTTCTCCACTCAACCAAATCATAAACCTTCGTTTTATAAACATCCTTCAATGGCGCATAGCCGCCGCACATATCCCCGTATAGCGTTGTATAGCCTACCGCCATTTCGGATTTGTTGCCCGTAGCAAGCAGCATCGCGCCGCTCTTGTTAGACACAGCCATCAGGATTATGCCGCGAATGCGCGCTTGGATATTCTCCTCTGTCACATCTGGTTCAAGCCCCATAAATTGTTCAACCAGCGCAGCATCAAAAGCTTTCATAATTCCCGCAATAGGCACTGTATCCAAGCGAATGCCAAGAGTCTTAGCGAGTTTGCTTGCGTCCTCACGGCTATCCGCAGAGGTATAAGGCGAAGGCATCATCAGCGCTTTCACGTGGCTCGCCCCTAAGGCATCCACAGCCAAAAGAGCCACAAGCGCACTATCAATGCCTCCCGAAAGGCCGAGAATGACATTCTCGAATTTGTTCTTCCTTACAAAATCACGAATACCCGTCATCAAACCAAGATAAAGCTCTTCAAGCTCTTCCCTCTCTCCAGAGACTTTTCCTTGCTTGAGGATCAACGCGCCAGACTCATCGTGCTCACAAGTAATATAGCGGACAACTTCTTCCCAAGAGGAAGCCAATGACATTAGCTCTCCCGCTTGGTTAAAGGCGAAAGACGCGCCGTCAAAGAGAAGCTGGTCCTGCCCTCCCACCTGATTACAATAAATCACAGGAACGCCCGTTTCCTCGATCCGGTTCAACGCTTTTTCATAACGGATAGGCTGTTTATTGAGCGCATAGGGGCTGCCATTGGCCACAAGAAAAAGCTCTACCCCTTGGGCCGCAAGATGCGAAGGAACGGCCTTAAACCACATGTCCTCACACGTCATCACGCCTAAACGAAAGCCGCGCCATTCGATAAGACGAGGCAATGGCGCAGGCGTAAAAAGGCGCTTTTCATCAAAAGGCCCATAGTTAGGAAGTTCACACTTAAATCGTTTTTCAACGATCTGCCCACCGTCTAAAAGGAGGATTGCGTTATAAAGATTACCTTCTTCCAGCCACGGTGTCCCCAGCAAAATCGCAGGCCCCGAAGCCGTTTGCTGGGCAAGGTGATCTATAGACTCACGGATAATTTTATGATGGCGAGGTTTAAGAACAAAATCTTCAGTCGGATAACCCGTAATATAAAGCTCAGACGTTAAAAGAAGATCGGCATCTTGCTCTCGCGCCTCTTCCCAAGCGGTAATGAGCTTGGCAACATTCGCAGACATATCCCCCATGATGGGGTTCAACTGAGCAACAGCAACGGTAAGAGAGTTGGACATAGCGGAAGTCTATAAGGATAAGAAAATCGTGTACGACAAAAGTTAAAACCTGTTCATAATCTAGATTATGAACAGGCTCTTAGTCTTATGATAACTACCAGCTCTATCTGCCGCAAAAAGCTACTTACTCCGCAAGGAATCAGCAGAAGACTTAACCTTGTCACTCATAGATTGCATCACTTCACTTGCATCATCAACGATCATTTTGCCCATAGCTTGCGCATCACGTTCAGCCTCAGCTGAAATGCACTCCATATATTTGCGCGCATCTGCTGCAAATGCATTATGTGCTGTAACATCAGCATTCAGATCGTTAGCTTTCGTCTCTGCCTCTTTCTGCAGAGATTGTGGTGATACCGGCGCCTGACATTCTGTCGAAACCCAACGGCCCCGCCCATTCTCTGATGTCAATTGCCCAGCCTGCGCAGTCACAGGCAAAATAAGCAAGGCTGCCAGAATTACATATAAAAACCGCATGGGGATCCTCCTGAAAACGAAATAAACAGTCAACCTGCGGACTATAACGCTAAAACAAGAAAATTCCAACAGGAGAAAAACGGCTAAAAAGCTATCTCCCAAAGGTCAAAAAAGTAATGTTGTTAACTTTATTTATGAAAAAAGGCGTGATAAGCCTTTAAGACAATATTACCTCATCGCCCTATTCTAAGGAGAACAAGAATTATGACCCAAAAATTAGATAACCCGTATAAAAGCTTCGCTGCCATAGCAAATTCTTATAGAAATCAACTTAGAATTACACGCACTCAAGAAAAACAGCCTGATTCTATTAAAGAAATTATACATGAAGAAAGAGACGAAACAGGCGATCTTATCATTGTAAAGAAATTAACAAGACGGGTATCAACTCCCGCCACCACCCCAACCTTTAGATATGATGTCAGCATGATGGGGAAGGCACCACCGCATTTCCAAGCCCACGCCCTTGAAAAAGCCATCCAAGCTTTTGAACAACCCATCGGGGGAATAGGTGCAGATTCTTCATGTCTTACTTGTAAAGGACCAAGCGATCCCCAAAACAAAACCATTATCACCTTCCCAGAAATATTAACTCAAGATGAGACGACACGGGAACATCTGGAAAACATGCTTACTGCATTAGTAGGCTGTAAAGAATACGCTGATGACTATAAACCTGATGAAATCGCTAGCCTCTTTTCTGAGAAAATAGGTCCACAGGTCAGTCCGTTAGCGTCCCCTAAATTTCCAAGCGCTTTCCTAGGAGCTATCCCGTTCTTGGGATCTGTCCCATTCAATGTTCCAGAAGAAAGTCAAGGACAAGTCGCAGATTACTTTAAGAGAACTTTTAAGGACGCTGCTTTGAGTCTTACGTTTCAGAAGCCAAAGACCAGCGCCGACCCCCAACAACCCTACGCCGCACTTATCAGCTTTCCTCAGGTCAATTATGAAAGCGTGCTGGATACTCTTTCTAAGCTCAAGAAGGGAGAACTATCTCCTCAAGTCGTTCTGAAGCAACTTGCTATTTAAACAACAAGATAAAAGAAAGATAAAATTATGGAACCAGAAAAGGAATTAACTCCTCTGAAAAAACTAGAGTATTTTTTGGACGGAACAAACGGACTTGTTCAGGCTGCTTGGGGATATGAACCAAGCGAACAAGTTGACGTTTTAAAACTCTTCATCGAAGCATCAGCGGCTTTCCAGATACGCGCGTTTAAAGAAGCCATGGAAGCCGCAAGAATAAATCCTGCTTCGGTTATCAAGATGGATGTAGGTAGTTTTTTCTCCGTCGAAGACCCAGCTTTTACTACTCCAAACGGCCATTTGAGTATTGCGCAAAAGCATCTTTTTGACCCTAAATACCTGCCTCACGTACAACAAGCAATCACAGCATTAAAGAAAGGAAAAAAACGAGCCGACAAGTTTGATCTCAAAGACATTGAACAAGTCGTTGGCTCAGCTTTCGGAAGCGAGGTTGTAAAGTGTGAAACAACAGAGGATGCCCGTGTTAAAGCTGTTATTTCTTATCCAGAATTCTCTGATTTTAGGGAACAAGCTGAAGAATTTGGCCGCAGAATTCGCAGTATGATAATGGAGAATATCCCAGAGCAACTAGGAAAAGAAGCCAACCTATCAGCGGAATGTTGGCCAGTAGGAGAGAGAGGCGGCCAACTCAGGCTTGGCTTCAACCCCGCCTATGCGGAAGAATTCTCCATGGCATGCTGCGCTCTAAGAGGCAAACTATCTCCTCAAGTCGTTCTGAATCAACTTGCCCCATAATAGCCCCTCACAAAAGACGAAGCTATGAGCGAGCATAATCAACAGCAAGAATTGCAAGAGAAGTTGAACGAAGCTCTTAAAAAAGCCAAAGGGCTTGTGAAAGCACAGTGGGGAAAAGAAAGAATACAAGGAAGTCAAATCAGTGTTTTAAAACTGTTTATTTATGCACCTGAACTCTTTCAAATTCGAGCTATTGAAGAGGCTATGACAGCAGCAGAGACAACCCCAGTCTCTACTGTTGGCGTGGATACGAGGGATTTATTCCACATCACTCTTCCTAATCCATATGGGACAATAGGCTCGTTAAACATCGCAAAAGCAAAGGCGCTTGATCCGGCGTCTTTCCCTTATATTACGCGCACAATTGAGAGTCTAATGAAGGGAAAACAGCGTGCGGATAGATGTAGGATAAAGGGGATTGAAATATCCGCACGAGCAGCCTTGGGAAAGAGTCTAACGTGCACAGACACCCCCACC
>JBFXDW010000086.1:0-7214 GCA_050180745.1 Bdellovibrionales bacterium | reverse complement strand
TGGGGGTAAATCTTCTACCTTCGCTCATGGACGATCTCCTTGCTTTTACACAAAGGAATCGTCCACCTAAATCCTTAATTTTTGATTCACGTGACGTGATTTTAGGATGATTTATTCAACAAGGCCAATATAATCTGTTGCTTTCTTCCTCATACAGCAAGGTCATGTCTTATGCCCTTAGTCACATGGAATCAAACTCTTGCCAGCGGTATTCCGTCTATTGATCAGGAACATCAGGAGCTCATCAAACGAATTAATGAGCTCTATCAAGCGCTGATCGATAAACAAGAAAAAAACGAAATCAAAAAAAAGCTGCACGATCTCGTCATACACACGAGCAATCATTTTAAAAATGAAGAAGAGATTATGTTTCTCATCAAATATCCAAAACACAAAGAACACGCCAAAGAACACGAAGATTTACGAACACGTATTATGCGTCTAGAAAAAAAACCTTCATCAGGATAATTCCAAAAGCTTTGGCGACGATCTTTTTTCTTTTATCAAAAGCTGGATTATGGGACATTTCTTACACGGCGATAAGGACTTTATAGACTATACACAAAGTCATAACTTCACGCAGATATAGTTATAGCCCATGTCATATAAAATGACTACAGGAGGAAATTAAACAAGTATCCTGCCGCCAGAATACCAACAGCCACAACCAAAATAAAAAGCGCGATCAGCTTCTTTTTGAGGACACGACGCAGAATAATCATCTCTGGCGCAGATAGAGCCGTTACCGACATCATAAAAGCCAGAACAGTACCAACAGACACACCCTTTCCCAAAAGGGCGGAGGCTATAGGTAAAATAGCCGCATGGTTCGCATAAAGAGGAACCCCAACGAGAACCGCTAAAGGAACAGACCACCATTGACCACCATCAAGCCATACAGCAAGCATATCAGATGGCACGTAACCGTGAATAAAAGCACCACATGCAATTCCCAAGAGAACCCATAGCCAAATACGATTGAGAATCTCTTTGACAGATTGGACCCCAACCTGAATTCGCATATCTAAATTCATGTGAAGAATGCCTTTGTCGCAAGTCTCGGCTCCTCGCCAATCACGCGCCCACCCTTCAAGCCACGACTCAAGATTCAAACTACCCAAAACAAACCCTGCTCCAACAGCAATACATAAACCAAACGCAAGATAAAGAAGCGCCGTTTGCCACCCCACAAGCGCCCAAAGCAGTCCAAGCGCAATTTCATTCACAAGAGGGGCTGCGATCAAAAACGAAAACGTGATGCCAATTGGTACTCCAGCTCCTAAAAACCCAATAAATAACGGAACTGCAGAGCAAGAACAAAAGGGAGTCATAACCCCCAAAAGAGCCGCCATAATATGACCTGTGCCTTTATGATGCCCCGCAAGAATCTGCTTTGTTCTCTCTGGAGAAAAAAAGCTGCGCATCAATCCCATTACAAAGATGACAAGCACAAGCAGCATAAAAACCTTAGGCGCATCATAAAAAAAGAACTGTAATGACTGGGACACTTCTGTATCTGAAGCAACCGGCAAAAGGCTGACTAAAAAGGAGGACGCATTCTCCAAAGAAAAATAAATACCGCCCCACAAGAACACCCCGCCTACGATTTTTAGAATAGAAAACAGGTCTCGTTTTTCAATGCCCATAATTTTCACCTTATTTTTTCAACGGAGAAGACGCTAATTTAAGAGGAGGCAGGGCCTCAACAACAGACCTGACAGGCGCCATAAAACGCTTTGGCATCTTTTTGTTGATACGATATAGAACATAAGGCCCCTTCCTGCGATCAGACACGATATCGGCACGAACAAGAACATCCATATGACGAGACGCACGGGACTGGGTTATGTGAAGGTTTTGTACAATATGACATAAACAAAGCTCATCTTCTGTCCATAAAAGGCGCAAAGCTGACAAACGTGTGGGCTCTGCAAGAGCAGCAAGAATGAGCAGGAGTCTCTCTTCCTTCTGAGAAAGATTCTTATAAGACAACCGAGCCACGCGCGTGGCGTTTCTTCTGATCTGCAACGTCCATTCTCCCTCTTTTAGATGTCCGGATACCGCGCCCACCAAGACCACAGATCACCACAGACTCTCACCGCATCCCCTAATCACAGCTGCAAAGAGCCTATTCTCTTCTTTTCTGCTTATCAGCATATGCGCATTAGTGCAACTGTTTTTTTACTCAAAACGTATTCCAAAAATAAGCGCATAAAATATAAAACGACAATACATGCTTATATATTCAATCACACGCGCTAATCCGAATATGCGGATTAGCGCATGTGATTTTCGATAAAAAAAGATACTAAAAGCAGTCTAGAAACATGGAAGCAAACGGAAAACAACAGGAAAACAACAGGGAAGCAAACGGATGGGCAGTTTTGTAACCTACTATAGCCGATCCAATATAAATTGATTATTTAGAGCAAAACACCGTCTCTATGGATTTAAGAAGCCCCAGTCCGGACCTCACGCAACAAATGGCCTGCCTCACGCACGATATCATGTAAAACAAAAGGCGGAGATATAAAGGAAATTCTTTTCCCCGTGCCTCCCTTCAAACAGTCAAGATCATCTGGAGCCGCATCCAACACAACGAACGAAACATCCCCCCACCCCTCACGCACACACAAGATGTTGCAAGCACCCCAATCATCCAGCACAACCAAATCCGGTACATCCGCCCACAATTCTGCATCAGAAAGTGTATTGGCTATCACAACTTCACACTGCAGGTATAAAAAAGATTCCGCCAAAGCAGAGGCCGCATCCTCATCCAGAACACAAATGCCGATTTTCTTAGGTTTGTAAGACAAAATCTTCACAACCGTTTTCTTAAGAAGAGCCATGTCAACGGGCTTTGTAATATAGGCAACCGCACCAGCCGCCATGCCACGTTCAACCTCGCTCTCTTTATCGCTTGCCGTCACCATAACAACGGGAATATGTGAAAGCTCGTCATCTTCCTTGAGCGTCTCAAGAAAAGAAAGACCCGTCGGACAATTCGGCATAATATCGTCTAGCAACACAAGATCAGGATGATGAAGACGCATTTGTTCCTCAGCATCATATGTGTTCGTCGCGCTTATAACATCCGCGACGTCTTCAACCATCTTCGCAATAGCCATACGCATCAACGGATCATCATCAACAGTCAGGATCAAAGGCTTTTCCGGTTTGTCTTTATCCGTCATGATTATCTCCGATCAAAAAGTTTCTGTAAGTCTGCTAAACTCATCTCGACATAGGTTGGCCGTCCATGATTGCACTGCCCGCTTCCCGAAGTCTCCTCCATCTGGCGCAACAAAGAATTCATCTCATCAACGTTCAATTTCCGCCCACTACGGACAGACCCGTGACATGCCATACGCGCACACACAGAAAGAATGCGCGCCTCAACAGCTGAAGACTCTTCTTTATCCAAGAGCTCTTCAGCAACATCTTGAAGGATAGCTTTCACATCCGCCTGCCCTAGAATAGCAGGCACCTCACGCACGAGAAGAGACCCTCCGAATTCCTCAACAACCAACCCAGAATCTTCCAAAGACTCGCTCGCCTCAATCAATACAGAACGCATCTTCTCATCAAGATCGACAACTTCAGGTATGAGAAGGATTTGGCGCTTAATCCCTCCCTCAGCCAACTCTGCTTTCATTTTTTCATAAACGATACGTTCATGAGCCGCATGCTGATCGATGATAAGAAGACTCTCTTGAGTCTGAGAAATAATAAAAGTCTCATGAACCTGTGCCACAGCCGCACCAAGCCGCCCCGTTGCAGAGACAAAAGAGCCTCCCTCCTCTTCCTGTTCTTCCTTTTCTGTGCGAACCTGAGGCGGTGCAGCAGGCATAAGATCGGGTTCAGACAACACATATGCAGAAGAAGGCTTGCTGTTATAGTTGCGACCACAACCGCCACTGACACGAGGCTGATAGCGCGGCACAGAATCTTGTAAAGGGTTTTGAGGAGATGCACGAAATGATTCCAACGCCATTGGAGCCAACGAATTCGTCGTAAACTGCGAGGCTCCAGAAAGCGCATCACGAATAGATGCCACGATCAATCCGCGCACATGTCCTGCATCCCTAAACCGCACTTCTGCTTTTGTTGGATGCACATTCACATCAACAAGAGCAGGCGAAACATCAATAAACAAAGCCACGGCCGGATGCCGCCCACGCGGCAAATAATCGCCATAAGCTCCACGCAACGCACCAAAGATCAATTTATCCTTCACAGGCCGTCCATTGACGAACAAAAACTGATCCCGCGTTGTTGCTCTGTGCGCCGTTGGCAAAGACACATAGCCCCGCACCGCCATATCCTCACGCACAGCTTCAACTTTGCCTGCATTCTCAATAAAGCTATGCCCCATCACCGCACGAATACGCGCCTCAAGAGCAACATCCTCATCAAGCAGATCTTCCTGCGCTTGATAACGAACAGGCTTTTTATCGTCCTCTTGATAAGAAAATGACACAAGAGGATAAGCCAAGGCCAACCGATCAAGAATGTCTCGAGCCGCCAGAGCCTCTGCACGCGGCGTTTTTAGAAATTTCAGCCGCGCGGGCGTAGCATAAAAAAGGTCCCGCACCTCGATCACAGTCCCTTCAGACAAAGACGCAGGACGAGGCTTTGCAACGCTTCCCCCTTCAACATGAAGTTGCCAAGCGTCTTCCCCTCCCTTTTCTCGAGACGTTATTGACATCCGCGACACAGCGCCAATCGAAGGCAAAGCTTCCCCGCGAAATCCAAAAGAATGAATGTTCAATAAATCATCATCAGGAAGCTTGGATGTCACATGACGCTCAATCGCAATCGACAAATCATCATGGCTCATCCCGCATCCATCATCGGCGATACGAAGAAAGCTCTGACCTCCTTCGCGCAATGACACATCTATGTGTCGCGCCCCTGCATCCAACGAATTTTCAACGAGCTCCTTCAGGGCCGCAGCAGGCCGTTCAATGACCTCTCCTGCGGCAATACGATTGACGAGTGTTTCCGGTAAACGGCGTAAGGCCATCCTAAAGCGTATCCTATCTTCTATATTGAACTTCTAAGCTGAAAGTGAGCTTCCCATTGATCGGCCACGTTTTCCCACGAAAGCGAAGCCCGCGTATCCTGAGCAGCCTTATGCTGTGCCAACCACAGATCATCCTCGCGCAACAATCTCAACGCAGCATCCGCAAAAGCATGACACTCCGTCTCCACAAAACCCGTTTTGCCATCTTCCACGCGCTCAGCCAAAGAGCCTATCCCCGCCGTCACAAGAGGCACACCCGCCGCCTGCGCCTCAGCTGCGGCAAAGCAAAAGGTTTCGCCCAAATCGCCACGATACAGCATCACGCGGCTATTTTCCATTTCCTTGGCCAGTTTATCTTTAGGAAGAGGTTCATATATCTCAACGCCACAATCCTTGTAAGCTTCTGCCTTAGCCAGTGCTGCATCAAGCTTATCATCTTTACGCGTCCCATAGTTGCTGCGCCCCGCATAGATATGAAGACTGGCCGTTGGCATATGCGGATGAATATATTCCTTCCACACATCCAAGACCCAATCCAGATGACGGCGCGGATTTGAAAAGAAGAGCGCCCTAGGTGCGGGCGCGACATCCCGCAAAGGCACTTCTGTAAAAGGCGCGCCGACACCATGGGGTATATTCACAGCGCCAAAACGAGGCAACCAAGGCCGCCACGTTGAAGCATGATAGGACCCAAGAAAAATAGGTGTCGGACTGAAATACAGGTAAGGCAAAAAGTGGCGTGGTTTTCGCATATAGTTCGCAGGCCCATGCATCCATAAAGCGCGGTGCTTTGCCTTAACATAAGAGAAAAGTTTAGCCACACAATTCGCCACAGCAAGATCATAAGGCGCATCATCCCACGGCATCGAGAGAGGACGATAAAGAACATTGTGAGAAGATTCATCCGCCAATACCATACCGTGCACAACAACATAATGACCGCGTGCCGCAAGAGTCTCGGCGAGCATAACTGTGGCCGTCTGAATCCCACCAAGAGGCTTTTCTCGGAATGTATCGCCAGTAAAAGGAAAACTGTCATCAAGAAAGGCTATGCGTGCCATAGGAATTATTTCCCTCCGGTAAAACTGAGATCAAAGATGGCTCCATCCAGAATAGTTCGCTCAAGCTTTGCATTGGTTAGATCACAACCGCTTAAGTTCGCGCCGCTTAAATCCGCATCTGATAAGTCGGCATGTCTTAAATTGGCATCCCTTAGGTCGGCATGACGCAACGAACTTCTTTGCAGCCTAGTAAGAACAGTGCTTTGCTCCGAAAGCTCCAAAGGCCCCAAATTAGCAGCTCGCAAATCAGCGCCGTTAAAGTTAGCGTCTGAGAAATCCGATCCCCGCATGTCCGCATGCTGAAAATGCGTGTGTCTTAAATCGCTAGCCTTCATATCAACCGCATGCATAAGCGCATACTGGAAATCGAGCCCATAAAACATAACTCCACGCGCCCGTAACATACTCAAACAGGAATGAGCAAAGCTAGGCGCACGCCGAAAATCAACTCCGTCGATTGTCATCCGCTGCCCTTTTTGCCCATCACTGCCAAGCCACTGGAGATGCTGACGCAAATACTCATGAAGCGGCATAGGAAGATCCTGTATCGTCGGTCCTGTTGCAACTTCTGTCAAAGAACCAGATAGATCAGCCAGATTCATATCCGTATTCGTCGTCGTAACATTCATCAGGATCGCGCCACGAAAGCTAGCATCCTTGACATTGCATTGACTGAGATCCGCATTTTCAAGATTAGCGCGATCAAGTTTGACTCCCTGCAAATCCGCATCCTTCAAGTGAATGCCTCGCATTATCGCATCACTAAAATTACAAGCAACCGCCACAGCCCCAGACAAACGCGCATTCGACAAATCAGCGCCAGACAAATCCGCAATTCCGACTTTGCCATCAGCAAGGAGCGTTAATCCAGGAACAAAAGGAGTACCATCACGACCTGTGATCGTTCCCTCACGCAAATCAACGCCTGACATATCGGCATTATTAAGACGCGCCCCCCGCATGCATACCCCACGCAAATCCGCACGCACGAGGCTCGTATGCCGCATCAATGCATTACGCAAATCGGCACTAAACATCGTGGCATAGTCAAGATTAGCATCAAGAAAATTCACATCACACAAAATGGCCCCTGTAAAATCGGCATGCGCCAGATCCTCGCCACT
>JBFXDW010000085.1:0-7242 GCA_050180745.1 Bdellovibrionales bacterium | reverse complement strand
TCGAATTGCCGTCAAATCAAAGCAAACATGAGGGATTCCCATGCGATCAGGCGCAATACTGAGAATATAAGCTCTTTCCTCACCAGCACCCGTCTTGGAGCGACGATAGGTCTCCCCAATTTCGATGTTGCAAGGCGCGTGTGAAAGACTTTTTAGGATCATATAGCTCCCCCTCGACCCTAATTATGCTCACAATTAGCGAGTCAAGGCAAGGAGTTATAATGAAGAACGGTATGAATACTTATATTCGCAAATAGCCACAAGAATCGTCTGAGACAAAAGCGACATAAGCCGAAAAGCAATTGCATAATAGGCTACCAGAGCCGGATCGGCCCCACCCAAGGCCATCACGCCAACCCATCCCCACTCTGCAAGACCCAAATTTCCCGGCACAAAGGGCAGCAAGGAAAGACAGGAAACAAGAGGAACCGCAGCCACAATCAAAGAGGAATCAAACGGCAATCCAAGTGCAAGGCTCCCCACCACGAGGCGCAACGTGAGCCAGAACACGCGTCCTACAGAAAGGAAGAAAAGCGCATAAAAACGGCCCAGTATCTTCTTTTGAAAGATGAAGAAAAAGAGATAACACGCTGGTAAAACAAGAAAAATGCCTGCGGCCAATAAAAACCAGAAGAGATCTCCCGCCTCCCCGCCCCATAAAAGGAGCGCACTGGCGGGCATCATCCCCACCAACACAGCGAATTCAAGGCCCTGATCCCAAAAAGCGCTCCAGAATCCATCTCGCGCCCGCAGATCGCCGCCCATTTGACGCACCACAACGCCGCGCCCTAGAATAATCGCTAAACTGGGCGGGATAAACTGCCCTATCCAGCTCTGCCACGTGTAGTGCCGCAAGAAATAGCCGCGCCGAGGCTCAGCTCCGGCCGCACCATGCATCAAATCCGCCAGCACCGCCCATTTTCGCGCCCCCCACGCCATTAACGGAAAGGTTAAAACAAAAACCCCAACACACCCCATAAAGGATATATTCTGCCAATGCGCACCCCACGCCACAGGCTGGTCAATCAGCCATAAAACAAGGCCACAGAACAGGCCAAGACCAACGATCAGACCCAAAACAGCGATGATAAGACGAGGAAGAGAAGAAACAGGCACCAAGAATGAGAACTCCAGCTCTGTTTAATGGAAGGGCAATGCCAACGTATAGCCTATATATAACTGACACTTCTATGAATTGTCATCCCCTCTTGTTTTTTACCTCAGGCTTCCCATCTATTTATCATAAGGAGGCACAACCATGGACATTTCTAAATATACAGATCGCTCTCAAGGATTTATTCAGTCGGCTCAAATGGCAGCGCTCGCACGCCAGCATCAGCGGCTCTGTCCAGAACACCTCCTTAAAGTCCTGATCGAGGATAAAGAAGGCCTCGCCGCTGGGCTCATCAAGGCCGCCAGCGGCAACCCTGCCCTCGCGTTGGAACGCATCGAAGAAGCGCTCGAGAAAATCCCCAAGGTTTATGCCTCTGGCCACGCCGATCAATTAATCCTCTCAGCAGAGCTCGCCCGCATCATGGGCAACGCCGAGGACATCGCTAAGAAATCAGGCGATGCTTTTGTGACTGTTGAACGCATGCTACAAGCCTTCGCCAGCGCCAAAGGAACGACCACTCAGAAAATTTTGGAAGAGTCGGGACTGACTCCGGAAAACCTCGAGATTGCCATAGAGACCCTGCGCAAAGGCCGCAAGGCCGATAGTTCTGGCGCAGAAAACAGCTATGACGCGCTTTCCCGTTTTGCACGAGACCTCACGGTCGCCGCCAAGGAAGGCAAGCTTGATCCTGTCATTGGTCGTGATGAAGAAATCCGCCGCACAATCCAAGTGCTGGCGAGACGTACCAAGAACAATCCTGTTTTAATTGGCGAACCCGGCGTAGGTAAAACGGCTATCATCGAGGGTCTAGCCATTCGCATTGTGCGCGGTGATGTGCCAGAAAGCCTGAAGAACAAAAAAATCATGGCGCTTGATCTTGGCTCTTTGGTTGCCGGTGCCAAATATCGCGGCGAGTTTGAAGAGCGCCTTAAAGCCATCCTTCAAGAAATCTCTAGCGCTGCCGGAGAGATCATCGTCTTTATCGACGAGCTGCACCTGCTCGTCGGGGCAGGCAAAACAGATGGCGCGATGGATGCTTCGAACATGCTCAAACCCGCGCTGGCGCGTGGAGAGCTTCACTGCGTGGGCGCGACAACACTTAACGAATACCGAGAATATATCGAAAAAGACGCGGCTCTCGCGCGGCGCTTCCAGTCTGTTTTTATTGGCCAGCCTTCTGTTGAAGATACGGTTTCGATTTTGCGCGGCCTCAAGGAAAAATATGAGCTCCATCACGGAATCCGCATCACAGACAGCGCCATTGTCGCCGCAGCCACGCTTTCGGATCGTTACATCACGGACCGTTTCTTGCCTGATAAAGCGATTGATCTGGTTGATGAAGCCGCAGCGCGCTTACGCATGGAAGTGGACAGCAAACCCGAAGAGATTGACGAAATCGACCGCCGCATTATTCAGCTCAAAATTGAACGCTCGGCCTTGGAAAAAGAAAGCGATGCGGCCTCGCAAGAACGGCTCACCAAAGTCAATGCCGAGCTTGCCTCTTTGGAAGAGGAATCCTCGCGCCTGACTACGCGCTGGCTGAATGAAAAAGAGCAAATCCAAGGCGCTCAAAAAATCAAAGAGCAACTCGATCGAGCGCGCGCAGAGCTTGAAGAAGCTCAAAGAAGCGGCGCATACACACGCGCAGGCGAAATTACCTATAGCGTTATTCCTGCGCTTGAAGCCAAACTTCAAAGCGCGGAGAAACAGGAAGACAACGCTATGATTGACGAAGTTGTCAAAGAGTCCGATATCGCCGCGATTGTAGAACGCTGGACGGGGATTCCCGCAGCTCGCCTGATGGAAGGCGAGCGCGAGAAACTCTTGCGCATGGAAAGCTTTATCGAATCCCGCGTGGTAGGCCAAAGCGAAGCCGTCACCGCCATTTCAAATGCCGTAAGACGTGCACGAGCAGGCCTGCAAGACCCGCATAAACCAACGGGATCCTTCCTGTTTCTGGGACCTACGGGCGTTGGCAAAACAGAGCTTTCAAAAGCGCTGGCCGAATTTCTGTTTGATGATGAGCGAGCGATGCTCCGCATCGACATGTCGGAATATATGGAAAAGCACGCCGTTTCGCGGCTGATTGGAGCGCCTCCGGGATATGTCGGCTATGATCAGGGGGGAGCCTTAACCGAAGCCGTTCGCCGCCGTCCTTATCAAGTTATTTTGTTCGATGAGGTTGAAAAAGCACATGCGGATATTTTCAATGTTCTGCTTCAAGTGCTTGACGATGGGCGCCTAACAGATGGACAGGGACGCCTTGTTGATTTCCGCAATACGCTCATCATCTTAACCTCTAACCTTGGCGCAGAAAGCATCCTTGGCGATAGTGGTGAAGATTTATCAGCAAGCACAAAAGAGTTTGTGTTGGACGCAGCACGTGCGCATTTCAAGCCAGAGTTCTTAAATCGTCTTGATGAGATTCTGGTCTTCCGTCGCCTCAGCCGCAACAATATGGAAGCGATTGTGAAGGTACAAATGAAAGAATTTGAAAAAATTCTAGCCCCTCACGGTATAACGCTTTCAATCACGGAAAAGGCTCTTTCATGGTTAGCCGATGCGGGCTATGATCCGGCCTATGGCGCACGGCCTTTGAAACGCGTTATCCAGCGCGAGCTTCAAAACCATCTAGCCCAAGAGATTCTCGCCGGAAACGTAAAGGAAGGAAGTGTTGTGAAGATAGATGCAACGAAGGAAGGACTGGAAATAACAAGCAGTTAGCATTTAGGATTTAGGGAATCTTTTTTGTTTCTTTCTCTCCCAAACTTTTATAATTATTCCGTCATCCCTGCGAAGGCAGGGATCCCATTTTTTGTTTTCTGAATCTGCAGAAAGAGTAAGTGTTTCAAATTTCGGATATACAAAAATGGGATTCCAGACTTGCGCGTCTTTCAGACGCTTATCTGGAATGACGGAGTTTTTATTGTGAATTTAAGAGTAAAAGAAACAGGAAGCCCTCCTGATCCCCGACCCCTTCCCCCTGATCCCCGATGAAATGGCACGCCCCCTCACACTCCGCTAATAAAACAGATGAATATCTGTTTCACCAACTTATTCCCTATATCGGGAATAAGCGGAAATTGCTTGGCCTTATTGAACAAGCCATCACAGCCACTGGGATCACGCCGGACACGCACCGCTTCATAGACCTCTTCGCCGGAACCGGAGTCGTCAGTCGCTTTGCCCGCCATAGAGGATATGGCGTTTTGTGTAACGACTGGGAGCCCTATAGCGAAACAATCAATCGCTGTTATGTTGAAACGGCTAAGGCTCCACATTTCTTCAAAACAAAAAGCTATAATGAGGTCTTAAACGAACTTAATCAGCTCCCCGATTATGAAGGATGGGTCACAACGCATCTTTGTCCACGGAATGACGATGATTTCGATACCGCGCATGACCGCATGTTCTATATGCGCAAAAACGGCCTGCGTATTGATGCGATGCGTGAGCAAATAGAGGCATGGGATCAAAAAGGAAATCTAACGCTCCCACAAAAAACAGCGCTTCTGGCTCCCCTTCTTTATCAATGCTGTTATAATGCGAACACAAGCGGTGTCTTTAAAGGCTTTCATAATGGCTGGGGCGGCAATACGAGCACCGCGCTTTACCGCATTAAAGGCGATCTCTCCCTTCGCCCTGCCCTGTTTCTTCAGAACAGCCGCCAGAGCCAAGTCACGCGCATGGATGCCGCAAAGCTTGCGCCCACTTTACCGCATGCCTCTTTTGCTTATCTTGATCCGCCCTATAACCAGCATCCCTATGGCGCGAATTATCATGTTCTCAACAGCGTAACTCTATGGGACAAGCCTGCGCTTTCTCCACAGATTGAAGGGCGTGGCAGCAAAGCCGCCATACGCCAAGACTGGCGCACGCAGCGCCGTAGTGCCTATAATTACGCCCAACAAGCAGCTAGCGCGTATCAAGAGTTATTGTGCTCTATAGGAAGCGAATGGATTGCCACAAGCTATAGCACTGACGGCACTATTCCTCTAAAGACGCTTATTGAAGCCAATCTGGCCATCGGCGATGTGCAGGTCTTTACTCAAGCCTATAAGCGCTATCGTGTCAGCAGCCAGCGCTATTCAGCCAAACCCTTAAATGTCGAGTTTATTCTTCTGACCCACAAAGGCCATAAACCAAGTCAAACGCTTGACGCGCTTATAAATGAAATACTACAAAAGGAAAAAGCCATTTCAACCGAAAGTGCCTTATGAAAACCGCTATTATTATCCCTGCCCGTTATGGCTCGACAAGATTACCCGGCAAGCCCTTAGCTGAAATCGCGGGCAAAACGATGCTGACCCGCATGGTAGAACTCGCCCAGAAGGCCGCGCAAGACGATCCTTCTATTCATATCATCGTTGCAACAGATGATGAGCGCATCAAAACCCATGCCGATGAAATCGGCGCAACGGCAGTCATGACTCCTGCAACCTGTCCCACTGGCACAGATCGCGTTGCGCAAGCCGTCAAGATGTTAAATTTTACACCCGATTTTGTAATCAATCTTCAAGGGGATGCGCCCCTCACGCCGCCCCGCCATGTGCGCGCGCTGATTGACTCGTTCATAAGCTCACCCTGCGATCTTGTTACACCCGTTATCCAACTGTCATGGGATGAGCTTGATCGACTAAGAATACAAAAACAAACAACGCCTTTCAGCGGCACCACAGTCGCCTTTAAGCAGGAAACCGGAACCGCTCTTTGGTTTTCAAAACAAATCATCCCCGCCATACGCAAGGAAGATAAATTGCGTGCGACTGAAGTACTCTCGCCCGTCTGGCGGCATATCGGCCTTTATGGGTATAGAACTTCGATGCTCGAAAAATTCTGCACCCTCCCAGAAGGCAGATTTGAGGCTCTGGAAGGGCTAGAACAACTCCGCATGCTCGAAAACGGCTTTAACGTGCGCTGCGTTCCCGTTTCGTTGGACAATCGCCCAAGCGTATCAGGAATAGACAGCCCCGAGGATATTGCCCGCGTTGAGGAAATTCTGGCAACCTACGGAGAAGCAAACTAATTCCTTAACTTTTAACGGTAAATCGGCTATTCTCTGTCTTATGACAAATAATGATCTTCCTTTAACCAAAACAGCACTAGCCCAGCTGCAAAAGCTGGCGCAGGGCAATTTGATTGACCCAAACCAGATCAAGCTGATTGAAACTGTTGAGAAAACCTATGTACTCCCCGCCACGATTCAGCTTACCCCCAGCGTCGAGGTCAAAACGAAACAGAGCGTAGGCCGTCCCAAGAGCAAAAACCACAAGCTTTTCCCTTCATTCCAAGAGCTAAGCAAAGAAATAGAAACACAACGCGCCTCCCTTCAACAAGGGGGAGAGTGGGTCACGGCAGCTCTTGAGGAGCTCAAAAAAACAGAAGGCCATGGGTGGGGACATGATGGCTCGACCCTGTTTTGGGATAAAGAAAAGTCCCTCTTAGCCGCACATGAGGCCTGTCCAAGCTGCCACGGCACAGGCCAAAGCCCCTGTCCCGCCTGTCAAGGCGTGGGCACAGTCCATTGCTATCACTGCGAGGGCCGCCAGATGGAGATATGCCCTCTCTGCCACGGCACAGGACACGATCCAGCTTATCCTGACAGACAATGCCCGCAGTGCTTGGGCGAAAAACAAATCTTTTGCCGCTTTTGTAAGGCTACAGGACGCATGCCTTGCGAACAATGCGGAGGCCGAGGACAGCTTGCCTGTCCCTCGTGCAAAGGCACAGGCTATTTTGCAAAAATCGCGGAAGTCAAAAAATGTGCTTCCGTCACATTTCGTTTAGGCGAGACAACGAAAATACCAAGCGGTCTTTTACGGTTGCTGCAACGTATCGGCGAAGCCAATCTGCACAATCACGCCAAAATCACAATGATCCCAGCGGATGAACAAAACAGAAAAGACTCTAAAATCATTAATCTTACAGCGCATATTCCCTACGCTGACGTTAAAATAAAACTGGGCCCCAAAGCCTGCATCATTTCCGTTTTTGGATCCAAACGCCGCATAGCAGGCGTGCCTCATTTTCTCGATGTCGCCTTAGAAAAACCACGCACGATGTTGCAAGCCGTTGCACGAGGCCACCAATATCTTGACCAAGCCCTAAGCGCACGATTAATGAAAGAA
>JBFXDW010000084.1:0-7391 GCA_050180745.1 Bdellovibrionales bacterium | reverse complement strand
GAAAGATCAAAGCCGCTTTGCGAGCGGTTGGCTCAACCGCGCCACGGCGTTTCTGGATGAGATTTAACAGAAGGGGAGGTGAGATATGAGTTTTGATCCTGTAACGGCAGGCTTGGAGTTCGTTTCTAAGATTGCCGATAAGATTTGGCCTGATCCTACGGCTAAGGCCGAGGGCATGCTGAAACTGCGCGAGCTTGAGCAAAAGGGAGAACTTGCTTTATTGGCCGCAGATACCGAGCTTGCAAAAGCTCAAATGCAAATCAATACCGAGGAGGCCAAAAGCGGCTCATTGTTTGTCTCTGGCTGGCGGCCCTTTATCGGCTGGGTCTGTGGTGGGGCTTTTGCCTATCATTTCATCTTGCAACCCCTGATCGCGTTTCTCTTGGCCACGCAGGGGCAGAGTGTTGAACTTCCTGCCTTTGATATTTACAGCATCCTGACCGTTCTTTGCGGCATGCTGGGCCTCGGCTCCCTCCGCACCGTCGAGAAGTGGAAGGGCGTGGCGAAGTAGGAGGGGGCTACTTCCCTGATGAAAGTGAGAGATCGCTAAACCATCGTTTTTGAAAAGTGTGATACATCTTCATCTCAGGACTATTATCCTGAATGATCGGTATATCTCTGATTATTTCTCGTGCTTTATCGTAATAGGAACAGCTTGTGCATTCTGTAAAAAAACGCTCAAAGGAGGATTTTATCAGGCCGATATGATCATCACTAACTGCTGTAGAGAATAGGTGACAGAAGTTAAAAGGCCATGGAACAAAAGCTCCGCAATCGAAAATATGCCTTGCTATCTCTCCTGCATATCCATTTTTTGAATGGACTACTATGAGAGTTTCTGGGTTAATATCTGGCCACGGTGAATTGTGCAATATCTTTCCTACGATAATGTTTTGAGCTAATAGGTATTCAAGGGCACAGGAGAGAAGCTCTCCTTTTTTGCGGTGTTGCATCATGTTCGTTGTAAGGAAGCGAGACGCTTCCCTCATTATAGTCCGCTTTCTTTTTCTTTCTGCTGTTGATGTGGATGGCGGTGAGGGAGGAAAGAGAGTTTTTCCTCGTACAATTCTACTGTAGTTGATTGTGTTTTTGTTGTTTTTTACGAAGTTTCTTACGTCTGATAAAGCGTCAAGAGCAAAGAGTTCGCTGCTGCCGTCTTGTCCTTTTATTGGAGGAAGGTTGTATTGACGAAACAGCCAGTGCAGTGTGCGTTCACAGTTATGGGCCTCTCTTCTTTTCTCGAATTGTAAGGCCCAAGATTTATTTTTGATAAACTTCGGCATAACGGCAGTCGCACGCGCCTGTACATTATTGCTTAGACCAATTTTAAACTTATCAGATTCAACGAGAATATAGACAAAATGTGACATAGAGATCCTCTTAGACTGCACTGCTCTGTCTTGCTTTTTTGAGAAGTGGAAAGGGAAGGGGAGGTCAAAGCAGGGTATTATTGAAGAGCTTATGACTGTGGGAGGGTTATGATGGTACACTCTTTGGACTGGTTTGGCTTTTTCTCTTTTACGTATAAGTTCAGGTTCTGATAAGATGATGTTCCCCCAGCAATAAACGCTATCAAAGACAATACTCCTAAGATTATTGTGATAATGTGTGCTTTTTTTGCGTGTCGTTCTGTTTTGGCGCCCCTAACATCACAGCTTGTGTAAAAAAATTGAGTTATATAACGTATGGCCATGGCAGCACTGGCAAAACCAACACCAGCAACAAATAATATAAGCGGTGTGATGAATGCCGAGAAAAGTGATGTGTGACTTTCAGTATTTGTGCGTGTGATGAGGTTGCCGATAAATGCGAGCAGAGCAATGGTTGCCCCTCCGTTTATCAGGATAGCTGTTTTTAATGCGCTTCCCCCAGCCTCGATCTCGGCTTTAAGCAATTCAACATTTATTGGAGTACGAATCTCGTTTGATCGACAGGTGTTCTCAAAATCTTTTTGTGCCAGCTCATGACCTGCGTTCTTATCTGCAAGATACTTAATTAAGTTTGTTACCAATACACTCTCATGGCCTTCTTTGTGCAAGCTTTCTAGGATGTTGAATAGTTCTTTGAGGGTTTTTGATTCTGGCATGTTTTTATCTTTTATTTTCCTAGCTTTCCAATCATTTGTCCTATGAGCGAGACACGGACGGCATCAAAATCCTTTTCAGCCCGTTTAGCGAAGGGGAGGTCCTTGTCTCCTTCTTCCTGCTTATAGGGAAGGGCAAAGGGCTTAAGAACACGCAGCACCGCCTCCGCTTCTTTGCGCGTTAGTGTGAGGGTGATTTCATCATGATTCTGTGTCATTGTTTCCCCTTGCTTCGGTTAGCGTTGGTTGTCGTGGCTTTTTCTCGCGATATAGTCTCTTGAAGCAATAGCTAAAAAGCCCGAACGTGTCAGGCCCAGATCTTCTGTGATGCTGTCGATCGTTGAAACAAGGCCCTCATCAAGGCTGATATTGAGTCGCATAAACTTGCCTGGCAGCTCGGCACGGATCAAGACGCGGGCAGCTTCTTTAACGTCTGGATCATTCTCGATCGCATCCAAAGATGATGGTTCAGGTAGGGGCTCACCATCTTCGATCATAGTCGCAAAATGCCCGCGCAAGGCATCCTCGGCATTGCGTACGGCTTCTGATTGCGTATCTCCCGCGCTGGTGCAGCCCAAAACATCGGGAAAGAAGACGTAATACCCGTCTTCGCCTTTTTCCAAGATCGCTGGGTAGTATTTGATGGCCATCTTATCGTCTCCTTAGGTTCAGTTGCGCTTGGGCTTCGATGCTTTTAAGTGTTCCAGGGCGCATGTCTTTGCGCGGATGGGGAACAGTCACTTTGCCTTTCTTGGTGGGGTGTTTAAAATGATGGTGATCGCCCGTTGTGCCGATTTGTTCCCACCCATCTTTTTTGAGTAACTTGATAATCTCACGGCTGCTTAGGCTATTCATTTCAGCTCCCTTTGTTGTGTATTATTACACAATGATTTAGGAGGATTGTCAAGTGTTTTCTTGTGTAAGGGTACACAAGTCTTTTTGTCCCGAAATAGCGATAAAACATTCCCGCTCGATTAAGGCGGGAGCAGGGCGGCGGCAACCGCCCTAGCCGTGTGCTTGAGACACACCTGACCAACGTGGCCTTTGCTGGCCAGCCCGCTACCGATCATCGGCGGGATATAACCTACAGGTGTATTATGGAAAATAAAAGTGAGTCGTTTCAGAAGGTTAATTCAGTCCGTCCCGCCGCGCCATATATTGGCGGCAAGCGGGCTTTGTCAAAAAAGCTGGTTGGGATCATTCAAGATACCCCTCATACAATTTATGCCGAGCCATTTATCGGTATGGGTGGCGTGTTCCTGCGTCGGACATTGGTAGCTCGTTCAGAAATCATCAACGATTACAGCCGCGACGTTGCAACCTTCTTTCGTGTTCTCCAACGCCATTATATTGCTTTTTTGGAAATGCTGAAATGGCAACTCTCTACGCGGGCCGAGTTCGAGAGGCTCGTTAAAACCAATCCCGACACGTTGACCGATCTTGAGCGCTCGGCGCGGTTTCTCTATTTGCAGCGTTTGGCGTTTGGAGGGAAGGTCAAGGGCCGTAATTTTGGGGTTGATTTCCGTGGATCGGGGCGATTCAACATCACCAAGCTCGGGCCTGTTTTGGAAGATATTAGACCTCTTGCATAACCTAAAATTAACGAAGAGATGATTCGCTGGTCCCCGAAAGGGGACTGGCGATGAGATATGAAACGATCAAGACGTTGAAAGAAGCGGATTTCCGGCGACTTACGGGCGTGAAACGCAAGACGTTTGATGAAATGGCGGCGTTGTTAAGCAAGGCCAAGGCCAAACAAAAAGCACAAGGAGGCAAGCCCAACGGTCTTATCATTGAAGATCAGCTCTTAATGATGCTGGGATACTGGCGGGAATACCGCACATATTTTCATGTTGGTCAGACGTACGGCAAGAGCGAAAGCCAAGCGTATCGGATCATCAAATGGTGCGAGGATACGTTGGCAAAAAGCAAGGCTTTCCGCCTTCCGGGGCGCAAAGCCGTGGCCGCCAGCGAGCGTGTATTTGATGTCGTTCTGGTTGACGCAACCGAAACACCCATTGAACGTCCTAAAAAAAGCAGCGACACTACTACTCGGGCAAGAAAAAGCGGCACACGCTGAAAACACAGCTTGTCGTTGAGAAATCAACGCTTCGGATTTTATGCCTCGCACATGATAAAGGGCGACGGCATGACTTCAGGTTGTTTCGAGAGTCTGGCGTTCACTTGCACCCGGACACGAAAGCTCTTGTTGATAGCGGATATCAAGGGCTGCAAAAGCGGCACGCCAGGACGGAGATGCCAAAAAAACGGAGCAAAAAGAATCCGTTATCTAAAGACGACAAAGCCAAAAATCGTGAAATCTCCAGCGATCGCGTTCCCTGCGAGAATGTGATTGGCAAACTCAAACGGTTCAAAATCATCGCGGATCGCTACAGAAATCGCCGCCGCCGTTTCGGCCTTCGCTTCTTCCTCATCACCGCTATCTACAATTTGGAACTCGCATGATACGGTTATGCAAGAGGTCTATTCATGAGCGCCTCGCTGGCGTGGTGATCGAGTGCTTACCATGGCAGGATTTTATCAAGCGCTATGACCGTGAAGGAGTGCTCTTTTATCTCGACCCGCCTTATTTTGGAAACGAGCGCGATTATGGCGATGGCATGTTTGACCGCAGCCAGTTTGAAGAGATGGCCAACATCCTGCGGGAGATCAAAGGCCACTTTATCCTGTCGATCAACAATAAGCCGGAGATACGCAAAATCTTTGCGGGCTTCGATCAGGAACCTGTCACGCTTAAATACACTGTCGGCGGCGGCAAGAACGCCATAGATGCCAGCGAGTTGATTATAAGGGGTTAGACACGCTTAGACGCTCTTTTCTTGCCTTCTCTTGTTTTTGCCGTTGAAAACTTCCCTGTCATAGAGGATCTGGCACAGATTTTTGCTGCCGGACGTTTTACAAAGGAGCTTTTTGAAGCTTGTGCAGGACGCTTTGGAAGACTAACCGCCGCTAAAGATGCTGGAGAAATTGTAAGAATCTGGGGCATTGCCTGTTTTCCTAGAACGGCCAAAGCTTCCTCTAATTGCTCTATTTTAGTGGAGTGCAGAAGGTTAAGAATACGATTAACCTGCATCATTTCAATTCCCAATGCCCGACCTAGTTTTGTTTTGGTTACGTCTTGCTCTTGCATGGCTTGATAGATGGACAACTTTAAGCTGGCGCGTAAGGAGGGGGCAACCATTTTTCCTCGTGCCTTCGATGGGGTAGGGATAGGCTTTTTGTCGTCGATATAGGTTGAAAGAGCGCATTCTAAGGCATCCACCGCCATACAAAGAGCTTCCTCTTCGGTAGCCCCTGATGTGATCGCTTCGGGGACATCGGGAAATGTCAGCATAAAACTGCCGTCTGAATCCTTTTGTAGGGTAACTGGGTAATTAAACATGATATACCTCTCTAATCGACTTTATTAAGTGCTAGGGATCAATCTTCGATTCCTAGTTGTTTCTTGATGGCCTTGGCGATGCCTTTGCCTATTTCTTTTTTACCGTGTCTTGGCATGGTGGTGTGTTTCTGGCCAAAATGAACAATTGTATGTTTTGTCCCCTCGGTAAAGGTGCAACCTAATTTTTGAAGGTGACGCTTAAATTCGTTGTGGTTCATTTTGGTATCTCATCCTTGCCTTAACGAAGGAAACATAACATATATGTTATGCTCAGTCAAGAATAAAAATAACATATTTGTTATGTTTTAAAAGTAGGAAGGCGGATATTTTGATGGGTATTTTGTTACTTCTGCGTATCAATATAATCTGCAAACTGTTGCATCATGCATTTGCGGTCTTGAAAGAACATGGCTCTATCATAGGCGCGATCTACCTCATTTTTGGGTTTATGGGCTAATTGCCTATCTGGGAGCTCGTGGCGGTATTTCAGTATTTCCTTACACACCCCCATGCCAAGGGTCCTAAAGCCATGTCCTGTCATGCGGCCTTTGTATCCCATTTTGTAAAGGGCTCGTAAGATAGTGCTGTCACTCATATGTTTGTCGTTGTTCCTCTCATGAGGAAATACAAAACGTTCAGATGAGCCAATCTGTCTTAGCGTTTTGAAACATTCAATGGCCTGTTTGGTTAATGAGATTACATGAGGGGTTGGTTTCTCGTGTGGCTTAAGTTTTTTTGCCGCTCGTTTCCCTCCCTTCATATTTACCATGGGGACAGTCAGCTCTTCTTTCTCGTAGTCGATGAATGACCACTCGATGGCAATAAGCTCGAATGTTCTTAACCAAGTGTTGAGTAGGATATAGATCGCTAAATAGGTCTGATAGGACATTCTGCGTGCCTTCCAGAATGCCTCAATATCGGCCACTAGCTCACCTGTTTCGCTGGGTTCAATAGCCGCAAAATGGCCTCTGGCCACTTCTTTTAAAACTTCTTTCACGTCAGAGGCAGGGTTCGGGACATTGAGCCCACCAGCACGCGCGAAGGCATAAATTCTACGAATAAGGCTGGCACACCTGTCCGTTGTATCTCCGAGTCCCTTGTCTTCGATTTTTCGTAAAAGGTTGGCAACAATAGGGGTTGTAACTGCTTCTGCGGGTAGGGCTGCGATTTCCGGATATATGTGATGTTTCAGTTTACTCTTATGTGCCCTGATTGTTTTATCGTCCAGATCTGCCCCCTTAACCTTTAACCAATCTTTTGCATAATCCTTAAATGTCATATTTGTTGAGGCGGTGGTTTGGGCTTTTTCGATCTTGCGTATAACACTGGGGTTTTTGCCTTCCGAAACTGTTTTTCGTGAATCTTCCCGTTTGGATCGAGCCTCCTGTAGAGAGATTAATGGGTATTGTCCTAAGGAGATCGTTTTGGGCTTGCCATCGTAGCGATATCGGAAAAGCCAGCTCTTGCTTCCATTTGGTTTTATCCGTAGACTTAAGCCATTCCCATCGGAGATGGTATATACTCTGTCTTTAGGTGCAGCTTTTCGGCACTTCATATCGGTTAGGTGCATATTAAGACCCTGTGTGTATACCAGTGTGTATACTGGCTTAAAAACGATACCACACAAAAGGTCTTTTTTGCAATACTTTCAAGCTGCTATAATTGGCAGTTAGATTCCGGCCCGTGCCTCCATTAGGTTATTTTGAGACATCCCGTGATGTTCCAAAAATGGCTCAAAAGCTGGGTTTTCTACTCGGCCTTCCCCTTCGCTCGGTGACCAAAACGGCACAGATAAGGGGCGCGGCGGCCTGAGCCGCGCTCCTTTTTTACCTTGCAGGGGGTGGGCGCGGACTATCCGCCAGAGCCCAAGGTTGGCAGGGGGTCGGCAAAGACCCCCTCGGATTT
>JBFXDW010000083.1:0-7502 GCA_050180745.1 Bdellovibrionales bacterium | reverse complement strand
GGTAAATCTTCTACCTTCGCTCATGGACGATCTCCTTGCTTTTACACAAAGGAATCGTCCACCTAAATCCTTAATTTTTGATTCACGTGACGTGATTTTAGGATGATTTATTCAACAAGGCCGTTTCATGACATATTTTTTCTTTTATCCCCCGACAACAGCCCCCTAATGCACTGTGGACAAGATGCACATCATCCAAATGGAATGTGCCATCGGCCACCCCATCCTCGTTAACCGTGAGCGCATATAAATCAATAACGCCGCAGCCTTGCGCATGAGCCGCTTCCCGTAGCGCATCATTGAACCACGCAATCGTTTGGATGTGGCGCGTTATTTCATCTTTCGTCAGACCTTGATATGTTTGAGACAGTCGAGAAATATAAGGCGCAGGAACATTCAGATAAGAAGGCGCAATGCCGTAACTTCTTGCAATCTCCAGCGTGCTCCGCACATAGGCACTTGCCGTTTGTCGAGCAAGCGCTTCAAGCGACTGATCGGAAGACCTCTTCACGGTTTGGATGCCCTCATTGATACGACAGTCAATTTCACCAAATGACAGCCAGCATTGAGCGCCCTTTGGCATAAAAGATAAGGCTGCTCGAAAAGAAGGGATAGTCAAGGGCTGCACACCACTTATCAAATGCCATGCCTTTGTGCCAGCTATAAAGTGTGGCACAACATGATGAGCCTGCCCCGCAAGAGAAATAATCTCTCCGGCATAACTCAGACAATGACTATCACCGATCAGAAATATTTTCTTGTCTGGTAAGGGATTCTGAAAAGGCTTTGGATTTCTTCCCAAAAGTCCGTTCAAAAACAAAACATACGACTCCATAATTGTTCTTTTTCGGTTTTGCTCTTTGTCAGACGGTAAAGGAATTTGCAGAAAAAACGCTAGCGTTTTTTTGACCGATTCAAAATCACGAACAACCCAGAAATAAATAGCTAATCTCAGCAATATATCGGCACGAGGCAAGGCGGGCGTTTGAACCTGTTTCAAAAAGCCCAAACATTCTGGACCTTGCGCCTCCATTGGCAAGAAGGGCAATTTTACCGCTAAGGCTGCATAAAGAGCTTCTTCATGTGTTGGCGCAATTTGAACAGCTTTTTCCAGATAGGTTCGACCTTCATCAATCCGCCCCAGTTTAATAGCCACACGACCTAAGGCTAGAAAAGCATCAGGATTTTGCGGATCAATCTGAGCAAGCTTATTCAGAACAGAAAAAGCCTCTTCATCTTTTCTTTGCTCACTCAAAGCCGTCCCAAGATTACGCAAAGCCTGTCTATGCTGAGGCATCAAAACTAACGCACGAGACGCCAATTCCTCCGCACGTTTAAATTCTTTTCTGTTGATATAAATACCCGCTATGTTCGACAAATAATCTGGATTACACGGATCAAGAGAAGATGCCTTTTTCCACCATTTCAAAGCGTCATCCCACAGCCCTTCCTGCATAGCAAGAACCCCAAGAAGATGATGCAAATTGGCATTTTTAGGCGCCGTCTTTAAAGCGCGCCTGTAATGAACCTTGGCCTCAGACAAGAGGCCCAAATTATGAAGAGATACGCCTTTTTGGATAAGGTCGTTTGGATTCAAGCGAGGATTGGAAGCCAAAGATGATTCACGCATGGCTTATGAGTACTATAGATTACACAGCATCACAACAAGCAACAGTTTTCAACAAATCCGGTATAACAACGCGGATGGGGTGAATGGTATTACCTCCCCGTTCAAGAGTCTCTATCAGCTCTTTTTCGCCATATTCTATGTTCTCGGCATTCATCTGGTTACGCTTGTCGCTTAAAAAGCCATTGTCGATCAGTGGAACGTCAAACAGGGCCGAATAGAGGCTAAGCCGCACTTCGTCATTGGAGAGACTCCGCAAAATTCGGCACGATAGCTCTTCCAGATATTTGCGGCACAACACACAACCGCCAAAAATGCCGAAGGAAAGCGTTTTGATGTCTATGGAACGTTCTTTCCCTATATCTACCAACAGAGCCTCTATAGCTCCCGCAAAGCGCCCCTGAATCCAACCCCAGCCCTCATCATACATTTTTTGATAATTGCCGGACAGGGCCACATAATTAGCCTCTTCTGTAAAAGCATGAAAAATCTCATCAAGAGGTTTGAGATACACAAGGTCCCACTCGACAACAGCCAGATGAGAGAAATCAAAGCTGTGTCCAACCTCCTTAAACCACCAGCGAATACAAATATCGCCATGCTGCCAGTTGTATTGAGGGTCCTCGAAAGGAAGAGCAAACAATGAATCAAAGCGCTCACGAAAATCAGGAGGCAGAGCCTCAACGCCTCCAGCTCCACCATAAAGACCATGAATTGGGGTATTCGGATTCAGCTTACGCAGCAACTCAAGATTCTGCGTACACACATCAAAGGCTTTATGAAACCGAAAAAGGATATGGGGTCGGGAGTTTGTTTTCGTGTCTATACGCATCACAAACCATCAGACTAGCGTAGGCTATCCAAAGAGCTGAAGACAAAAGGTGGTCGGGGTGCCGAGATTCGAACTCGGGGCCTCTTGTACCCAAAACAAGCGCGCTACCGGACTGCGCCACACCCCGTTATAAAGAATCCTCCGCCATTCCGGATCTTCATGCCCTTTGGGCGTTCGTCCGGAACGACAGAATTTCTTTAGTCTTTATTTTGCCTCGTCAATTATTCTTACATAAAATAATTTACTCAGCTTCTTTTCTTACCTTCTTCGCTTTAGGCTCAGCTTTTGGCAAAAGCGTAACCTTGCCACCAGCTTTTTCAACAGCCGCAACCGCACCAGCTGAAGCGCCCGCAACAGTGATGTCGATCTTTGCCTTAATCTCGCCCTTCGCCAACAAGCGAACGCCGTCCTTTTCCTTAGACAACAACCCCGAAGCAAACAAAATATCTTCTGTGATTGGCTTTTTGGCATCAATGCGGCCCGCATCAATCGCTTTTTGCAGACGGCCAAGATTCATCTCCGCATAAATGCGCGGGTTGAGCATCTTAAAGCCACGTTTTGGCAGACGGCGATGGAGCGGCATTTGCCCGCCTTCAAAGCCGTTAAGAGAAACGCCTGTGCGGGACTTTTGGCCCTTAACGCCACGGCCAGCCGTTTTTCCCTTACCAGAGCCTATACCACGCCCAACGCGTTTTCTCTTTTTCAGAGCGCCTTCATTATCGCGTAATTCATTGAGCTTCATGGGACCTAATCCTTTTTCTTTCTAGCACATAACATCAGGTTTATTTCATAACCCGACCGATCTTATTCTTCGCCTTCAACTTTAACCAAATGATGGACTTTCCGGATCATGCCGCGCACAGCGGGAGTATCCTCAAGCTCACAACGACGACCGATTTTGCCAAGGCCAAGCCCTGCCAAGGTCTCATTCATTCCAGGTTTAGCCCCAGCACCACTACGCTTTTGCACAACTGTAAGCGTTGCTTTTTTTGCATTCTTTGCCATGTTTTTTTCACCTAAACCTAATTATGATTCTTTGCTTTCTGCGGCATCTTTCTTCTCAGACTTACGCCCCAGAACTTCGCTAACCTTCTTCCCACGACGCATCGCGACCGAGCGAGGGCTAGAAACCTGTTGCAAAGCATCCAAAGTTGCTTTGATCATGTTATGCGGGTTGGAGGTACCAACCGACTTAGCCACGATATCCTGAATCCCCAAAGCCTCAAACACAGCCCGCATTGGACCGCCAGCAATGATACCCGTTCCCGCAGGAGCCGCACGAAGAACAACAAGTCCTGCACCATACTCACCACGCACATCATGATGTAGCGTACGTCCCTCACGAAGAGGAATCCGGTACATCTTGCGCTTTGCCGCTTCCGTAGCCTTGCGAATAGCCTCAGGAACTTCACGAGCCTTCCCTGTGCCAATGCCGACGCGCCCCTTGCCATCACCGATAACAACCAAAGCTGCCATCCCAAAGCGCTTACCGCCCTTGACAACCTTAGCAACACGGTTGATGCCAACCAGCTTTTCGATCATCTCACTGGCGCGTTCTTCGTTCGATTCTTTTCTTGGCTTACCCATATTTTGCTTTGCTCCTTAGCTTAAAAAACAAGGCCAGCTTCACGAGCTGCCTCGGCTAATGCTTTAACACGACCCGTATAAAGGAATCCGCCGCGATCGAAAACCACTTCCTTGACCCCCGCTTTGATGGCCAACTTTGCAATCATCTCGCCAACAGCCGCTGCCGCTGCCTTATCCGCACCCGTTTTCAACTTCTTTTGCAGGTCAGCCGACAAGGTTGAAGCCGCAGCCAACGTCTTGCCTTCTGTATCGTCGATCACTTGCGCGTAAATGTTCTTACCCGTGCGATGCACAGAAAGACGAGGCCGCGCACCATTCTTGCTGGCAACGGATTTACGCTTTAGCTGATAACGCGTGCGCGCTTTACGCCGCTCATATAACTTCTTAGGACTCAACATCTTCGTTTTCCTTTTAGATCCTATTACTTCTTCTTACCTTCTTTACGGCGGATATACTCGCCTTGGTAATGGATACCCTTACCCTTATAAGGTTCTGGTTTACGCATGCTTCTAATCTCTGCAGAAACCTGCCCAACCTTTTGCTTATCAGCCCCAGACACTGTCAGAAGCGTTGGCTTAATAGCCTTGATCTCAATACCTTCTGGAATAGGGTATTTGATCTCATGGCTGTAACCAAGCTGCAAAACAACATCCTTGCCTTGCACCGCCGCACGATAACCAACACCTTCAATTTCTAAGGTCTTGGTAAAACCTTCAGCAACGCCTTTGACCAGATTCGCAGCATTGTTGCGAGTGGTTCCCCACATCATCTGAGACGTCTTCGTATCGGCTGTCTTCGTGACAACGATTTCGTTGCCCTCGATCTTAACCTCAACCTCTGGCATAACAGGCATGGAGAGCGTCCCCAGCTTACCTTTAACCGTAAGCTTGCCTTGCTTGAGTTCAGCCGTGACGCCCTGAGGCATAACAACTGCATTTTTTCCTACGCGCGACATAATAAACCCTCAACTCTTTAGAATATACGGCACACAACTTCGCCGCCAACATTTTGGCTCCTAGCCTCATTATCAGACAGCACGCCATGCGGAGTCGACAAAATCGAAATCCCAAGACCGTTAAAGACGCGACCAAAATCCTTGATGCTCGCATAAACGCGACGACCAGGTTTTGACACACGGTTAATTTTACGGATCACACCTTGTCCATCATGATATTTGAGCTCGATCTCAAGCACAGCTTGACCTTTGCCCTTTTGAACTTCGGTGTATCCACGGATATAGCCTTCACGTTGCATCACATCCAAAACCCGCTTACGAAAGCTCGAAGAAGGACATTCAACAACCGGCATTTTCGCCATCTGACCGTTCCGAAGACGGGTCAGCATATCTCCAATAGGATCGGATAGAGACATATTCTGTATTCCTCCTTACCAGCTCGACTTGATTACACCAGGAAGTTGACCAGATGCAGCCAACTCACGCAGTGCAATACGCGAAATTCTAAACTTGCGATAATACCCACGAGACCGCCCCGTCAGTTCGCAACGGTTTGAGATGCGGGTCTTCGATGAATCGCGAGACATTTGCGCTAACTTCATCACTGCCTGAAACCGATCCTCCATAGGAGTTTCCTTGTTCTTAATGACAGCAACAAGAGCCTCACGCGTGGCCTTCTTGTTTTTGACCAGCTTGCGACGATATTTATCCCGTTCAATTAATGCTTTTCTCGCCATTAATTTTTCCTTCCTTAGCTCTGAAACGGCATGTTAAACCCACGAAGGAGCGACAAAGCTTCTTTGTCGGTAGTTGCCGTCGTGCAGATCACAATGTCCATCCCTCGAACTTCGTCGATCTTATCGTACTCAATTTCAGGGAAGACGAGTTGCTCTTTTAAACCGAATGCATAATTGCCTTGACCATCAAAACTCTTTGATGAGATGCCACGGAAGTCACGAACACGTGGCATAGCAATGTTGATCAAACGATCTAAAAATTCATACATTCTCTCGCGGCGTAGCGTAACCTTACAACCAACACCAAGCCCACCACGCAGCTTAAAGCCCGCGATAGCCTTACGCGCCTTTGTAATCACAGGTTTTTGACCCGCGATCAACGCCAGTTGCTCGGCAGCGTTCTTGGTCTTCTTGCTGTCATTGACAGCTTCACCAACGCCCATATTGATAACAATCTTCTCAAGCTTAGCAGCTTGCAGCTTGTTCTTATAACCATACTCGTTCATCAAGGCCGGAAGGATTTCCTCCAGATACAGCGTTTGAAGACGCGGCGTATATTTGTCTTTGGCTCTTGCCGTCATGACTATCCCTCTTCCTTACTCAATAACTTCGCCAGAACGACGAGCAACACGAACCTTACCTTTGCCCTCGTCCAACGTCTTATACCCAACACGCGTAGCTTTGTTGTCCTTAGGATCAATCAACGCAACGTTTGAAACATGAATCGGCGCCTCGATCAGCTTACGCCCCCCTTGAGGATCAGCTTGCGAAGGTTTCACGTGACGAGTCACGCGATTGACGCCAACAACAACAACACGGTCTTCCTTAGGATAGGCAGCCTTGACCATACCGGTCTTGCCTTTGTCCTTCCCAGCAATAACGACAACCGTGTCGTTCTTTTTAATTTTCATCTTCTTCGCCATTATAAAACCTCATCAGCGAGCGAAATAATTTTCATAAAGCCCAAGTTACGCAGCTCGCGCGTGACCGGTCCAAAGATACGGGTCCCGATAGGATCCTTATCCTTATTGATCAGAACAGCCGCATTATGCTCAAAGCGGATCACCGTACCATCATCACGCTTCAGCGGATAGGTTTGGCGTACGATCACGGCCTTATGCACATCACCCTTTTTGACCTTGCCACGAGGAATAGCTTCCTTGATCGAGACAACGATAATGTCGCCAACCTTTGCAATCATATGCTTGGAACCACCAAGCACTTTAATGCAGGCTACCTTCTTTGCGCCGCTATTGTCCGCGACATCAAGGACTGTTTCCATCTGAATCATGTTCTTACCCTGTTTCTTCCTTAGCGCCTGTTCTTCCCTGGTGCCTGTTACTTGCTTTCCTCGGTCACAACCATCCACGTTTTCCGCTTGCTGATTGGACGGCACTCTATGATCGAAACCACATCACCAACTTTACAGCTGTTGGTTTCATCATGAGCCGCATATTTTTTCGACTTACGAATATACTTCTTATAAATCGGGTGCATAACGCGGCGCTCGACAAGAACCGTAATTGTCTTGTCACATTTATCGCTCGTTACCGTACCTACCAAAACACGACGTGGCATTTGTTAATCCTCTTACTTTCTTACGCCGTCTTTTCAACGGCTTGACGTTGACGTTCGCCTATCACACTCATGATCCTGGCAATCTCTTTACGCACAGCATCCACGCGCGCGGTATTCGCTAACTGAGCCGTTGCTTGTTGAAAACGCAAGTTAAATTGCTCCTTACGCAACTCGAGAACGCGGTCC
>JBFXDW010000082.1:0-7540 GCA_050180745.1 Bdellovibrionales bacterium | reverse complement strand
TAAATCCCGACGTGATCGAGCGGCAGCTTGCTCACCAAGACGGAGACAAAATCCGAAGCGTGTACAATCGGGCGGAATATATTTTGGAACGTAAAAAGATGATGCAGGATTGGGCGGAGTTTTTGGAGAAAGCGCGACAAGAGGAACCTTGCGTTATCGTTTTGGCTAATAAAAGGATAAGGGGCAATGAAAAGTAGTCGGTATAAAGGGGTGCTGGCCTCTCCAATAATAATGCGCGAACAAAACTCAAGCCGTTCCGCTTTATATACCGCCAACACAAGCCCAGAAAAAGTTGCTTTTGAGAAATTACCTGCTCTTTTTGCATATTTTGGCCTACCGTATTCGGAAGAAGAATTTTTAGCCTGCCCGAAAGACGTTTGCATGCTGATATTCATGCTGGCGGAAAAGCATGTGAGAGGGTTTCAGGTTATTGCGGAACATAAAAAGAGAGGTCGACCAAAAAGCATTGATTCTGATCGAATGAATAAACTCGTCCATGATATTCAACAAAAGAAAAAGCAGGCGCATTGTGGCTTGTCTGATGCTTGCCGATTTCTCACAAGGAAGGGGGAAGAATATCAGAAAGAGAAGGCAAGCTCGCTTGAAACACGTTATTATGAAGCCATCAAAGAAATTAAAGTTTCCAAAGAGCGTGAACGCAGAAAACTTAGTGACTTTCTTTCAATGGCTTTTCCTCCTTCTCGCAAGGTAACTGAAGAACGCAGCGCGGTACTTAAGCGTCTGATGGATGACAATCCTTAATTTATCGAACGAAGCGGCCCAATTTTTTCTACGAAAAACCAAATAGCGATATTACCGTAGTTTGTCATCTTTTAGCTTCCAAAAATCAACTTTGGGAGACTAAAATGTCCGAAAAAATCTTAAGAAAACATGCCGTTCTTGAACGAATTGGCGTTAAAAACAGCACCCTTTACGAATGGATTAAGAAAGGAAGCTTTCCAAAGCCCTTCGCTCTTGGCGCACGTGCCGTCGGTTGGCGCGAGTCCGTTGTTAACGCTTGGATCGAAGAAAAAGCGCAAGTGGCTGGTGGCCAAGATGCGTGAGGCATTCAAGGCGGCGGTGGGCTGCACAATCTGGCGCGATTGCCCTTGCTGTGGTTATAAAAACGCTCTTGCCGTGACCGTGAAGGACGGGCGCGAGCTTTATCATTGCTTCGCCGGATGCAGCCAAGCCTATTTGTTGGCGGCCTTGCGCGGCAATCAGCCTGCTGCAATTGAAGCATTCTCTCAAACGTCTAACACCTTGCGCAAATTTGCAGAAGGTTCCCCCCTAGCCCCAATTGAGGCTAGGGGGCGCGTGTTTATCGAAAAGCTATGGCGTGAGAGCCATCCAGCAAAAGGATCGTTAGTCGAGGTCTATTTACGCGCTCGCGGGATCGAGATTCTTCCCCCGTTCTTGCGTTGCTTAACCCGTCATCTGCACAAGCCAAGCGATTCATATTGGCCCGTCATGCTCGCGGCGGCGATGGATTGGACGGGCAAGATTCACGCCTTGCACCGGACATACCTTTCGCCCGACGGCAAGACCAAGGCCCCTGTGACCCCTGCTAAAATGACGCTTGGCCCTGTGGGCGGCTTATCCTGTCACCTTGCACCTGCGGGCGAGGAATTAGCCGCGAGCGAAGGGATCGAAACGGCTTTGAGCGTGATGCAGGCAACCGGAATCCCAACATGGGCCGCGCTGTCGGCGGGCGGCATTCGCAATCTTATTTTGCCGCCTCTGCCCTTGGCTTCCAGCGTCATAATCGCCGCCGATGCCGATCCGGTGGGAATGAAGTCGGCACAGGACGCCGCTTTGCTATGGCGCGAGCAAGGCCGGAAGGTGCGCGTCGCGTTGCCGCCGGAGGGCATGGATTTTAATGACGTTCTTTTGAAGGGGGCAGCGGCATGAGCACGGCTGTAATAAAAATGATGGTCGATAACGCGCAGGAAATAACAGGGCCAAAAATCGATCTTTTGCGCGGGGATCAAGTCAAGATTTGTCCTATTGGCTGGCTTTGGACAGGATACCTTGCGAAAGGAAAGTTTCATATTCTGGGCGGCGTTGCCGGAACTGGCAAGACGACCCTTGCGCTTTCGCTCGCCGCGACGATTACAAGGGGCGGTATGTTTCCCGATGGATCACGCGCAATCGTGGGCGATGTTGTGATTTGGTCGGGCGAAGATGACCCCGCCGATACGCTGGCCCCCCGTTTGAAAGCGATGGGCGCGGATATGAGGCACGTTCATTTTGTGGATGGCATGACGGATGCACACGGCAAGCGAGCCTTCGATCCGGCAACGGATATTGCGACGCTTGAAAAGAAGCTGACAGAAAATAAGCCTGTCCTTTTGATTGTCGATCCTATCGTGTCCGCCGTTATGGGTGACAGTCACAAGAACGGCGAAACGCGCCGCGCCTTGCAGCCGCTTGTCGATCTGGCGGCAAGGTCTGGTCTGGCCGTCCTTGGCATTACGCATTTTTCAAAAGGGACAGGGGGCAAGAATCCATTAGAGCGCGTTACAGGAAGTCTTGCCTTTGGGGCCGTGCCCCGCGTCGTTATGGTGGCGGCAAAGGTTGATGATGAACAGGGCGGCGGGCGTATCTTTTGCCGCGCCAAAAGCAACATAGGGCCGGACGATGGGGGCTTTCAATACGACCTTGCCCAAAAAGACCTACCCGAAGGTGTGCAGGCTTCTTGCGTGGTCTGGGGTGAGGCTGTGGCAGGATCGGCGCGGCAGTTATTGGCCGAGGCTGAAACGACGGAAGGCGAAGGGGGAAGCCTTCAAGCGTGCAAAGAGTTTTTAGAAATTGAATTAGCCGACGGCCCCGTGTCCGCGAAACAAATTAGGGCGGCAGCCGAACAGGCGGGCCATGCGTGGCGCACGATCCAGAGGGCAAAGGATGCTCTTGGAATTAAAGCCCAAAAAGTTGGCATGAAAGAAGGCTGGACATGGGCTTTGCCGCCGAAGGATGCCAAGAATGCCGAAGAGTGCCAACAAAATGAGATGGCAGCCTTCGGGGAAGTTGGCATTCTTCGGGATGAAACAGGATGGGAGGCCGAGCTATGATGCAAAACGCGGCCTATAAAATCCTTTCCGAAGTCAAACAAGCCGGAGGCTCTTTGGAATGTTTGGGACAAGACCGCTTGCGCGTCAAAGCCCCGCGCCCTTTGTCGCACGATCTTGTCGAACGCGTGAGGGCGAACAAGCCGGAGATTATTCTTGCCCTGTCCCCCGCGTCCGTGTCGGTGGATCAAGAATCCTGTGACGAACGCGCCGCGATTATTCAGGCGAACGGGGTTCCGAAAGAATGGGCCGAAGGATTTGCTTTTCTTTGCACGATGGAAAGACCTGCCGCTTTTACGCCGGAACGCTGGCGGCAGATTGTGGACGATGGGGGCTATTTCTTGGACGCATGGGGGCGGCAAGCGGCGGCTTTGGGCTGGCGGGCCGAGGACGTGTTCGGTGTGAATCCTGACGCGCCCTTGTGGCGTTATGACGGCATGGGGCTTGTGCCCTGCCTGCAAGGTCGGCGCGTTATCGCCATAACGGAAAACACGGCGCGGATTGATTGCGGAGATGGGGCGATCCTGACTTTCTATCGTCACACGCTTTCGTCCGAAGCCGTCGCGGTGTGGAACTTAGAGAATCTAAAATAGAAGGAAATAGAGGCATGGCAAAAGGGATCAAGACAGGCGGGCGGAAAGCGGGGACGCCGAATAAGGCAACGCAAGAAATTAAGGAAGCAGCTAGAAAATATGCTCCCGATGCGCTTATGCGATTGCATGAGATACTGTTGAACAGCGAAAGCGATGCCGCCAAGGTGTCCGCCGCCCGTGAGATTCTAGACCGCGCTTATGGAAAAGCCTCTCAAGCAATTTCGACTGACAGCGTGCACGTCGTTCAAATGCCTACGATTAAAATTGATGGGAAGAATTTTGATATTTTGTAAAGGTATCCAGAACCTTCAAAAAGCTGTCTTCCCATCTGAAAAAAGTGCTCTTTGGGCCTTTTCCAGTTAGAAGATAAACAGACTCATTGTTTTCAAGGCATTTGGATACTGTGTTCATTAGAATTTCAGTTCCCTCAATCTTAAATTCAGTTTTCAAATTGCCTTTTTCGTCAACATGCTGATGTCCCGCTAATTGCAGCATGTCATGGCAGGAAACTTCTTTGGAAGATGCTCTCATTAACTCTAATGAAATACCACTTTTGTTGGCAAAAACTGCTATGTTGGGAGGGTATTTTTTTGCATCCCGCTGATCCCATCCACTTGGAGGATAAAACGCAATATCTTTGTTGCTCCAAAGAGTTTCGGTTAACGGAAGATTCACAGGAAGAAAGCGAAGAGATTGTTTGAAGGGCAGAAAATATGACTTACTTTCTGGAATCTCCGCAGGTTCTAGGACTGTAATTTTGATCGCGTCACCGTCTACGAACACGACAAGTCCTCTTCTGATAAAATCGAGGCCTTCATAGCGAAGTTTTGCGGCGAATTCGGTTGCGGGCAGACCTGAAAATAAACCCCTCTTGTTTTTTAATAGAGTCCCGATACCCTCATGGGCTTTTGCAAGATAAGCATCTATTGATTTTTTGCCCAGTATTTTTTCTTTGAAATCATAATGATAGATATTGTACTGAACAACATGGCCGCTTTGAAGTGTCGTTAACTGGTAGGACTCGTTTGTCCATTCTTTGGTATTTATCGTCGTTTTCTTTGGTTTTTCGGGGAAAACGACCTTAAAGTCCTTATCTTGTACGTTATAGCCCATTCCTTGCGCAATTGCTTCCGACTGCATTCTAAATAAACCGCTAGATGCAAAGAGGAAGAAGAAAGCCAAAATAATTTTTCTGATCATGTCGTGTTCCTCGCATTTTTCTAATCAATGGGGGTATCCCGTGCCAAACAGAGCCTGAAGAAGAAGTATTGCGCCAAAGACCACGAGACCGAAAAATAGGTATCCAATTAAGCCAAACAAAACCTCGTTATTTTTTAACAACTGGCTGCCTTTTTTTGTTATCAGCAGCCGTTTTTCAAGCGCGGTTACGGTGTAAAGGCCAATAAGACATCCGGATAACAGGAAAAGAATGTATGCAATATCGTTGAGCATTCGTTTTTCCGTCATCAAGTAAGATGATATTAATAGCTATTGCAGAACACCTCATTTCCAATAGTGTTGCAATGAGTGGAGGTGCTATTTGTCTTGAGTGAATTAATGGAATTTTGCATATTGGCCATATCTCGCTGATGTAGGGACATAAGGCAGTTGGCCATTCCGTCCGTGCCACGGGCAAAGCCGTAATTCATGCACCTTTCTTCCCGTGTGGCGCAGGCAGTAAGGGATAGAAGGCATGAAAAAATCACGAAAGCAGTTGAAAAGCGTTTCATTTCCCATTCCCTTTTGGTAGTCTTCATGGGCAAAGACTATCCGCTAACGTCCGTTGTGATAAGCCTAAATCCAGCGCGATTGTGAGTAGAATTGTGAGTATAATTTGATGCGCTGGAAATAAGTTTGTTGTCTAACAAATGGTTGGGTGGCTCGTTAGGCGGGCTCCGTCCAAAAGGAATGGTCCCGTAGGGATTATTTCTTTTGTTAATGATAGAAGTGGACATATTCGAACCCTCGATACAAATAAAAGGTGGGTTCGACAATTTCGTTAGTGAGCCTGCTGATTTCGACGAAGGAGAAAACGCAAAGGCGAACTTACGAAAGTGCCGCGCAGCAAGCGCATGAAATGCGCGACAGCGAGCACATCCCCTCCGTCTCCGCCATTAACAAAACATGGTCTTTACATATGAAAATAGAAGAGAATGTTCTAGCAGCAATAGATGCCGCATCTCAAAATGACATCGAACGATCCCTCCTTCACGCATGTCTTGCCTTGGACGGTACGGCACAGAAAAAAAATGGGAAAAGCCACTCTTCTCGTTCTATTTACACAAAATTTATCAGAGATTACTACTGGATACTGGAGCCCATGATTGGTGCAGGAATCAATCTTGATGATACGAAATGGGAAAATGTTGACTTACGGGATGAAAAGAACGAGCCATTAAAAAACAAGGACATGGCCAATTTCATATATCATATATTTAGATGCAAACTAGCCCATGGAAATGAAATTCCACAACAGTATAAGCTGTTAAAAAGAGGCTCATCTCAGCACTTGTACTATCACATAGCAAACAATGTGCTACATCTTCCCGAAACGATTATTTGGGGACTGCTTGCTATCTCCGTTTTTTCAGAAACCAACAAAGATGTCATTACAAATACAAACCATTTTCTTTCACTAGGAAATAATCAATTCTCTATTTCCGACTGGTGGGGCTTAGAAAAATCGTTCCTACCCATCGCAGAAAAACACAACAACATCAGGGTAATTTTACAAGATCTAAGTTTTGTCAAAGCAAATTAACATCAACTCTTATCTCTAGAAAGTTTACATAGATTCCTCTCTTAAAAAAACAGCCTTGATCACCAAAGCCTTACACTCCCATCAAACACGTCTGACTTATCTATGAAACGAATAACAGATAGGATAGCTTAAAATCCTACTAAATGATATGCGTCCAAAATATGGAGCAGAAATGGACATCAATGATTGAGAAAGAAAATCAGAAACCGTTATCATTCTTTGATGTCCTCGCCTTTGCCGCAAGGTACTGGCGCAGGCAGCCTGTTAAGCTATGCTTCTTTACCTGTTTATACATCACAGCAGCCTTTGTTGAGACCTTCCTGCCGGAAGCATTATCTAACTTTCTTAAGGATTTGCGGCTTCAAGAAACGATCCCAACTATTTTAAATTCTTTGTACCTCTTTATCGGCCTTAGCTTCCTCCCCTTCTTCTTACGGTTTCTCTCATTTCTGGCCTATAACCGCTTTGAAACACAACTATTCAAAGATTTAATGAAAGATGCTTTTGTCCATGTCCATCGTCTTTCAGAACAATTTTTTGCAGATAATTTTGCAGGCGCGATCATCTCCAAAATAACACGTGGCCGCACACAGATTGAAAGATTTGAAGATCACATCTTTCATCGGATTTTATCAACGAGCGTTATCCTTCTTGGAAGCCTCTATCTTCTTTCTAATCATTTTCCTCTGCTCTCGCTTCTTTTGGGCGTTTATATCATTCTCCTGTTCGTCATCAGCATGACACTTGTGGTGCGCATCGCAGGCCCAGCACAATTGGCCTATGCCTCGGCTCTTGATATGAATGTTGCTCGTGTTGCGGATAACATCTCCAGCATCGCAACAACAAAAGCTTATGCCCAAGAAGAACAGGAAATCTCAAATTTTGCTGATATCCTTGAATTTGTTCGCATCAAGAACCATAGAACCTATTTTTATGGCAATGTTATTTCCTTTACTCAAAGTGCGCTTGTCATTGGCATGTTGGGCATCCTTCTGGGAGGGGGTGTTTGGTACTTTGCACAAGGCACCGCCAAAGTAGAGGATCTTGCCTATCTTTCTTTGGCCTATACCATTATGCAATCTTATTTGAGAGAAATCTCATTTCAGATCAAAGACCTC
>JBFXDW010000081.1:0-7751 GCA_050180745.1 Bdellovibrionales bacterium | reverse complement strand
CCGTAGGAGCCTCGACATGCGCATGAGGCAGCCACGTATGAAGCGGCCACATAGGCGTTTTAACGGCAAAAGAAGCAAAAAAGACCAGCCACAACCATAAAGACATATCTCGCGCAAACGGCGCGCCGATCATGGCCGTCATATCGCTGGTTCCCATTTGCAAGACCATTGCGAAAATCCCCACCAGCATCAGGACCGATCCCAAAAATGTATAAATAAAGAATTTCGTTGCCGCATAAATGCGACGCTCGCCGCCCCACACACCAATAATCAGGAACATCGGGATCAGAACGCCCTCAAAGAATAAATAAAAGAGGAAGAAATCAAGCGAGGTAAACACGCCCATGATCATGGTTTCAAGAACCAAAAGAGAAAAGAGGAATTCCTTTAACCGTTCTTTCGCCGTAAATGCCGACAGGATGGATGAGAAAGAGAGAACACTGGTCAGTAAAACGAACCAAAGCGATATCCCGTCAATGCCCTTATGATAGGAAATGCCAAGAAGCGGTATCCAGTCCATCTTCTCAACAAGTTGAAAGCCTTCCTGCGCTGGATCGAAGGCCTGCCAGATCAGAATCGAGACTAAAAATGTCAACACAGTTGTTATGATTGTAATCGCCTGCGCGATCAGATTTTCTTTCTCGCCTCGCGCCAAAAGAAGGACAAGCCCGCCCCCTAACAGGGGCAGGAAGGTGACTAAACTCAACAAAGGCCAATTCTCAATCATATTTTACAAACCCTTTTTTTTGTTAGGCCTCACACAATTTTACACGACAGGACATATTGCACGTTTCGGAATTACCAAATGGGATTCCCGCAAGAATATAAACATAGAATTCCTTTTCCATCCTTCTTTATCTCAACGCCCAGAAGACGCAGAGCAACAATCCCGCCGCAAACATAAACGCATAATGCGAAATATAGCCCGTATGTATTTTTTGTACATAGCGCCCAATCACGCGCGTTACAGCCGCAACGCCATCCGCCCCAAGGCGATCAATCAACCCATCATCACCTTCTTGCCACAGCCAACGCCCCAAACGCTGAATCACGCGCACAAAAACAAAATCATAGATCGTATCGAATGTCGCACGTTTCCGCCGCATCATAAACGCAAAACGCTTTAACCCTCCAAGAAAAATGGCATCATAGATATCATCAATATAATACTTATTCTTCACTGCATGATGCACAGGCCCCAGCCTCTTGGCAATGCGTGGCGGAACATCGGGCCTCTTGAGATAAAGCCAGCTCGCCGTCCCTGCCCCCAACAAAGCCAGCCCTAAAGGCAACCACCCCGCCCATACCGGTACATGCGGCGCAACATTCCCTATACGCGGTGCAGTAAAAATCGTCCCCTGCCAAAAATCGCCATCCGGCAATGAGGCAAAGACACCATGCCCAACGGCTCCCATAAACACGGCTCCCAGAGCCAGTGGCACTAAAGGCCCCAGCATTTGCCATGAAGATTCATGCGCCTTTTGGTGGATTTTAGCTTCGCCTCGAGGCTCTCCATGAAAGGTCAAAACCAGCAAGCGCCACGAATAAAAACCTGTCATAAACGCCGCCAACACCCCAAGCCCATAAGCGATAAAGCCAATCATATCGCCTTTCGCATAAGCCGCATGCAGAATCATTTCCTTAGAATAAAAACCGGCAAAACCGAAGAATCCTTCAATCCCTATCCCCGCCAGCGCTAAAGAGCCTATCCACATCAGCGCATAGCTATAGGGCAGCTTGCGCCATAAGCCTCCCATGCAGCGCATATCTTGCTCTCCCTCAAGCGCATGAATGACACTCCCCGCCGCAAGGAAGAGCAACGACTTAAAGAAAGCGTGTGTCACCAAATGAAACATAGCTGCCCCATAGGCCGACACGCCAACCGCAAAAAACATATAGCCAAGCTGGCTCATGGTTGAGTACGCAATCACGCGCTTAATATCAAACTGGGTAAGGGCAATGCTCGCCGCAAACACAGCGCCCACAGCGCCAAGCATGGCTACGAAATTAAGAACGTAAGGTGCTGCCTCAAACAAAGGCGACAAGCGCGCCAACATAAAGACGCCAGCAGTGACCATTGTTGCCGCATGGATCAACGCGGAAACGGGCGTAGGACCCTCCATTGCGTCCGGCAACCACACATGAAGGCCAAGCTGTGCAGATTTAGCCATGGCACCAATGAGGAACAAAGCCGCAAGAACACTTAAAACCGGCAGAGGATAACCCGCGAAATCATATGTCGCCTCACCATATTGCGTGATGTTGTTAGAAATCACAGAGAAATCGAGTGTCCCAAAAACCTCATACGTTCCAAACAGGCCCAACATAAAGCCAAAGTCACCCACACGATTAACCAGAAAGGCTTTGAGCGAGGCTTCATTAGCCGAAGCCTTTTTGACCCAGAACCCGATCAACAGATAGGAGGACAGCCCCACACCTTCCCAACCAAAAAACATCTGGAGAAGGTCGTCCGCACCAACAAGCATCAGCATAAAAAACGTAAAGAGCGATAAAAAGCACATAAAGCGTGGCACGCCGTCATCACCATGCATATAAGGTGCCGCATAAATATGGACCATGGCCGAAATCACATTAACAGTTGCCATCATAATGACGCTGAGCGTATCTAGTCTAATCGCCCAGTGCGTATGAAAAGATTCCGTTTCGATCCAAGGCAGCAGAATATGAGTCCGCGCCGCGCCCTCAAAAGCAACTTCTTTTAAAAGGATAAGCGAGACAAGCGCCGCCAAAGACACACACACACTTGTGATGATGTGGCTTCCCCTATCGCCTAAACGGTGACCGCCAAACCCAGCCACAGCAGCCCCCAACAGAGGCAACAACAGGGCGGAACAATCAAATAGGACACTCATATCCCCCCCTATCCTTTCATCTCGGATAAATCATCAACCTCGATCGAGCGCCGCTGACGATAGCTGATCACAAGAATAGCCAGCCCAATTGCGGACTCCGCAGCCGCCACAGTCAAAATGGCAAAAGCCATAACCTGTCCGCTGATGTCGCCTGAATAATAAGAGAACGCCACAAAGTTAATAAGAGCCGCCAAGAGCATCAACTCAACCGCCATCAGCAAAATGATAATGTTGCGCCGATTCAAAACAACTCCCATCAATCCGATCACGAACAGGATTGAGGACAAAGCCAGATAGTGCGGCAAGCCTATGCTCGTTATATTTGTTATCATAAGACGCCCTCTCCCGTTTTGACGCGGCACAGCTCCACAACATCTCTTGCATCCACATCAAGCTGCGCCATATGGTTCTGACGCTTTATTTCACGGGCAGGCCGTAAAGTCAGAACAATCGCACCAACCATAGCTACTAAAAGAGCTATACCGCAAAGCTGAAAGGCAAACCCATAATCCGTATAAAGGACAAGCCCCAAAGCTTTAATGTTAGGCACAGATTCCACAGGAGCGGAGATCGGAACTTTGACTTCAGCAGACGGCCAAAACCAAGTCACAGCAAGCATTTGAACCAAAAGCGCAGCCCCCACCGCCAAAGCCACAGGACCTTCTCGACGCAAGACAGCCTTGGTATCCTCTTTTCCAACATGGAGCATCATCACGACAAAGAGGAACAAAACGGCCAGAGCTCCAACATAGACAATCAGCATGATGAGCGAGAGAAACTCGGCCCCCAACGTTAAGAAAACGCCCGCCGCACTAGCAAAAGACAGAATAAGGAACAACACCGCCGAAACAGGATTCCTTACAGTCACGGTCATAACGCCAGAAAAAATAAGCAACAACGCAAAGAGGTAAAAGATGGTAGATTCAGTCATGAGAAGCTCTCCAACAAAACACCGTCATTCCGAACAAGCGAACGGTAGTGAGCGCAGATCCGGAATCCCATTTGTTTATTTCCAAAAATCGCAAGAAACATAAGCGTTGCAAGTTTTGAAACTACCAAAATGGGATGCCAGCCTGCGCTGGCATGACGGACATGTTGTGGAGGGAGAATAGAGAAATGCAAAAGCAGCTCACCTGAATCCTGAACGCTGAATCCTGAATCCTGAATCCTGAATCCTAAATCCTGAATCCTGAATGTTGAATCCTTCCTTTCATCACCAACTCCTACCCCCGTCATTCCAGAGACATTTTCTCTTCGTCTCTGCGCTAGCGAGACGAAAGAAAATGGAGTCTGGAATCCCATTTTGGTAGTTCCAAAACTGGCAACGCTCACTTTCTTTGCGTTCTTAGGAAAGAAGAAAATGGGATGCCAGCCTGCGCTGGCATGACGGACATGTTGTGGAGGGAGAATAGAGAAATGCAAAAACAGCTCACCTGAATCCTGAATCCTGAATCCTGAATCCTGAATGCTAAATGCTTTCTTAGCCCCCCTGAATCCTAAATCCTGAATCCTGAATCCTAGCATCACCGCCCCCTCTTGATATCTTCAAGGTTTGCCGCGATGACCTCTTCCCACAGTTCACCATTCGCCAGAAGATGCGCCTTATCATAGATCAGCTCTTCATGCGTTTCTGTGCCATATTCAAAATTAGGCCCTTCGACAATGGCCTCAACAGGGCAGACCTCTTGGCACAAACCGCAGTTGATACATTTAGTCATGTCGATGTCATAGCGCGTGGTGCGGCGCGAACCATCTTCTGCCGGAGCCGCCTCAATACGAATAGCCTGCGCCGGACAAACGACCTCGCATAATTTGCACGCAATGCAACGCTCGCTCCCATCAGCATAGCGGCGCAGGGCGTGCTCACCCCGAAAGCGAGGGCTAATTCTGCCCTTTTCATAGGGGTAGTTGATTGTCACTTTAGGCTTGAAAATATATTTAAAGCTAGTTGCCAAGCCTTGCACAATATCCAGCATAAAAAGATATTTAAGGCGTTTGAGAATTTTCATAAAACGCCCCCTAGTTCACATGCCGCTACAAGAATTACCCAGACTAAGGATAGGGGCAAAAAGCATTTCCAGCCGATCCGCATGAGTTGATCATAGCGATAGCGCGGCAAAGTTCCTCGCACCCACACAAAGACAAAAAGGCAAAAGGCAATTTTTAGCGCGAACCAGATAAATCCAGGAATAAAAGATAATTGAGGTAAAAGCGGCAACCACCCGCCTAAGAAGAGGACAGAAGTCAAGGCGCTCATTAAAATCATGTTGGCATATTCGCCCAAGAAAAACATCGCGAAGATCATGGCCGAGTATTCGGTGTTAAAGCCTCCCACAAGTTCGGATTCGCCTTCGGGCAGATCAAAAGGTGAGCGGTTTGTTTCCGCCAGAGCCGAGATAAAAAACAAAATAAACATCGGGAATAAAATCCCACCGATGAACCAACCTTCTTTTTGGGCGAGCACAATCTCGCTGAGATTCAACGAACCCGCCTTAATTAACACAGTCACAAGAATAAGGCCGATCGACACTTCGTAAGAGATCATTTGCGCCGCGCTGCGCAACGCTCCAAGAAACGGATATTTGGCGTTGGATGCCCAGCCCGCAATGATAATTGCATAGACGCTAAGCGAAGAAATAGCCAAAATATAAAGAACGCCAACATTGATGTTGGCTAGCACCAATCCTTCATCAAAAGGAATAACCGCCCACGCCGCCAGCGCCAAAAGAAAAGTAAAAATCGGTGCTGCTATAAAAAGGCCTACGCTTGCTTTTTCGGGAATAATCGTTTCCTTCACCAGCACCTTAATGCCGTCAGCCATAGGCTGTAACAACCCCAAAGGCCCTACGACATTCGGCCCCTTGCGAAGCTGAATAGCGCCCAGAATCTTGCGCTCGAAATAGGTCAAATACGCCGTCCCACCCAGCACGAGCATAATAACGGCAACAATCTCTAGGAACAAAAGAAGTGTTGGGTTCAGATTCATGAGGCACCTCCTTTCCCAAGGAAGGGTAATATCTCAAGACTGCACTGCGCCATAGTCTGTGAGGCTCGCGAGATTGGATCAGTCATGAAAAAGTTAAGAATCGGTAGAGGCAATGGATCAAGAGACAACGCACCCTTGTCTCGGCTCGGCACAAAAGTAGATGACAGTATCTCATTCACGCGTTTCAGATGAGGTGCGGCTTTGTACATGTGCGCCCGCAAATTCTCGAGCGAAGAAAAGCCCAGATCATATCCCACATACTGGGATAGGCTTTGAATAATTTTCCAGTCCGCTTGTGCCATCCCAAGAGGCGCCACAGCAGCCTCCGTCATCTGAGGCCTCCCCTCACAATTCACATAAGTTGCGTCTTTTTCCGTATAGGCACAAGCAGGTAAAATAACATCTGCGATATGCGCGCCCTTATCGCCATGATGCCCTTGATAAATGACGAAACAACCCTCCGGCTTTTCGAGATCAATCTCATCCGCGCCCAGAAGATAAAGGGCCGACAGCGCACCCGCGCTCGCCGCATAAAGAATTTCCTTTGTCGCCATACCGTTTTTTTGCGGAACAAAACCAAGGTCCAAAGCGCCCACCCGCGCCGCCGCCGTTTGCAACACGTTAAACCCATTCCAATAGGGACGAACAATAGAGCATTCTTCAACTATTCTGCAAAGACAGGCATGCAGCGCGGGGCCATCCTCTCGCGCCAAAGCGCTCGCGCCTACGATCAGCATCGGATTCTTAGCACGACGCAGCACGTCAGCAAAACCATCCGTTCCTTCCAGAAGATCGCGACACGCCACAGAAGAATGCCCTAGATGCAAGTAAGGATAGGAAAGATCAACAGCCTGCCCGATAAGCCCTATCTTGCAGCCTCCCGCACGCCAGCGCTTATAGATACGCGCATTGATCATCGAAGCTTCATGACGCGGATCGGTGCCGACAAGTAAAATCGCGTCTGCCTTATCAATTCCAGCAATAGTGCTGTTCATAATATAAGAACTGCGCGAAGACACGTCATAAACGGATCCATCCATCCGACAATCTATATTGGGACAATCAAATCTTTGCATCAATTCGCGCAACGCAAAAACGCTCTCGCAATCTGCAAGATCCCCGACCAGCGCCGCTAAACGATGGGGACCTATATTTTTAAGCTGCTGGGCTATAAGTTTAAAAGCTTCTTCCCACGAGGCTGGCTCTAACCGACCCTCGCGGCGAATATAAGGACACTCCAGACGCTGCAACGACAAGCCATCACACGCAAAACGCGTCTTGTCATTGATCCAAATATCGTTGATGTCTTTATGCTCGCGCGGCATTATGCGCATCACTTCATCTTCACGGGACTCAACATAAATGTTGCTTCCAACCGCATCCATAACATCTATAGACGGAGTCTTTTTAAGCTCCCACGCACGCGCGCGGAACGCATAAGGTTTACTCGTCAAAGCGCCTACGGGGCATACATCAACCAGATTCCCTGATAACTCCGAAAGCAAGGGTGAGTTATAAACGGGCGCAATCTCTAGGTTCTCGCCACGGAAAAAACCGCCTAGCTCTAAAGAGCCTGCTATTTCCTCCATAAAACGCACACAGCGCGTGCAGTGGATACAACGCGTCATGACGGTTTTGATAAGCGGCCCGAGCTCTTTATCCTGCACCTGCCGCCGCGGCTCTTTGCTGCGGCAATGAGAGCGCCCATAGGCTACGGCAAAATCCTGTAAGTCGCATTCGCCCCCTTGATCGCACACAGGGCAATCAAGAGGATGGTTGAGCAACAACATTTCCATAGAAGCTCTGCGGCCCTCTTTGACTTTTTCTGTATCAGTATAAACCACCATGCCTTCGCCGCAAGGCATAGCACAGCTCGCCGCTAGTTTAGGCGC
>JBFXDW010000080.1:0-7800 GCA_050180745.1 Bdellovibrionales bacterium | reverse complement strand
TACTGACCCGATCAAAAGAAGAATCCAAACTCAGCCCAGCCTCCGCACAAATAACCATTAGATCAAGCGCATCAGGAAAGGCTTTTTGCAGAACCTCTTCTCGTTTCTGACTGAGGTTTTTGATGAATATTTCCGGTAGGAACCATCCTAATGCCAAGGCACCTATGACAACAAGAATCCGCGCCGGTGTTTTCATGTTGCCAACCTCAACTAAGAACATCAAAGAGGAGGCAAAAGAAGAAAGGCATACAGCCAAAGCCAATTTAGCGAAGATGAACATAAAAACGGCATCGCGTGCATGAAAGCCCGCACGACGCAATTTGGTGCGTAGTTCAGCTAAGGTTTCGCCTTGCGCTAGTTTCATTTTCTCGACGAATTGTTTGATCGCGCTGGGGTGTTGAAGATCTTTGCGGCGTGTTTGTTTAGCTTCATTCTTTTGGGCGCGCATAAATTCTTCACGTCGTTTGGTGACGGCTTTAAGGCGCTCATCGCCAACAGTGCTAGGATCAACAAAGGCACTCCATATCAATAAAACGACGGCAACAGCGGCACCGCCACATAAGAGCGAAACAAAATTAGGATTATGAAGAAGCGATTGGATAAAATACATGGCTCTATTTCTTCCTAAATCTCAAAGCTGATCATTTGTTTCATGACAAAGACCCCGATACTTAGCCAGCCGCCGCCTATGCTGAGGAGGACTTGCCCGCGCGGATCATTAAGCAAGAGCATGATATATTGCTCATTGACGAACCATAAAAGAGTAAACATCACAAAGGGCAGGGATCCAATAATCATTGCGGAAGCCCGCGCTTCTGATGACATTGCCTTGATTTTAAGCGCAAGCTGATGCCGTTTCCGTAATAGTTCGGCTAGGTTGCCAAGGGTTTCCGCAAGGTTGCCACCCGTTTCTTTTTGGATGGCCAGAGCAATAATGAAAAAGCGGAATTCAGGCGTATCAAGGCGGGGCGCTATTTCCCACATTGACTCTTCAAGGCTGCGGCCCATGCGTACGCCGTCACTAATACGTGTGAACTCAATGCCAATAGGGTCTGGGAGCTCATGTCCGACGGTGGCCATTGTCTCTGTGATGGGAAGGCCCGATCGTAAACCACGGCAAATTGTATCAATGGCATCAGGGAAGCTAGATAGGAATTTTTGGGTGCGTTTATTGCCCATACGACTTATGACTTTGTGGGGCAGCCATAAACCAGCAGCAAAACATAAGAGTATCGAAGATTGTTGGCTCCAGCCAAAAAAATTCAAAAACACAATATAACAAATCACAATCGATAGCGCGTTGATCAGCAGATAAGCTCCTAGAGTGATGCTGTGACCTGTGCGGGCAAGGCGGCTGCGTAGTTTCTGCGGATTAGGCATTGTGAGTTTGATGATCTTATCAAGAAAAGGAATGTCGCTGTCGCTTGTGCGGCGTTTGAGCTGTTCGCGGCGTTGCTCTGTTTTCGTGAGGTTTTTGCTGATCTGACCACTGACACGTGCAAGTCTTTTGCGCATTTGGGGCGTTTCATCGGCACTGTTCCAGAATGCCATGATAATCATGATGCTGATAATGCCGCCACTCAGCGGAAGAAGAAGGGTTGGATCGATCATGTAACTGCCTCCAAGAGTTCTTTTTCAAGCCCAAAATAAGCGGCCTTAGCTGCGCAATGGGGGCGTAGGCCATGATTGACAAATTCGACCTGTAATTTGCCGTCTGGATTTTCGCCAACGATGTTGCAGGTGAATAGATCCTGCATAGCGATGACATCGCCTTCCATACCTAAGACTTCGGATATATAGGTAATACGGCGCGAGCCATCCCGCAAACGTGCGACCTGAATGATCATATCAATAGCTGAAGCGATTTGCTGATGGATAGCGCGTGGAGATAAGTTTGCGCCGCCTAGGCCCACCATGTTTTCAAGCCGCATAATGGCTTCACGAGGGCGGTTGGCGTGAACGGTCGAGAGAGAACCATCATGTCCCGTATTCATGGCTTGCAACATGTCGATGGCTTCGCCGCCCCGTGTCTCACCCACGATAATGCGATCTGGCCGCATCCGTAGTGCGTTTTTAAGCAAGTCGCGCATAGTGATTTCGCCATGGCCTTCTAGGTTAGGGGGGCGCGTCTCAAGACGAACGACGTGCGGTTGTTGTAGTTGCAGCTCTGCGGCGTCCTCAATCGTGACGATTCGCTCACCATGGTCAATCATCTGGGACAGTGCGTTCAGAAGGGTTGTTTTTCCCGATCCTGTACCTCCGGAGATCAGCACATTCAATTGGCACCGTCCCACAATACGCAACACACGCGCCATTTGCTCGGACATACTGTTGAATTTAATCATGGTGTCGAGCGTAATTTTTTTCTTTGAGAATTTCCGAATTGTAATCGAAGGACCATCAATAGCGAGCGGAGGAATAATAATGTTGACGCGGCTGCCATCGGCAAGGCGGGCATCACAAAGCGGTGAGCTTTCATCAATCCGGCGACCTATGGCGGTAACGATCCGTGTGGCGATGGCCAAAACATGGGCGTTATCGCGAAAGGTTACATCCGTAAGCGTTAGCTTACCTTTGTTTTCGCAATAGACTTGCTTGGGTCCATTGACCATGACCTCTGATATGCTTTCATCTGCTAGCAATGGCTCGAGTGGCCCTAGCCCCAGCATATCGTTAAGGAGCTGTTGAACGAGCTCGCCGCGTTCGGCTGTGTTGAGGTGCGTTCTTGTCTCGAGAAGAATCTCATCGACAAGCGCCTTCAGATCACGTGTGAGATCTTCGCGTCCCATGTGTGCTGCGGCGGAGGTATCGATTCGCTCTAAAACAAGAGGCTGAATTTTAATCTTGGCATCCGCAATGTTGTTGATCGGTGCTGAGGAAGGGGGATGTTCTTCATTTTCTTCTTGGGGGGGAGGGACTGTCTTTCCAGCAGTCTCCGCCTGAGGCGTGGTACTATCAGATTCAACGGGCGCGGTTGGTGGAGCGGTAGGTTGAATGAGTGCTTTTGTCAGAAGAGCGACGAGATCTCGTTGGTCAAGAAGATTGAGCTCGATTCCCTGTTCGCTTAGAAAAGAAAGAGTATGTGTTTTAACTTCGCGGGATATTTCGGGGCGTGCCAGCCCTTTTCGTTTATTAGCAGGGAAAGCTTTTTCCAGATCGGGCAGGAGTCGATCACGTAACACCTCAAGGGTGTTATCTTCCGGTATATCATCACCAAAAGGATCGGTCTCTGTCATCGAATGTTGTTTCCTGACTTAGGGCGTGCCGTAAGGGAAGGGCGGCAGCTTATTGTAGCCCTAACCCTTCAAAAGACCAAAGAGTGAAAAGCCTTTCTCGTCCTGATTTTTGCTTTTTTCGTCACTTCCTACAAGATGGTTTGTTAGTGCCATAATAGCCTTTGTGATTGGCGCTTTCGGTTCTACCCCATGAAGAGGTTTACCAGCATTATTGGCGGCAGCAAGGGTTTTTGAGTCTTCAGGAATCATAAAATGAACTTTTGCATTAGCCCCTTTTGTGAAAGTGGCCTCATCAATCGCGCCTTTGTTTTGCTCTGTGCGCGTGGCAACTTGGGTTATTTGTGCGGAAGAGCCTAACGCTTTCATCATATTCCGGACACGCAACGTGTCTCTGATCCCAACTAAAGAAAGCTCGGTGACCAAGACGATTTCATGTGCTGTTGCTAGTACGCGCTTTTGGTTGGCAAGAAGCGAACGGGGTAGGTCAACAATGATGGCTTGGTTATTCACTCGTAGCTCTTTGATCAGAGCAGCAACAGCATAAGAATCGACTGAAACGAAGTCTTCGATGCTTTCCTCGGCACTCAGAACGGTCAGCATCTCACTTTCCTTGATGCTGGCCCCAGAGATCATCAGCTCATCAACGCGTTGCGCCGAGCTCACAAGATCGCGAAGGCCGTGTCCGGGGTCAAGATCAAGAGACAGGGCGCTGGTGCCATACTGCAGATCAAGATCCAGAAGAACCGTCTTTTCTTTTTTCTCATGCGCTATATTGCAAGCAACATTCGTGGCCAGCGTGCTTGTCCCGCAGCCGCCGCGCGTGCCAATAAAAACGATGACTTTGCTTTCTTTATGTTTCTTTTTAACCCCTCCGCCTTGGGCGGTGACCATAGCTTGGGTGAGGTTGTCTTGTGTCAACGGTTTGACGAGATAATCCTGCATTCCCGTAGAGAGCATGCTGCGATAAAGGCTGACATCGTTTTCAAGACCAATCCCAATGATTTTGGAAGTGGGGCCGCAAAGGCTAACCAGCCGTTTGGCGGTTTGAATAGGATCTTTTTGGCTATCAAAATCGACAAAGACAAGTTTGGGAGCGGGGTCCGAATCCAGCATAGCGCCGAAGGATATGGCATCTCCATGTTGCACCGAGTCACTAGGGAAGCCTTGCCGGTCTGCCCATTCTTTCAATGTAGCAAAACTGACTTCATCATGGGCAAAAGCCATAAAATCGCTATTCATACTCATCTTTTTACGTGCCCTATTTCGTAGGCGCTCCTCCTACGCGAGTGTCTTTGAGTTTTTTAATCTCAACGGGTTTGTCGCTGGTTGGGCTGATCAAAGGAGTCGTTTCTCCGGCTTGATAGCGATAAATTGTTGCGGTGGAATTGATGGGTTCTGGTGCTTCCAGATCGCGGCCCTCTACGAGATCGAGAGGATCTTCAATCTGTGCCGCCAAGTTCTTTGCTTGAGAACAACCAAAGCTTGGCCATGTTTCATTGCCGACGGGGCTGCCCCATCCTTCTTCCCAGCTTCTACATGGCGCAGGTACAGCGATTGTCTTGTCAGAATCATGAACAATCTTAATACGATAATCAGGCATCGTGTCAGTACATGCCGATAGAAGAATCGAGGCTGTTGCGAGGAATAAAAGAGAGTGTTTCATACCACATTACTCCATAATAAAGCCGCCAGCGCCAAAGGGGGCGGGCTCTTTAGAAACTGGTGCTGCAGGAATAGGCGTTGATGGAAGACGTATGGTTTTTACGAGTTCTGGCGTAACCTTTATTCTTTGTTCTGTAGCTGCTTTGGGTGCGGGGACATCTTTAGCGGTTTTACGTAAGGCGCTGTGCGGTGGGGCCTTGGTAGGCATGTTGGTTTGAGCGGGCAGAGTTATCTTAGGTGCAACAGTTTTCTTCTCCTCAAATGGCGTATCCGGAATAACGGGAACTGCGTGAGGTTGGGGGGGGAGGTCTATGAATTGCTCTTCGATATCTTCAATTTCGACAGCGCGGGAGGATCCACTCATCGGGCGGACGCTGTCAAGATGGCTCGTGGTTCTGTTAAGGAGAAGGCGCTCGGCATCTGTAGGGTGTTTATACCCATCCGTCGGCAGAGCTAATTTCTCTTGCGTTGTTGGCTTAACGAGATACGGCGTGATGATAATCACGAGCTCACTTTCGCTATTCTGATAGCGTGTTGAGCGGAACAGGGCTCCTAAGATAGGAACATCGCCAAGAAACGGAAATTTGTTGATGGATTGTGTTTTGTTGTTATTCAGCAATCCTGCAATAGCAAAGCTTTGGCCGCTGGCAAGCTCTACGGTGGTTTCAGCACGGCGCGTAGTCAGCGAGGGAATCTCGATGCTGTCCAGTGTGACGGAGCCTATATCGGAGAGCTGACTGACCTCAGGGCGGACGTGGAGGTTGATCCGATCATTCCCTAAGATTGTCGGCGTAAAGGCAAGAGAGACACCATATTGTTTCCATTCGATCGAGATGTTCTCGCCTTGCGGAATCGGAACAGGAAACTCTCCGCCTGCTAAAAAGCTTGCGGTTTCGCCCGACATGGCTGTGAGTGTCGGTTCTGCCAGAATTGTCACGAGGCCATTTTTGGCTAGGGCGTCAATGATGCCATTCACATTTCCATTGCGACCAGAATAACTAAACCCGAGCGAGTCATTCGTCAAATCACCAACAGAGGTGCGAGAGAGAGATCCTGCTGTGACGGCGCTGATGGCTTCGCCCGAGGCAACCCCGAACATAAGCGCGCCTGCGTCTATAAAGGTCTCCCAGTTAATTCCAAAGCGTTTATCTACGTCACGTGATACCTCGGCAAACCGGACTTGGATTTGGATTTGATTGTTGGCATGCAGTTTGACGTTGTTAATGATGTCGCCGTCTTGTACGGGTACATAGCGTGTGGCTACGCGCCGCACCATTTCAAGCGTTGTGGCATCGTCGGCATAACCCGATAAAACAACGCCATTGGGAACAGCTTTAGCCGTAATATCATCATCTGGCGCGATTTCTTTAATCGCACGTTTAAGCTCGGCAATGTTGGTGGAAACGACAATAGTGCGATTCGCCAGTTCATGGCCTAGATCGTCACTGATTAAAAGCGTCGTCTCCCCTATCTTTTTGCCCATCACCATAATGCGCGTTGGTGTGACAACCTGAACGTCGGCAATCTCTGGATTGGCGATAAAGACGGTGGCTGCAGGGATTCCAAGTTCTACTACAGCGCTTTTGTTGGTGGCAATATCAATGATCTCGTTTCTGGCGGCATACAGAGGGGATACCGCAAGAAGCAGCATAAGAATCAGCAAAAAGGAACGGCACATATTCATTCAAGATTTCCTTCTGGCAGGGTCAAATCATTTCCTTCTGGTGCAGTCAAATCATAGACGGCTTCGGTGCTTTCTTGGCCACGAATAATTTTAATTCTTTGGACGGCTCCTGTCCGATTGGCAGGACGAGGCAGGACCTGGCTGATGTCGCTGTCCCATGTAAGTTCATGTTTGGGTTCAGGGCCTTCACCGCTGGCAATACTACGTAAGGAGAGCGCGATTATGCCGAGCTGTCCAGCAAGGGTTAGGCTTTCAGCTTGTTTGGGCGTGACTTCAAGGGTGACAATCTGGGCGACTTTGGGCTCTTTAACATCGTCTCCCATTTGTTGATCTAGTGCAAGAACGCGGATGTTGCTCAGCATCGTTTCGCTGACTTTGCGTGAGCCGTTTTCAAGTTCTCTGCCACGGCCAATTTCGTGCGTGACGATGACATCAACACGGTCACCTGGGAAGATAAAGCCAGCAACGCCGCTAGTAGGTGTAACAGCGATCGACATGGCCCGCATGCCTGGAGACAATGCAGCTGCCATAAACCCTTGTTCTCCAGGTTTGACGACACGACCTGGTAGGATTGGTTCTCCTTCGCTCATGCCATAGCGGACGACGTTACCCACATATAAATCCTTTGTGACATTGCCTTTCACTGCGTAATCACCCGTATTTTCTTTCGGCCAAGTCTTCCATTCAAGGTCAGTGGCCTTAATCATTTTTCCAGAAGGAAGATTGCTGGCAGCGACCAGAATCTCTACGGTGACGGGTTCAACGGATTCTACCTGAGCGGTATTCCGCGCATTCTGAAGAGAGCCGCGCGCGATGAACATCGTGCCAACACCCACCATCAGTGCAACTAATAGCAAAAGGATTTTACGAGGAGACATGGCGTAACCTTCCGTTAAACCTGAGGTAAAAGCTCAGGGTGGGAAAGAAGAGTGAGCGTGCAAAGACCCCCAACAGTAATGGCAACCCCATAGGGGATAGGCGTTTTAGTCCATGCATGTTTTCCTTCGGGCTTGGTTTTCTGTTGTTTCAGAAAGGCCAATATCCCGATGACGACAGAGAACAAACCACCGGAAATGGCGACGATAAAGAGAAAGGGAGCCCATAAATGCGGACCTGCCCATAAGCTGATGACAGCGATTAGTTTGATATCGCCCGCACCTGCCCATTTTTTGATGTACAGAGTATAGCCGACAAAAAGAACAACCGCAAACACAGTTA
>JBFXDW010000079.1:0-7803 GCA_050180745.1 Bdellovibrionales bacterium | reverse complement strand
CGCTTCGAGATAAGAATTCAAAGGAATGATAATGAAGGTACTTCTGGCACAGCCGCGCGGCATTTGCGCAGGCGTCGAACGCGCAATAGAAATCGTAGAAATGGCGCTGGAGAAATTTGGCCCCCCCATTTATGTCCGCCATGAGATCGTCCATAACCGCCATGTTGTGAATCGTCTTGCCGACAAAGGCGTAGTTTTTGTCGAAGAAACCGATGAGGTTCCTGAGGGCGCTGTTATTATTTTTAGTGCGCATGGCGTTTCTGAATCTGTTGAAAATCATGCACGCGAGCGTGGACTGACCGTTATTGACGCAACCTGTCCTCTCGTCTCAAAGGTGCATACCGAAGGCCAACGCTAAGCCAAAAACAATCGTGAGATTATTATGGTCGGCCACGAAGGCCATCCTGAAATCGAAGGGACCTTAGGCCGTATTCCAGGAAAAGTTCATCTCATCTCAACGATTGAAGATGTTCAAAAGATTGAAGTCAAAGATCCAGATAAGTTAGCCTACATCACGCAAACGACATTGAGCGTTGATGACACAAAAGACGTGGTTGATGCACTCAAATCGCGCTTCCCCAACATTGTCGGCCCGACAATCCGCGATATTTGCTATGCCACACAAAACCGCCAAGCCGCCGTACAGGATTTGGCTAAGCAGGTTGATGTGGTATTGGTTATCGGTGCACGAAACAGCTCTAACTCCTCGCGCTTACGTGAACGGGCTGAGGAAGTGGGCGTGCCCTCTTATCTTATCGAGGATGAAAGTCAACTTGATCCAGAATGGGTCAAAGGAAAAAATGTTGTCGGCATTACGGCTGGAGCATCAGCACCAGAAGATTTAATTGAAGGCTTGATTGAACGCCTGAAAGAAATTGCTGACGTCGAAGATGTATCCGTGAATGAAGGCGTCAAAGAAAACGTCCATTTCCGCCTCCCTCTTTCATTGACGAAAGCCGAACCACGGCACGAAGATTAGGATTCAGCATTCAGGATCAGGGGAGATTCCTTCTACATTTCTCTCCTGAACGTTAACAACATCTCCGTCATGCCAGCGAAGGCTGGCATCCCGTTTTTTAGATTTTGAAATGAGGTAGCAACCATGTCAGTTCCTTTACGTCAAATCGTTGATGTCGCCCTTTACATGATGAAACAACGTCTCACAGGCAACAAACGCTATCCGCTTGTCCTGATGCTAGAGCCTTTGTTCCGTTGCAACCTAGCTTGTCCGGGATGCGGTAAAATCGACTACCCGCCAGAGATTCTCAATCAACGCCTATCCGTTGAAGACTGCCTTGCCGCCGCCGAAGAATGTGGCGCTCCGATCGTGTCTATTCCGGGGGGCGAACCTCTGATCCATCGCGAGATGCCACAAATCGTACGAGGGCTGATTGCACAAAAACGACACGTCTATCTCTGCACCAACGCCTTGTTGCTTGATAAGAAGATGAGTGACTATGAGCCATCACCCTACTTCACATTTCAAATCCATCTTGATGGCTTGCGCGAAGATCATGATCGCGCCGTGAATAAGCAAGGCGTTTATGAAATAGCCGAGCGTGCCATTAAAAACGCGCTCTCGCGAGGCTTTAACGTCAATATCAACACAACGCTGTTCCAAAATGCTGTTCCGGAACGCACAGCTAATTTTCTTGATTATATGATGGAACTTGGAATTAGCTCTGTCACCATATCTCCGGGATATGCCTATGAACGCGCGGCGGATCAAGATCACTTCTTGAACCGAACCAACACCAAAAACCTCTTCCGCGAACTGTTCAAACTGGGCAAAGAACGCGTCAAACAAGGCAAACCCAAATGGCGTTTTAGTCAGTCTTCATTGTTCTTGGACTTTCTGGCAGGTAACCAAACTTACGAGTGCACGCCATGGGGAACACCCTGCTATAGCATTTTCGGCTGGCAGCGCCCCTGTTACTTGGTCGGTGAAGGCTATGCGGAAACCTATAAAGAGCTCATGGAAGACACTCAGTGGGATAAATACGGCACAGGCCGTTATGCCAAATGCAATGATTGTATGGTCCATTGTGGATACGAACCTTCAGCCGCAGAAGATGCCATCAGGCATCCGCTGAAATCTCTGATTGTCGCCTTACGCGGTCCGCGCACCGAAGGCCCTATGGCCCCAGAGCTCGACATGAGCAATGTCCGCCCTGCGGAATATGTCTTTAGCGATCACGTTGAAAAGACTCTTGAAGATATCAAATCAGGCAGGGCACGCTTCTTATCAAATCTTGACCATCCCCGTGAGGAAGAAGAAGAGCCTCATAAATGTTGTTGCGGCGGGTGTTGCTGTCGTTAGCAGACAAATGACAAAAAGGAAGCTCTTACGCTTCCTTTTTTCTATGTGTCAAAAGCTGATAGGCAATCAGGCTTCCTATCACAACGGCCATGCCGACATATTGGGAGGTTTTCAGTGTTTCTCCCAAAAACCAGATTGAAAAAAGCGCAGTAAAGATGGGTTCAACCTTCGCAAAGAGGCTCCACTTGAACGAGCCTAAAAGAGCAACCCCATAAAACATGCCAAAGCTGCCACTCCCCAAGGACAAGGCTGCCATAGAGGACCAGCCCCATCCAGCTAATGTTTGCGGCATGACAGGAAGTTTCCAAAAGCCTAAGAGCAACAGAAACAAAAAGGCCACGATAAAGACTTCCGCTCCAACAACAGCCGGATTTCGTTTTTCTGTCTGTTTCCCGAAAATGTATAGGCGGCAGACTGTCGCTATCGCCGCCATAAAAGCGAGCGCAAAGCCCGTCAAATTATTCACGGACTGAACGTGCCAGATATCCATCACCATCGTCAGCCCCAATAGGGCCAAGAGCGTTGTCAGAAAAGTGACCGCGTCAAGCTTGATTTCCCCACGGAACGCCATGAAGAATAACAGCATCAGGGTATGGGAAAACAGAATAATAAGAACCACAGGCCCCGGAATAAATGCCACGCCGCCGAGCACTCCCGTCACAGAAACAGCTTGCCAAAAGCCAGCCAACAGAGTCTCTCGACGATGAGTTTTATCAGCCATTAAGGCTCTGCGCTTCAAAAGAGCAAATGTACTAAGCATAAAGGCTCGCGTAAACATTGTAAGCCAAAGAATAAAGACAACATTCGCCCCATCAGCATAAGCCGCACGTATCGCTGCGGGATAAACACCAAATACGATACAAGTCAGGATCGCAACAAGAATACCAATCTTGTGATTAGGCTTAACGAGCGCAGCAGACATTAAGGAGCCTTACAATCTTTCAAGCAAGAGCGCAGAGAGTCGCGGCAGTCGGCTTCTCCTCCAAAAATGCCCGTCATCTGGCCATTACCGACAGGAGATCGAGCCGCCATACTCTCACCACAACGGTCGTAGGCGGCATTACAAGAGCGCTCACAAGATTGCATATCATCTTCAAGATAAATAAGTTGGCCGGACTTCGTCCGGTATGTGTCCTCACAACAGCGTGAGGCAGGTGAGCATGCCACAAGGCCGCCCACCAGAGCGACAAGAAAAAGGCACAAAAAAAGAGCCTTCACGATTTTCTGCGTCATCATAAAGGCTCCTTTTCGATTAGATGGAATGGGAAGTTAGCTTACGCTGTTTCCTCCGTTGCTTCAACGGCTTCTTCAGGTGCTTCGTCCTTTATCTCTACAGGACCGCTGTTTTGTCCTTTAGCCGCCTCATCGCGGTCAACGAACTCAATAATCGCCATTGGAGCCGCATCGCCATAGCGCACCCCTGCTTTCAGAACGCGCGTATAACCACCATTGCGGTCCTTGTAACGCGCCGCTAAGGTATCAAACAGCTTTGCAACCATCTCTTTATCACGGATGATCGAAATCGCCCGACGACGATCAGCTAAACCACCTTTTTTGCTAAATGTAATCAGCTTCTCAACAATCGGACGAAGATCCTTTGCCTTAGGAAGTGTTGTTTTAATTTGCTCATGCTTAATCAGCGCAGCAGCCATGTTAGCAAACATCGCCTTACGGTGAGACGAGGTTCTATTCAATTTACGACCAGACATATTGTGACGCATAGCGACATTTCCTTTCTTATAGCTTGCCCCCTGTTGAGCGGCCACCTAGCCCCTCTTGCAGGAAAGCGATTTCATTAAGCCCCAACCTGACGGATCAGAATTGGCACTTTCTTCTAAGTAACATTCCCTTTTTGTCGAGCCTATCGCTTCATTCTGCGATATTTGAGTCGAAAACGAAGCGTTTCGAGAACCGCAGCGGAATGTACAAAAAGGCACCTGAGCAGCGGAAGCGCAGAAACGCTTCGTTTGCAGACCAAAGAGCGCAGAATTAAAACGGCTCTTCGAGTTTACGAGCCAAGTCCTCTATATTCTCAGGCGGCCAGTCGAGGATTTGCATCCCAAGACCAAGCCCCATTTGTTGCAGAACTTCTTTGATCTCGTTTAAGCTCTTCCGACCAAAGTTCGGTGTGCGAAGCATTTCGCTCTCCGTCTTTTGGACCAGATCGCCAATGTAAACGATGTTATCGTTCTTCAGGCAATTAGCCGAACGAACAGACAACTCAAGCTCATCCACCTTCTTCAACAGATTGCGGTTAAAGGGCAGCTCACCGGCTTCTTGCTCTTGTGCTTGTGCCGGACGAGGCTCTTCAAAATTGATGAAAAGTTGAAGCTGGTCTTGCAAAATACGCGCCGCTACCGCAATCGCATCTTCTGGCGTAACCGAAGCATCCGTATCCACAACCAAAGACAGCTTGTCGTAGTCCGTAACTTGACCAACGCGGCTGTTCTCAATCTTATAAGCAACTTTCCGTACAGGGCTGAAAAGCGCATCAATCGGAATAAGACCAATCGGTGTATCTTCCTTGCGACTTGCTGAAGCAGGAACATAGCCCTTCCCCATTTCTACGGTCAGCTCCATATTCAATTGAGCATCACGGTCAAGGTTGCAAATAACAAGATCAGGATTCATGATTTCAATATCACTGCCCGTCTCAATTTGCGAAGCACGAACTTCCCCTGGCCCTTCAGCATGAAGGCGAATCTTCCGAGGACCTTCCGTATGCATTTTAAGAGCCAGCGTCTTAATGTTCAAAATAATGTCGGTAACATCTTCCCGTACCCCCGGCACTGAAGAGAACTCATGAAGCACCCCTTCAATCTGGATAGCCGTCACCGCAGCCCCTTGCAGTGAAGAGAGCAACACGCGGCGCAAAGCATTACCGAGCGTATTGCCAAAACCTCTTTCAAGCGGTTCAACCACAAGAGTAGCATGGGACGCAGAATTGCTGGAATCTTGAAGTTGCTTACTAGCTTGAATGAGCGATTGCCAATTTTTTTGTAACACGGGATCAACCTCATTTAGTTGAGAAAAAGAAAACAAGATGATGCGAGAGACAAGCTCTCGCATCAAAAATACTATTAAACGCGGCGCTTCTTACGTGGACGCACCCCATTATGAGGAATCGGCGTCACATCACGGATCATCGTCACATTAAATCCTACTGTTTGAAGCGCACGCAAAGCCGATTCACGACCTGAGCCAGGCCCCTTGACCTCAACTTCCACAGTGCGCACACCATGTTCCATCGCCTTGCGACCAGCATCCTCAGCAGCCATCTGCGCCGCATAAGGCGTGGATTTCCGAGAGCCTTTAAAGCCCATCATCCCCGCAGACGACCAAGAGATTGTATTCCCTTGCGAATCAGCAATCGTTATAATTGTGTTATTGAATGTCGCGTTAACATGAGCCACACCACTAACGATGTTTTTCCGCTCTCTCCGGCGAACACGCCCCGCCTTACCTTTTTGATCTTTCGCAGCCATATCTGACTCCACCTTATTCTTTGGGGTGCCCTAAGAATTATCGACACCATGATTATTGTATGCCAGAGCGATGAGAAAATCATATTCCTTCTTCGCCCTAGCCCGAAACAAGACAGCCTAACGAGCTACCTTCTTCTTACCAGCGATCGCCTTAGCCGGACCTTTGCGCGTACGCGCATTGGTGTGGGTCCGTTGCCCACGAACAGGCAAGCCCTTACGATGACGAAGACCGCGATAAGAACCAAGATCCATCAGACGCTTAATGTTCATTGAAACTTCACGGCGAAGGTCACCTTCTACCTTGCAATGAGCATCAATATCTTCGCGAATTTTTAAGATTTCAGATTCGGTTAGTTCATTAACGCGCTTTGCGGGATCAATCCCTGTGCGTTCACAGATTTGCGCTGACTTAGCGGGACCAATCCCATGAATGTAACGCAACGCGATGTGTATAGGTTTTCCAACTGGAATGTTAACACCTGCAATACGGGCCACTTTGGCTCTCCTATCGACTGACACGACCGGTCCGAACGCCCCCAATAATAGTGAGGAAGCTCCCAGTCCAAAAAAACCGCTTTTTCTGGCAAAGAACCAACAAAAAGCGATCACCAAAATCTTGCAATTAAATCGCTTTCTCCTGATAAAAGGCCGCCTCGCCACCCCGAAAGGAGGAGAGTTAGGCCTAGAAAAGCGAATCAATATCTTGACACAAGACAAAGCGCGGCACTCCCCGCAAGAAAAGGAGGCCGAGGCGCGCAGTATAAGCAAAGCCTGATAAGAGTCAACACCCCTGCGAAACGAAAAATCATTTTCACAACAGGAGAAACCCAAGATCAGTCCTAACTCTTAAGAAGTGCACCCAAGCCCCCATATTAACCTTTATTGTTTAAAGGGCTATTCTCCTCACCCTTCCATCAAGGCCCGCTCTCTTTCAGCTACATTCTTGCCAAGCTGATCGACCAATGACAGAACGTCTTCCGAAGCAGCTTCCAGTTTCTTAAAGAGGGCCTCGGCCTCTTTCCTGTCTCCCTTCTCAAGACATGTCAGAACCTGTTTCCCTAAATCATGAACCCTTTTGTGAGGTTCTAACAGATTCTTGAATGCCGGATCCTTTTGGATTTCAGGATCCTGAACGCCCCCATACCACTCACCAAAACGACACGTCGTATGCGTTGACAATTTAGCCGCACTCATCCGCCTCTTGCCAGCCAGAACCTCTCCTATCTTGTCCCTAAATCCAATATGATCACCCTTGGCCATTTCAACGGCAGCCTGCGCTCCAGCCTCCAAACTCCGCATCTTAACAAGGAACTTCCTGACCTCGTTGCGCAATGTTACTCCCTGCTGAGCGAGGTCTGTCGCCGCATCATACATTTGCCCCGCAGACAGTCCAGTTTCCCTTGACCGTTCGGTTAGGCCAGTGACATTGCTTGAAACGACCGCCGTACCTTGCGCCGCTTCCTGAACATTGTGAGATATCTCTTTCGTCGCCGAAGATTGTTCCTCGATAGAAGCCGAAATCGTCGTCGAAATATCTTTGATCTCTTCCAACGTAGAACAAATCTTGGCAATGGCCGCTACAGCTGTCGAGGTTTCTGTTTGCACAGTATTAATTTGCTGCTCAATATCCAGGGTCGCTTTGTCCGTTTGCGTTGCCAGCATTTTCACCTCGGAAGCAACAACAGCAAAGCCTTTTCCTGCATCGCCTGCCCGCGCAGCCTCAATCGTCGCATTAAGCGCCAACAAATTCGTCTGTGACGCAACTTGTTGGATCATTTTGACGATCTCGCCAATCTTCTGGGCCGTATCAGCCAGAACCAGAACTGTCGCGTTCGTGCTTTTTCCTTCATTAGCACCTTGCGTTGTTATGTTATACCCCGTTCACGCCAAAACCCGAAAATCCTTGGGTGAGATGACGCGGAAGTTATCCGTAACGGAATCGCAGTATTTTTGCCAGTTTTTGGGCACTTCGTCACGCAGGAAGGTTAACATGGCATT
>JBFXDW010000078.1:0-7851 GCA_050180745.1 Bdellovibrionales bacterium | reverse complement strand
GTTGAACAAGCCGCAATTGCGGGTGTTTTAAATCCTGATGTTCTAAGTGATGAGCTCAAGAGCGAGGCTGCTTCTGAACATGTTGCAAACCGCCTTAACAGTGTCTTGCCTCCACAAAAACGGGGATGGACAGGCAGCAAAGCGCCACAAGGCGGCATTCTTTTTACACAGAATTATCGTGGCGTAACGGCGCGCTATACGCTGGACCCTTATGTCCTGCAATCAAGCGATGCGCGTTACCTCGATTCCACAACGACACAACTCCAAGATTATTTCAAAACTCCCGCGCAAATAACGTTTAAGGATAAGGAACCTCTGGAAATCGCGGGTCCTGTAGCTCTCTTTGAAGCGATCCTTAAGGAAGGTAAACAAAATCTATCCATCCAACGCTATAAAGGCTTGGGTGAGATGAACCCTGACCAGCTTTGGGAAACAACGCTAAATCCTGACGACCGCACGCTCTTGCGCGTTACAATTGATCAGGCAGATGAGGCGGAACAAATATTCTCAACCCTCATGGGAGATGTAGTCGAACCTCGTCGTGATTTTATCATTGAGAACGCCCTCAACGCCACAAACATTGATACGTGATAAGGAAAAACGGGTCCGCGAAAATAGGGGTTTATGGTTAATGGGAAAATCTTTCTTTTTTCTCTCTTGAAACTATTTTCTATATGTTGAAAGAAATATGTCTTTCTGCAAAATGCTTTTCTATTTTGATAATAACCGCAAAAAAGTAGAAAGCATTTACCGTGGCAAATATACTCCCTCTAAGCCAATATGGCGCAGCACTCTTATCCCCTGTATTAAGCAACAACCCTCTGTTTGAAGATATCTCTGCGTTATATGATGCCCTCGGTGGAGACAGTTCTCCTATAAAAATAGGCGCTCTTGAAGAATGCCTTTCCTCAGGACAGGGACCTACCCCCGTTCAGCACCTAACCCTTTTAAACGCTGTCACAAAGAAATTGAATGGAACGAAAGATTCAAAGCCATCCCAAGCAACAAAGCCTCAACAGAGTTCTGCAGAATCCTATTTGAATCAGATTTATGAAGTAATGAAGGGGGCAGAAGCTGCCACGAACTTTATTTATGATGATACAAGAGAGATTCTTAAGGACATAAAACCCCAATTTGCAGATATTTACATTTTCCTTTTCCGAGCAGAATTTGCCAGAACGGGAGCCCCCTTTGTAAAAAACATTTATACTCTTGCCAAGATGATGGCCCCTTATATCCGTAAAGGTGAAAGGAAGAGAACCCAAAAAGCTATCGAAATGTGCTTATATAAAGCCTTCTCTAAGAAAAAAGAGACGATATTAGCTCTTGATGTCCTCCGGTTGCTTCAAAGAACAGTGGAGACAACTGTAAAAGAAAGGGCCGTTCCTGCAAAATATGCATCGGATATTTTCTATCCCCTTTATAAACGCCTAATAAAAGAGACTTATCCAGATGATCAAACTCTTGGATGGTGGTTAACAGTAAAACCCTTTGGAGAACACGGAGAGCATCTTGTAGAATCAGCCGAAGCTCTAGCAAAGGCGATCAGAGAAAGACACCCAGTAATAAATTACGGCCTATCTGATGATAGATTTAACCGTGGGTGCATGGGGCCTTCAAATATTCATTTCAGGCCTCTTCTCCCTAAACGAATTAATATGATCTGTGATTTTGTAGAAGAACGTTTGAAACAAATTGAAGGTATTGAAAATCTGGAGGTCCATTTAGCTCGTTTTTATAATCGGGCAGATGATGTTCTTCGCGCCCATAATCCCGATGCCAGACCATACAAAAGGCCTGATAGGGTTAGAGGCGTAGGAAAAACGGCTTTATATAAAATTTTCTGCATAAACAAATATGGTGAAGAAAGCCCATTATTTAATGATGAAGAAGACTTTATAAACCAATTACAAGCTTTTTCAGAAAGCGAAGAATCAAGACTTATAGAGGGAGGACCCATTAGATTGGCTTTCAGGAAACCTGAAAATTTATTTGGGTTGAATAAACGCTATGTCTCACTCATTCATCTTTTTATAAGGGACATATCTAAATCACCAGAACAAAACAAGGTTCTCACGGATCATTTTCTTAAAGCCCTAACAGCCCCATCTTCTTCCCCAGAAGATATTGATGTTCGTGTTTCAACGAAAACAGAAGTCGGCATACCAAGTAAGGAGCAAATTGAACGCTCATGGCAAAAAACATGTTTTGAAATTCTCAAAACCGCAGGGATTAAAGCCGCCCCGTTATGTCTAATAAAACACGAAGGAACGCTAATCGCTCCTCATATGAAGGCACAACCGCCAAAACTAAAAAAAATGATCAACTATTTCCTGACGGAAATGGTCCATCTTGGTATTCCAAGAGAACAAGCAAAGAAATTCCTTGCCCCCAACGTATGGCACGCTTTGAATGTAGCTGTTAAATCAAAATTCACACAACAATCTTTAAAACAGCTGGAAATGTCCTAAAAGAAAACCCATCACTCTCATCTTTGTTTATAAACAGCACTACGAACAACGGCGCTCTGCGGAAGGTAAAGAACGGGTCCGCTCTTCAAAATGTTCCATGACAGCCTGCTTATACGCCGCAAATATTTTTTGTGAGACAACATTTTGTGGCATATATTCAGGATGCCATTGAAGACCAAAAAAGAAAGACGGGCTCCCCCGCCAATGAACAGCCTCAATCAGGCCGTCTTCTGTCCAGCCTTGCGCAACAAGACCGTCCCCAAGCTTATCTACGGCTTGTTCATGAATGCTGTTGACCAAAATATCTGGCTCCCCCACCAAATCCGCTAACGCAGATTTTGGTGCAACATAAATCTTGTGCATGAATCTTGGAGACTCAACCGTGCCCATATTAGGTTTGCTGCACATGTGGTTTTCGCTGCACACCTTTGTGATGTCTTGATGCAACGTACCGCCAAACGCAACATTCATGGCCTGCATAGCGCGACATACGCCTAAAAAGGGCAATCCATATTCACGCGCTTTTTTAATTAGAAAAAGATCCGTACGGTCATGATCAGAATCAAAAATCTGAGGCTCTTCTTTAGGCTCTTTCCCGTAATTAGAAGGGTGAATGTTCGTAAAGGACCCAGGCAGAAAAATGCCGTCAACATAAGGCAAAAGCGCTTCAACAGTATCCTCATCATGGATTGTTGGAAGCAATATAGGACTTCCTCCCATGGGACCATTGATCACATCAACGACTTGATCAAGTGTTGCATAAACCTTTTGTTTAGCGCTGGTACGAACTCCATAAAGACGGAGCGTTGCCTTAGGCCGACGATAGGCATTCGTAAGAATAAGAGGCCGCATAATAAGTAAAGTCCTGTTCTAGAAAGTTTATACACTCTACGGCATAAACGGCGGCTTCCCATCAAAACACGCACCAGCCTCTAAAGCTGAAGCCGCTTTGAAAAGAGTTGGCTCATCAAACGCACGCCCAATAAGTTGCAGACCCAAAGGCAAACCACTCTCACCAAGACCGATCGGCACAGAAATCCCTGGCAATCCCGCCAGATTGAGCGTCACCGTGAAAACATCATTCAAATACATTTGAATCGGATCGTCTTCATTCTCACCAATCGCAAAAGCAGGAGATGTCGCCGTTGGTGTTAAAACAACATCGCAAGAATTGAAAGCATTTTCAAAATCATTCCGAATGCAACGCCGTACCTTTTGAGCTTTTAAGTAATAAGCGTCATAGTACCCAGCCGAAAGCACATAAGTTCCCATCATAATCCGGCGGCGAACTTCGGCTCCAAAACCGCTCCCTCGCGTTTTTTCATACATATCAATCAAGCTCTCGCCGCCTTTACGTTGGCCAAAACGGACCCCGTCATAGCGCGCAAGATTCGATGATGCTTCTGCCGGAGCAATAATGTAATAGGTCGGCAAAGCATATTTCGTATGAGGCAGAGAGATATCAATCACTTCTGCACCCGCATCACGCAAAATCTCTGCACCCTTGTCCCAGAAAGCAACGGTTTCTTCTGGCAAACCATCAATGCGATATTCACGCGGAATCCCGACTTTCAACCCCTTGACCGATTGACCAAGAGATGCCGCATAATCGGGAACCTCAACATTAACAGAAGTCGAATCTTGAGGATCATATCCCGCCATGGCTTGCAACATAAGCGCCGTATCTTCAACGCTACGCGCGATAGGCCCTGCCTGATCGAGCGAGGAGGCATAAGCGATAATCCCATAGCGTGAGCACCGCCCATAGGTAGGTTTAATCCCAACAATACCAGAAACAGAAGAAGGCTGACGAATGGATCCACCCGTATCTGTACCCGTAGCTGCCATAGCAAAACGACCAGCGACAGCCGCCGCACTACCGCCCGAGGAACCTCCCGGTACAAGCTTGCGCTCTGCCTTAGAAGGTTCCGGCCCCGACCATGGGCTGATGACGTTGCCATAGCCAGATGTCGTATTAGAGGAGCCCATAGCAAACTCATCCAAATTCGCCTTACCCAGAGATATAGTCCCCGCATCTTTTAGCTTTTGTGACACGGTTGATTCATAGGCAGGAATAAAACCTTCCAAAATCTTGCTGGCCGCTGTCGTTTGGACTCCCTTGGTACAGTAAAGATCCTTCATCGCAATCGGAACGCCCTCTAGAGGCCCTGCTTGTCCGGCAGCATAACGCGCATCAGAAGCCTTTGCCTCTTCCGCTGCTTGATCGAACGTTGTCACGATAAAGGCGTTTGTTTCTTTTTGGCCTTTTGTAGCAGCTTCGATATGGTCTTTTACAACCTCTTGAACAGAAAATTCCTTGGCTTTATAGCCCTTCAGCGCTTGCGCAATCGTAAGTTCAGTCAGCTTTGTCATTTATCTGGTAATCCTATTCAATAACCTTGGGAACGGTAAAATAATCTGCCGTCTGAGAAGGAGCGTTAGCCAAAATATCTTTGGCCTTATTACCATCGGTAACAACATCATTCTCGCGCCAGCCCAAAGAGCCGTCATTAACATTCGCTAAAGGCTCAATTCCTGTTACATCGACCTCATCAAGCTGACCAACCCAGTCGATAATTTTATTCAAGTCCCCAGCAACAGCTTCTAATTCCTGAGGCGGAATATCTATACGGGCCAAGCGCGCAATACGGCGTGCGGTTTCAATATCAATAGGCATTGTGGTTACTATTTAACTCCTAAAAGAAAGGGGGGACAAAAAGCCTCCGTTAAGCTATCATCTTCATATGCCTATCTGCAAGCTTTCAGACCTGCCTGATTTAATGAAAACGAATTCTTGTTTGCTCGGAATTGACCCCGGCAAAAAGACCATCGGCGTGGCTATTGCCGATCCAGCGGGTATGGTAGCCTCACCGCTCAAAAACATCACGCGAAGCAAATGGACGGAAGTCCTTACTTCCCTGCATGAAATCGTCCTGACCCGCAATATAGGCGGGATTGTCATGGGCCTACCCAAAAACATGGATGGCACTGAAGGCTCCTCAGCCCAATCGGTGCGGACCTTTGCAGCTAATCTACGCCAAGGTGAAGCCCCTTTAGCGGAGCTTCCTATCGCGTTTTGGGATGAACGCTTATCCACCACAGCCGTCACACGCATCTTGATCGAAGATGATATGTCTCGCCAGCGCCGTAGTGAAGTCATAGACAAAACCGCCGCCGCCTATATCCTGCAAGGAGCCTTGGATGCGCTCGCTTACATGAAGCGTGAAAGAGCCCTCCCATGAACGCCCCTCTTCTTTTACTTTACGCGTCTCATCATGGCCATACACGGAATATCGTTCGTTTTATGAGTCACCAGCTCAGCAAACATGGCGTTCCCGTCCTGTCTTTTGATCTGGCCACGGAAAAACCTGAGCCCTTTCTGTTAGAAGAAGCGCATGTCATTTTCGCGATAGCACCAATTCGGTATGGATTCCATTTACCTGCTGTAACACGCTATTTGCGAGACCATAAAAAAATTATAGACAAAAGGCCGCTTGTCATGGCCTCGATCAATCTGACGGCAAGAAAGCCGGAGAAGAAAGAGCCTTTGACAAACCCCTATTTCAAAAAGTGGATAAAACGAAACAAGTTTAGTCCTATTCTGGGCGCTGTGTTTGGTGGTGAGCTGGATTATGCTAAATACCCTCTCTGGGACCGCTTGGCGATTCGCCTAATCATGACGATTACACGCGGCCCCACAGACATGAAGAGCAAAATCGACTATACTGATTGGGATCGCGTAACCACCTTTGCAGGCGATATTGCGACTCTCTATCGTCATTTGGAGTGCCAAGCAGCATGAGAGAAAATCGCCCCATAGCAGTCCTGTTTGGTGGTAGCGGCATGGTTGGCCGTGCCGTTACTCAAGAACTAGCGCAAGCTGGCTGGCAGATCCGGATTCCAACGCGCAATCTTGAAAAAACCAAAGAGCTAAAACCCTATGGAACGACAGGGCAAATTGTCCCCTTATATGCGGATGCGCCAAGTGATGCAGGGCTGGCAACATTGATGAAAGGCGCTGATGCTGTTGTCAATCTAATTGGGTCCCTGCAACAGACCAAAGCGGTCCCATTGAAGGTCCTGTATGTTGAGCTTGCAGCCCGCATTGCCCGCCTCGCCAAAGCAGCAAACGTACATTCATGCGTGCACATTTCCGCTCATGGCGCAGACGAGAAAGCTGCAACAGCCTATCACAGAACAAAAGCCGCTGGCGAAAAAGCTGTCTCTACCTTTTTTCCAGAGAGCACCATTCTGCAGCCCAATCTCATTTATGGCCCCTATGATCGAACATTAAATCCCTTGGCTGATATAGCGCGGATATCCCCTCTATTACCAATGGCCGGATGGGGAGAAGCCAAAATGCAGCCTATCTATGTAGGGGATGTCGCACGCGCTGTGAGATGTTGTCTGGAGCAAGTCGCAACAAAAGGCTGTATTTTTGAGCTTAATGGCTCTGACTTATTGACCCAAAAAGAGCTTTTGCAGCTTATTGCGGCCACACAACATAAAAAACGCACTCTTATCCCTGTTCCTTGGGCACTATTGGCTCTTGTGGCAAGGCTTCCTTTTTCGCCTCTGTCGCCGGATTTGATAAGGCTCTGGCAAACAGATTATACGGCAACCTCTCTGCCTCAAATCACAGATTTAGGAATCAAACCCCGCCCCATGGATAAAGCTTTGGCAGGTTATTTGTGATTTAGGCCCTTCAAGTAAGGCTCCGAACTCGGATTAACAAATTATTTGAATCACCCTCCCCTTGCGGGAGGGTCGAAAATTTTGGGTGCGATAGCACACAGAATTTTCGGGGAGGGGTCAAAAATTCAAATTTGGAGAAAGATAACCCCTCCCCAAAAAATTTTCAGCTCCTTCGGAGCCTTAATTTCTTGACCCTCCCGCAAGGGGAGGGTGATTTTTATCTTCCTTCTGATTGTTGATTTACCTCTACCCACGTTCCGTTTACCTTTTCTTTACCTGAGTTCAGAGCCCTAGCCCTTCAAGCTACGGCGCCGTGAAACACGAACAGAATTGAAACAAAGGGATGCTGTCATCTTACCAATCCCTATAGATTTTCCGTTCAAGACTCGTTAGATAAATTATCTTATGAATAAAACCAGTCCATTTTGGGGAAATACCCCCCCACAACACCAAGGCGGTGTAGTCGCAATCGGCAATTTTGATGGCGTCCATCTGGGCCACGGTGCCGTTTTGCGGGCCGCGCACGTACGCGCTGAAAAAGAGGGGTTACCAGTCACAGCTCTGACATTCGAGCCTCATCCTTATGCCTTCTTTAATGTCTCTGAAGCTCCCTTTTTGCTCACACCCCTGCCGGATAAAACTGAGCTCCTCAAGCAAGCAGGCGTCGATGAAGTAGCCGTTTTAC
>JBFXDW010000077.1:0-7870 GCA_050180745.1 Bdellovibrionales bacterium | reverse complement strand
ATCAAGAGAGAGTGTGGCAAAGGCCTCTGCACGCGCATCCTTGACGGGCACAACAAAAGAAAGACCCAGCAAAGCCGCTATCATAATTTTCCGCATCACCATGTATCATGCTCCAATCTTCGCATGCTTTAAAATCTTACGCATCAGGCTGGGCAAAGCTTCATCCGCCAGAGCAGAACTAGCCACCCACCTCCCCTTGATTTTACGCGTTCTATTATAAGACGCAACTGCAACGCGCACCTCAAGCTCAAAATGGGTAAAAACGTGTCTTACCCGCCCTTTCACCCAGTGCCAGTCAGCCTCTAGGGGCGCCTCATCAAAGGAAAAACGATGAGCTTCCTCCCATACACTCATTGGCACAGCGGTCATTCCCGCGAGCAGCCCCTTTTCGTCCCGCTTTCGCAACAAAACGCGTTCTTTAGGATCTAAAAGGACAAAAGCTGTCGCCTTGCGGTGAGGTTTTTTCTTTTGAGGCGCACGATGCGGATAGGCCTCCGCATGACCCTCTTTATGAGCCTGACACATCCTTTTCCATGGACAAAGATCGCATTTAGGGCTTCGTGGCGTACAAATCATAGCCCCCAGATCCATCAATGCCTGCGCATAATCACCATAGCGCTCTGAAGGCAGCATAGAAGCCGCATGCCTTTTGAGAATCGGCTTGGCTTTAGGCAAAGCTTCCTGCACAGTAAAAAGACGCGCCATAACCCGCTCGACATTGCCATCGACGACATTAGCCCTCTTCCCGAATGCGATCGCCGTAATCGCCGCCGCCGTATAAGGACCTATACCAGAAAGCTGCAACAAGGCCGCCTCGTCCTCAGGGAAACGCCCTCCATGCAAAGCCATCACTTCCCCAGCACATTTATGGAGAAGATGCGCGCGCCGATAATACCCCAAGCCCGCCCAGAACCTTAAAATATCTTCAATGTTTGCTTGAGCTAAATCTTCTAAGCACGGCCATTGATTGATAAATTTCTCAAAATAAGGCTTGACCGTCACCACAATTGTTTGCTGAAGCATGATCTCGGAAAGCCACACATGATAAGGATTTGGCTGCGCCCCAAGAGCTGCCCGCCACGGCAAATCGCGGTGATATTGCTCATACCATTTTAAAAGAGATGCAGGCATCTTGTTCTTTTGTAATTTATCAGACAAACTCGCCCCCATGAGACTACCGCAAAACATCGCCGCCCCTATTGATCAAGTCGCTCGCAAAGCCATTGGCAAGGACTGGGCTCTTTATGCCTCCCTTATAGACCATTGGCGTGAGATTGTCGGCGAAGAATATGCGCAAAAAACAAGCCCTGCCAAAGTGGTGTTTCCAAAAGGTAAGAAAAAGGATCAACAATGGGCCAACAAAGGAAATATCGGCGGAGGAAGCCTTACCATCCGCCTACCTCATGGCCTAGCGATGGAATTTCAATTCATCAGCGCGCAAATTAAAAGCCGGATTAACGGCTTTTTTGGCTATGAGGCCATAACCCGCATTCTTTTTGAGACTTATTACGACGCGCCGCCGCCCCCTTCACAGCACAACAAAAAAACGCTCTCTCAAGAGGGCCGCGCCCAACTTGAAAGAGATATGGCCACCCTTGAAAATGAAGAACTGCGATCCATACTTCATAAACTAGGTGAATCTATCCTTATAAGTCACGAAAAAGACTAAATTTTCCGCTTTAAGGTTAAGCTGCACAGAGCTCCCCCAAAAGTGCTCTGTCTGCTTGAGTTTTACCATCTCTCTCTCGTATAATACCAACGTCTTGATTCGGTGAGGAAAATGAAAAAAATATCGTTAAAATCAGCCCTTCTCGCGCTCCTGTTTGCGCTCCCCCTGTCTCCTGCTTGTGCTGCGACAGCCAATGCCCCAGCCCCTGCCTTGACGGATTTTGCTCTTGGCAACGCTAATGCTCCTGTGACGATTGTCGAATATGCCAGCTTTACCTGCTCGCATTGCAGCCATTTCTACACAGACATCATGCCTCGCCTTCAAAAAGAATATATCGACACAGGTAAAGTGCGCTTCATCTATCGCGACTTCCCTTCTAACCGCTATGACCTCATCGCCGGAGCACTGACACGCTGCGTATCGACCGAGCAATTCTATCCGCTCGTGAAGACAATCTTCTCCAACTATCAAACATGGGTGCAGCAACCCAAGCCGGAGACTGTTTTAATCCAATACGCCACGCTTGCAGGATTATCAGAGAATAAAGCCAATACCTGCAAAGATGATTCCAAGATTTTTGATGCCCTTGTCGAACGCCGTACAGAGGCTATTAAGAAATACGACATTACCGCAACCCCAACATTCATTTTCAATGAAAGCCAAGACAAACTCATAGGGGCCGTCTCTTATGAAGAATTTGCAGCGCATATTGATAAACTTTTAAAGGCAAAATAGGAATAAAGCTTTGCATTTTACACGCCTCCACCTGCATGGGTTTAAATCTTTTGTTGATGCTACGGACCTGCCGATTGGGGCAGGCCTGACGGGCATTGTCGGTCCCAACGGCTGCGGCAAGTCAAATCTGGTCGAGGCCTTGCGCTGGGTTATGGGCGAAAACTCGGCACGACGCATGCGTGGTGCAGGCATGGAGGATGTCATCTTTGCCGGAACCGCCACACGTCCGGCACGAAATCTAGCTGAAGTTTCCTTGGCGATGGATAATTGCGATCGCTCGGCAACGGCAGAGTTCAACAACGAAGATGAGCTTCTCATCACGCGAAAGATTGAGCGCAGCAATGGTTCGGACTATCGCCTAAACGGCAAACCCTTACGCCAACGCGATGTACAGCTTATTTTTGCCGATCAATCAACAGGCGCAGCCTCGACGAGCGTTGTCGGCCAAGGCCAAATTGATGCGCTGATCCGCGCCAAGCCTAAGGACCGCCGACAAATCCTTGAAGAAGCCGCAGGCACAGCGGGTCTTCAAGCCCGCCGCCATGAGGCAGAGCTCAAACTGAAAGGTGCCGAGCAAAACCTGACCCGCGTTGATGATGTGCTTCAAACGCTTGACACGCAGCTTCGCAACCTGAAGCAACAAGTCCGCCAAGCCAGCCGTTATCGCAATCTGGCTGAGCACATTCGCAAAACCGAAGCTGGGTTGCTTCATCTGAAATGGGTTGAAGCCGAAGGGAATGCCTCAAATACACGCCAAGCCCTGCAAGCCGCAGAATCTCACGCCAATGAACTGTTGGCTATTGTCACGCAAAGCACAACCTCTCGCACTGAGATTGCCGCCGAGCTTCCCGCTTTGCGCGAAGCTGAAGCCGCAGCCGCAGCAATTGTTCAAAAACTAACGCTGGCACGCGAACAAATTGATGATGAAGCCAAACGCACAGAAGCCAATATCAGAGCCACGAACCAGCGCATGACGCAAGCCAAGGACGACTTGGCTCGCGAAGAAACGCACCACAAAGACAGCCAAGAGGCTCTGGCACGCTTAAGCGGAGAAAGAACAGAGCTTCAAACACGCGTAAAAGAGATCGACGAAACGCTCCCTTCTTTGACAAAGCTCCTTGATGAGTCAACAGCGCAAGTCACCAAGCTTGATGATAGTCTCAATGATCTGATGAGCCGCGCGGCTGACGCAACAGCACGCGCACAAGCGCTCACACGCGAGATGGAAAACCTCCAAAAACAAAAAGAGGCGCTTCTTACACGTCAAAGCAACCTTGAGGCCTCACGCGATTCCCTAAAGAAAGAACTTGCCTCTCGGCACGATTTATCCCTGACAAAGGCGCTTGTTGAAGCTTGCGAAAAAGAACTTGAGCGCCGCAAGCAACAAGTTGAGGAAGCCGAGCAAGCCCGCAATGATGCTGCCACCGCCCAAAACGAGGCTCGCCAAGCAGCAACCGAAACAGAAAATGTTCTCTTAAAGCTGCGTGCCGAGGCGGATGCCATTCAAAAACTGTTAGCTCATGATGAAAGCATGAATGACAAGCTGATTGATCTGGTTTCGGTCACGCCGGGTCTTGAGAAAGCTTTTGCCGTAGCGCTTGGAGAGGCGTTATCAGCCTCTCTTGACAACAACGCGGCCATGCATTGGCGCGATCTTGGCTCCTTACAAAACCCGCCTGCCCTGCCAGCAGGAATAGAAGCCCTTAACCGCGCCGTAAAAGCGCCACAGGCTTTGCAAAGAGCGCTCTCGCAAATTGGCCTTGTCGAAGATCGCAGCACCGGAGAAGCCGCTTCTAAAGACCTTGCCGCAGGACAGATTCTTGTCAGTCGTGATGGCTGGGCTTGGCGTTGGGATGGGTTCACGCTATCCCCAGAGGCCCAAACAGCGGCAGCTCTGCGCTTAGAACAAAAGAACCGCCTCAACAGCTTGCAAGAGGCCATAGAAAAAGCAGCAACCGCACACGAAGCCGCTATGGGAAAACGCGCCGAAGCAGACTCTCTGTTTGCCGAATGCCAGTCTCTTGATAAGCAAACTCGTGACGCGCTCAATGCCGCCTATGCCGCTCTTACAGATGCGCGTGACACCCTCTCAAAGCAAGAGCGTGAACAAGCCGAAGCCAACAGCAAAATGAACGCGCTTGAAGATAATCTGCGTGAAGTTACACATAACATAGACATGCTTCTTGTACGCGCAGCCGCCGTCACACAAGAACAAACCGATCTTCCCAACATTGAAGCGCTTCAAACACAAATTAATAGCAATCGTATTACGCTGGCCGAATCACGGGAAAAACGGGCCAAGCAACAAAGCGACTGCAACAATGCCACACAAGAAAAGACACGCATTCAAAACCGTCTTACGGCGATTGAAACGGATCTAAAGGCATGGCAGGACCGCATGGCCTCTGCCGCAACACAAAGCCAAACGCTGCACAAACGTATTGAAGAGCTTGAAACAGAGCATCTTCGCTTACAAGAGCTTCCCGCGCAACTTGATGAAAAACGCGGCACGTTAATGACACAGCTCGAAGAGGCTGAGAAAAATCGTCGCGAAGCATCAGACATCCTGATCGCAACAGAACAAAAACTCAGCGTTGTCGAACATAAGCTCAAAACAGACGAAGGGGCTCTTTCGGCAGCACGGGAAGCACGTGTTCGTGCCGAAGCAGCCGTAGAGGCTGCGGATGAGCATCTAACGGTTCTTCAAGAACGCATGGAAGAAAAGCTATCTTGCGGCCCAGAAAAGCTTGCCGAGATTGCTGCGTTTAAGGATGAGGAAGAGCTTCCTCAACTCTACGAGCTTGAGCAAACGCTGGCACGTCATGTGCGCGAGCGCGACAATATGGGTCCAGTTAACCTGCGCGCCGAAGTGGAATCTAAGGCCGCTGAAGAAGAAATCCAAAAGCTCACGAAAGAAAAAGAAGACCTAACAGCCGCTATTGCCAAATTGCGCAAAGGCATCTCGCAACTCAACCACGAGGCACGGGAACGGCTGAATGGTGCTTTCGATAAGGTAAATGAGCGCTTCCAGAAACTTTTCACAACCCTGTTCGGTGGCGGTACAGCGTATCTTGAGCTGATTGATGATGATGATCCCATTAATGCAGGGCTTGAAATCGTGGCTGCACCTCCGGGGAAAAAGCAGCAAATTCTCTCGCTCTTGTCAGGTGGGGAGCGCACCCTTACAGCTCTAGCTCTTTTATTCTCGGTCTTTCAAACAAATCCTTCGCCCATCTGTGTGCTGGATGAGGCTGAGGCCGCTTTGGATGAAAGCAACATCGGGCGTTTTTGTGAGCTGGTTCAAAAGATCGGGAAGGAAACGGGCACACGTTTTCTGATCATCACGCACCAACGTTTAACAATGGCGCATATGGATCGCTTGTTTGGCGTAACGATGAGCGAAAAAGGCGTTTCCCAGCTTGTTTCTGTTGACCTTGCTGGCGCGGTTGCGTTGCGTGATGGCGAGGAAATTGAAGAGATGGAAACCACAGCCCTTGAAACCATGAAAGAAGTGCAAGCCGCATAGCGGGAAACTGGACTTAGCATGAAATATGAAGATGCCGTTGATTTACTTTTCCAAAACCCCCAGAAGATATTAGCTATCTCATGTCTTGCACATGCACTGGAACGGAGCCAGAAGTTAGGGGCTAGAACCGTTATTAGTCTTCTTGAGACCAAATATAAAGGATTTCTCCCCCAAATTGAGAACGTCTCCCATCACGTATTTTTCATAGAAGATTCTATAAAAGATGTTCCTGATGGCATGGAAGATACTGTCCATAAAATCATTCAACTAGGACAACGCTGGAAAGAAGAAGGAACTTTCCAAAAGACATTGGTCCATTGCTATGGCGGAGTCTCTAGAAGCACAGCCGCAGCATATGTCCTTCTGTGTTCCTGTTTTCCAAACATCGAAGAAAAGCAATTGTTTCAGATAGTCACGCAGAAGCTTACGCATAAACCTCTTCCCAACCCACTTATTGCACAACTTGCAGATACGTATCTCAACGCAGAAGGAAGAATTTTAGCACCTGTTATCGAGTATCAGAACCGCTATCCAGAACGACGAGAGGCACATATAAGACGCCAGCGCATCTGGGGCATCCCCCACACTCAGCATGTTTAGCCGTCACGACATGAAGTTGCTGCAAGCCGCATAGCGGGGATCAAACGACAGTGGACAGGCGACGGGGGACAGAAAAGGTGTGACGGTGTGTCAGTGGGGGATTCCTGTTTCTTTCTCTCCCAGACCTTTAAAATTCTTCCGTCATTCCCGTGACAACGGGAATCCATCTCCGAAAGAGGAAGAAAGACAGAACTCTACAGAAGTAAGCGCTGTTGCTTGATCTTATGGCAACCATCAGCCCCTTCTGCTGCAACGACCGGATAAATGTCCTTTATCGGAGATAGATTCCCGCATACGCGGGAATGACGGAGGTGTTGTTATGGTTTGAGAGAGAAACGCGAAGGAAGCCTATCTGTCTTCTGTCTTCTGTTATCTGTCCTCTGAATCCATCTCTTCGGGCAGCTTCATCAGCTCATCAACAGAGATTTTTTTCTCGGTGACATCAGCCTTACCAAGAATAAAGTCAACAACCTTATCCTCTAAGATCGGCGCACGAAGACGCTCTAGTGCGCCTTCCGTTTTGGTCAGATATTCCAAAACCGCTTGCTCTTGGCCTGGATAGCGACGCGCTTCAGCCATCATGGCTGCGCGCAACTCACCGCTTGTCACGTCAATCTTATTGCTCTGTGCCACATCCGCCAGCAAAAGACCCAAACGAACCCGACGCGAAGCGATGTTTCGATAATCGGCTTTAAGCGTGTCTTCGTCTTTTTTAGCGTCTTCTTCGCTCAGGCGTCCTTCGGCCTTATCTTTTTCGACTTGTGCCCAAATGCCAGAGAATTCTTGTTCAACCAACGATTCAGGAAGCTCAAAATCATGTGCTTTAGCCAAAGCATCCATCAGCTCCCGCCGCAACACGGTGCGTGAGATTTGATCATAATTTCCGGCAATATCTTTGCGCACCCGATCTTGCAGCTTTTCAAGAGACGGAAAACCAATTTCTTTAGCCAACTCATCATTGAGCTCAAAATTGCCATGAGCACGAATTTCCTTAAGCTCAACGGCAAAAACGGCTTCCACCCCAGATAAATGCTTGGCGTGATAATCTTCAGGGAACGTGACTGTAATATCCTTTTTATCCCCAACCTTCATGCCCATGATTTGATCTTCGAAGGTGTCAATGAGCGACTTTGCGCCAAGCTCTACGTGATGGTTCTCCGCCTTCATGCCGTCCTGAGCCTTACCATCGACCTTACCGTCGAAATCAATAACCGCTACATCGCCTTTTTGTGCCGCGCGTTTTTCTGTCACGACTTCTGGTTTTTTCATCGCCTTGGCAATGCGCTCAACAGCTTCTTCGACATTCTTGTCATCAACGTCAGCAACCTGCTTTTCAAACT
>JBFXDW010000076.1:0-7952 GCA_050180745.1 Bdellovibrionales bacterium | reverse complement strand
AGAAACTACGGAAGTTCCTTTGGATGGCATCTTTATTGCGATTGGTCATGTGCCAGCGACTTCTCTGTTTAAGGGGCAGTTAGAGCTTGACGAAGAAGGCTATGTTGTCACGCCTCCGGAATCGACCGTAACGTCTGTTGAGGGGGTCTTTGCGGCGGGTGATGTGCGTGATAAAAAATTCCGTCAGGCTGTTACTGCAGCCGGGATGGGATGTATGGCGGCTCTTGAGGCCGAGAAGTTTCTACTGCGTTAAGGAAAAGTGAAAGAGTGGGGGATGTAAATGGGGAAGAGGTCTTGCCTTTAATTCTATCCGTCATCCCCGCGAAGGCGGGGATCCCATTTGTTTCTGTCTGCTTATTATGAATCCCACAACCGGAGGGGGAGAACGATTATGAGCTCATATGTAAAACGTGCGATGCATGCGGATGAAGAGATTATTTATGCCGCACAGCTGCATTGGGTGATCTATCAGTCTGGTTTTTTGATTGCTCTTCTTGGGGCTCTGTTAGGGCATTTTGGAGGCAATTTTGTTCGTGAGATAGCTCCTGAAAAGGTCTCAGAATTCTTCGTGCCTATCTTGTCTCACATCTCTCTTGGCGTGGTTGCTCTGGGCGCGCTCATGTTGATCTCGGCTTATATCAGGCAAATCTCGACCGAGCTTGTGGTAACCAATCATCGTGTGATTGCCAAGCATGGGTATATCTCGACGACGAGTTATGAGCTGATGATGACCAAGGTCGAAGGCGCAACGATTGATCAGACGATCTGGGGGCGCATTTGGGGCTATGGAACGCTTATGGTTAAGGGGACAGGGGGCGGCAGCTCGCCCATTAACCATGTGAGCGATCCTTATAAGTTCCATACCTATCTGATGAACTCGATTCAGGACTCTAAGGATGAAGAAAAACGCGATTGATATATTGAAAAAAGGCTGGTTATCGGCTATCACACACGCCTTACCTTATTTATTATAAGGGCCTGTAGCTCAGTTGGTTAGAGCGGACCGCTCATAACGGTCTGGTCGGGGGTTCGAGTCCCTCCGGGCCCACCAATAAACAGAGGGTACATACCGGAGACATGGGGAGCATGTTAGGGTTAAAGATGTGGCAACCTTAATAACACCAATTAAAGACCATATGATGCCGGGAGAGCGGCGGTTTGTGGAACGGCTGAAGGATAAACTAGGGCCGTCATGTTTTTGCTGGTTTGATGTCCGCTTAAAACCAACACGCCATCCCGATTACATTGTTTTTGATCCACAACATGGTGTTTGGACGCTTGAGGTTAAGGATTGGAAAGCTCAGTCCATTGTTAACGCAACTCCACAGTATGTTCTATTGCGTAATGCGGCAGGAGGCTGTCGGGCTCATAATCCACTTGAGCAGGCTAGAACCAACGCGCTAACTGTTGTTGATCTTCTAAAAACGGACCCTCTCCTTACAGACTCGCAGACGGGCAAGCTTCTTTTTCCCTGGACCTATGGCTGTGTTCTTTCGAACATTACACGTCGGTTGTTTGAACATAATGGGCTGGACAAGGTGATAGATTCCTCGCGAGTGATTTGCCGTGATGAAATGACAGAAACTGTTGATCCTGAAGAATTTTACGCGCGCTTGCTTGCCATGCAGCCATTTAATCCGCCACGATCTGTTTCCTCAGAGCAGATTGATCGTGTGCGTGCCCATATTTTTCCAGAAATACGCGTTGGTAATCAGTCAAGCTTTTTCGATGCGGGTCTTTTGGAAACATCACAAGACATAAAAGTAATGGACCTACATCAGGAACGGCTTGCCCGTAGTTTGGGCGATGGACACCGTATTATTCATGGCGTGGCGGGGTCTGGTAAAACCATGATTTTGATTTACCGCGCGCTACAACTTGCGGAGTTCATAGAAAAGCCTATAGCCGTTCTTTGTTATAACTGGCAGATAGCTCAGCATATTAAAAAGACGATAGAAGTTCGTGGTGCGCAAGATAAGGTATATGTAACCCATTTTCATGAATGGTGTCGGTATCTTCTCAGGGAGGCTGGATTAGAAGATTATATCCCGATGGGGCGAGATAAGGCAGATGAATTGGTAGAAAGAACTATCCGAGCTGTTGTTGAGGGGCAAATAGAAAAAGGAACCTACGGGGCCATCATGATTGATGAGGGGCATGATTTTAGAGAACATCCTTCATGGTTTAATCTGGTAACCGATATGCTTGATCCTGATCCTAAATCATCACTAGTCATCGCCTATGATGATGCTCAATCCATTTATGATCGCAAGAAAGAAAAGAAGTTTAGCTTTAAAAGCGTTGGGATTAATGCGCAAGGGCGGACAACAATTTTGAAGAAAAATTACAGAAACACAAAAGAGATTCTTGAGCTTGCACGTGGTTTTTCTGGCCATCTTTTAGATGATAAGGGAGGAGATGAAGATTCTGCGCCGACCCTTTCCCCAGAATGTGTTGGACGTAATGGTGAAGAGCCAGAAATTGTACGACTCGGAAACTTTGAAGAAGAAGCTTCCTATATTGCCGATTCTATTTTAAACGCAGAAAAGAACGGTTTGTTATGGAAGGATATGGCCGTAATTTATCGAACTTCTTATTTTCAGGGTATCGTTGTCAAGGAGCTTAAGAAGAAAAAGATTCCGTTCTGGCAGAAAGGGGACTTTCAAAATGGTTATGATCCAGAGGAAAATACCGTCAAACTTACAACAATGCATGCTAGTAAGGGGCTAGAATTTCCGTTTGTTTGCATTATTGGGCTAGGCGCTATGCCAGATGAGAAACGTGATGAGGACGAGGAAGCTCGGTTGCTTTATGTAGCTATGACAAGAGCCACAAGCCATCTTGTTGTAACCTATAGCCATATATCTGCTTTTGTTGAACGACTGTTAGCTGCAGAAGATAAAGGGCAAGGTAAGTTCTTATGAAGAAAGTGCGTTTTTTACTCCTTCACGTGCCGTTCAATGCACTCGATCATCAGGCTGGCGATGTCTTTGCCTGTAACGCCTTCAATTCCTTCTAGTCCGGGCGAAGAGTTGATCTCCAGAATCTTCGGGCCATCTTTGGCGCGGATAAGGTCAACCCCAGCAACCATGAGCCCCATAGCTTTTGCGGCTTGAAGTGCGATACGGCGTTCTTCGCTCGTTAGCTTAACGGGGCTGGCAGTGCCGCCTAAATGCAAATTGGCGCGGAATTCTCCGGGAGCAGCTTTGCGTTCCATGGCTCCCGCAACTTTGCCATCAATCACAAAACAGCGAATGTCGCGGCCTTCAGCCTCTTTGATATATTCTTGAACCAATATGTTAGCGCGCAGCCTTTTAAAGGCGTTGATAACACTTTCTGCGGCCTTATTCGTTTCGGTTAGAACCACGCCTGCGCCTTGCGTACTTTCCAAGAGCTTAATCACCAGAGGGGCGCCACCTAGCATCTGAATAATATCGTTCGTATCCATGGGCGAGTTGGCAAAGCCTGTGCGGGGCATAGGAACGCCTTTGGTAGAAAGAAGCTGCAATGAGCGCAGTTTATCTCGAGACTTTGCTATTGAAACGGAATCATTCAAGCAAAAAGCGCCTATGTTTTGAAACTGGCGGGTGAGGGCGCAGCCATAGAATGTGAGAGACGGCTCGATCCGTGGAATGACGGCATCGACATTGTCCAAGATCTCGCCGCCGCGATAGTGGATTGTCGATTCATCCGCGCAAATATTCATATAACATTCGCTTATTTTGACCATTCGAATATCATGGCCGCGTTCTTGGCCTGCTTCGATCAAGCGGAGCGTGGAATAGGCTTGTGGATCAGTTCCCAAAACCAAGATTCGAAGGCCATCTTTTCGTGGTTTAAGGTCCTGATAGAAGCTTGTGACCTCACTTTCTTCTTTGTCACCGAGATACATAGCGCTGTCGGGATCAATCAGGATTCTGTCTTCCATCGCACTTCGTCCCAGCAAGATGCGATAGCCCGCTATGTCGTGGTTGGTAAGCGTCAGTTCTATTTCCCATGTCTCTTCGCCAAGGGTCAGAGGCGTTTTGATGACATAGTAGGTTTGGTTGTTAAGCTTCGATCTGCGCGTATCGATAAGACGAGCGCGACAGCTTTGAATAAGCTTGTGATTTTCTTGAACAGGATGCACGTCGAAATGGACGTATTGTTCCCCATCTTCTTTGAAGGTGTGAATGTTGAAGGCGTGGAGTTGAGACGTCTCGCGGCCCGAGTCAATTCTAGCTTTGATCGCGGGCATACCGAGGTTCGGTAGAGCGCACCATTCCTCTTTGCCGATAATAAGTTTGTTTGTAATCATGATCTATTTTGAATCTATAAAAAACTCTTCAAGAGTGTGGATAAGGAGCCGCCATTGCGCGCTTCTCTTCGCGCCTCTGCGTGGATGTTTTAGGTATAAATATATGCTTTCACAATAAAAATCGTGGAGTATGGGAGGGGGCTACTGACCCAACAGTAGTGCCTCAAGAGAGCCATCTTCCAGCATCTGCCCCATAACGTCGTTGCCGCCGATGAATTTACCGTTAATGTAAAGTTGGGGCAGCGTTGGCCAGTCGCTATAATCCCTCATCGCAAGGCGTAAGCGGGGGTCCGTCATAACGTCGATGCTCTTATAGGGGGTGCTAAACAGCTCCAGAATCTGTACGGCTTGAGCCGAGGGACCGCATTGCGGAAATACCGGACTGCCGTTCATAAAGAGCACGACTTTTGCTGAAGCAATCTCGTTTTCTATACGGTCCAGTACGGCTGGATCAATGAGTTTTTGTGCGCGATTGTCCATGGGGGCTCTTTTCCTAATACGAAGTTTTTTCTAGTCCTCGATCGGTACACGTGTCGTCAGTGTCATGCCACGTAGAAGGCCGCCTACACGTCCCTGAAGTGCGGCGAAGACAATCCTGTGCTGGTCTGCCAGCTCTAGCCCCTCGAAAGAGAAATCCTCGACCCTTACGGCATAATGATTGCCGTCTCCGCGCAGATCATCGATATAAATCGTTGCATGAGGCAGAGCTTCTTGGATGAGAGTTTCTATCTCGGTGGCTTCCATTATCCCTCCATGTAGCGTGGCAGGAAACCTTCATGAGCTTCACGTAATACGGAGAGCTCAACGCACTCTTCACCGATGCAGATTTTCTCGCCTCCCGTTTGTCCGAGGATAACGTAAGGAATTTCCGCTGTGCTGGCATCAGTCACAATGGCATTTGGATTAGCTGTTGTGACAATATAACGTGCCTGATCCTCTCCGAACCAGAAACCGCTATTACCGCCCTTATTCTCGAGCTGGCAGCCACGATCGCCCGCTAACGCCATTTCGGCCAGAGCCACCAAAAGGCCTCCATCGGAAACATCATGGCAGGCTGTGATCTTTTGCGCGTCAATCAATTGGCGGATGAACTTGCCGTTGCGCCGTTCTGCGGTTAGAGACACATGGGGAGGGGCGCCTTCCTCGCGCCCATAAATCTCACGCAAGAAAATAGACTGGCCTATTGCGCCTTTGGTTTCTCCGAGCAAGATAATCGTCTCGCCATCAGCTTTAAAGCTAAGGGTCATGTGTTTGGTTACGTCTGGCATCAGCCCTACACCGCCAATTGCCGGAGTCGGCAAAATCGGCTGGCCATCTGTTTCGTTATAAAGGCTGCAATTGCCCGACACGACGGGGTAATCGAGCGCCGCACAAGCTTCGCTGATCCCTTTAACAGCGCCGACAAACTGTCCCATAATTCTGGGCTTCTCGGGATTACCGAAATTCATGTTATCGGTCACCGCTAAAGGCTTGGCACCAACAGCGCAGATGTTGCGATAGGTTTCCGCAACAGCCTGCTTGCCGCCTTCGACAGGATCAGCGGCGCAGTAGCGCGGCGTGCAGTCTGTGCACATCGCAAGGCCCTTATTTGTCCCGTGAACGCGCACCACGCCCGCATCGCCGCCATTGGCGGCTTGGGCTGTATCGGCGCCGACGAGCGAGTCATACTGCTCAACGATCCATGCGCGTGAGCATAAATCAGCGCAGCCTACCAGTGTTTCTAGAACCGTTAGCGGAGTCTCGCCCGCAGGAATAGGGAACTCGTCCTCATCCAGTTCAGGTTGTGCTGGCGTTTCTTCGTGAGGCCGGTCATAAACGGGCGAGGATTCCACCAGAGGGTCAACCTTGATGTCAATTTCTGTTTTGCCATGACGCAAGCAGACGATGCGGCCTGTATCCGTGAGTTTGCCGATGATTGAGAAGTCAAGCTCCCACTTACGGAAGATGGCTGCGGCTTCTTCTTCATGTCCGGGTTTGAGGACGAACAGCATCCGCTCTTGGCTTTCCGAGAGCATAATCTCGTAAGCGCTCATCCCCTCTTCACGCAGAGGTACCTTGTCGAGGTCAAGCTCGATCCCCAGTCCGCCCTTCGAGGCCATTTCTACGGCTGAAGAGGTCAGACCCGCCGCGCCCATATCTTGAATAGCTATGACCGAATCCGTTTTCATCAATTCAAGACAGGCCTCGATCAAAAGCTTTTCTGTGAACGGATCGCCAACCTGAACTGTAGGCCGTTGGCTCTCCGCATTCTGGTTAAACTCTCCCGAGGCCATCGTCGCGCCCTTGATGCCGTCACGTCCGGTTTTCGAGCCGACATAAACAATTTGATTGCCAACGCCGGAAGCTTCCGACGTGAATATTTTGTCTGCGTCTGCCAAGCCGACCGTCATCGCATTGACGAGAATGTTGCCATTATAGCTTTTGTGGAAGGTTGTCTCGCCTGCTACAGTTGGGACGCCCACGCAGTTGCCATAGCCGCCAATTCCTGCCACAACGCCTGCAAGGAGACTGCGTGTTTTAGGATGCGAAGGGTCGCCAAAACGCAAGGAATTTAGCGAGGCGATAGGCCGTGCGCCCATCGTAAATACATCCCGTAAAATACCGCCCACGCCTGTTGCTGCGCCTTGATAGGGTTCAATAAAGGAAGGGTGGTTGTGGCTTTCCATTTTAAAGACAGCCGCTTGTCCGTCGCCTATATCAATGACGCCCGCATTTTCGCCGGGGCCCATGATGACTTGAGGACCCTTGGTCGGCAGCGTCTTGAGCCATATACGCGTGGATTTATACGAGCAATGCTCAGACCACATCGCGGCCACAACGCCGAATTCAGCTTCGGTAGGTTCGCGACCCAGCACGTCGAGCAATACGTCATACTCGTCCGGCGCCATGTTATGCTCGGCAATCAGGCGTTCAATTTCTGCGGTTCTCGTTTTTTGTTTTGGCTCTGTCATTGGCTCTGTCATTGGCTCTGTCATATGTTGGTTGTCCTTAGTTCTAGCATTTAGGATTTGGCATTTAGCATTTAGCATTTAGGGAATGTATGTTGGTACTTCAGTGATTGGTACATCAGTAGGTGCTGTTTTTGCTTTTCTCTCCTAACTTTTTATAATATTTCCGTTATCACAAGCGGTGTCTGCTTTTATAAAACAAACGCTTCGTTCTTCGTAATGACAGAAAAGATGTTAAGAGTTGGAAAAGAAACATAGAGGAATCCACCCTAAATGCTAAATGCCAAATCCTAAATGCTTTTTTTAGCCTTCTCCCTTTCACCCCTTAATTCTCTTAAACAAACTCACAAACATCGTGGCACCATCGCGGCAGCCATGAAGAGCCTCGGCTGCGCGCTCTGGATGAGGCATCAAGCCCAGCACGTTGCCTTGCTCATTGACGATCCCGGCAATGTCATTCAATGAACCGTTAGGGTTTTCGGCATAGCGGAACACAACACGCCCTTGATCTTCAAGCTGTTTGATAACATCGCTTTCCGCAAAATAATTGCCCTCGCCATGCGCGATCGGCATCGAGATAAGCAGATCCTTCTCATAAAGAGGTTTGAAGTCGGTGTTGTTAATGACGACTGTCAGCGGAACAGGCTTGGCGATGAATTTCAGTTTTATATTGCGCAGTTGGGCACCCGGTAAATGGCCTGAATCGC
>JBFXDW010000075.1:0-8042 GCA_050180745.1 Bdellovibrionales bacterium | reverse complement strand
AATTCGCTAATCACATTCCCAAGATTCTTTTGCTGGAAATCATCCAACCACGTCTTGAAGAAATCTTGGAAATGGTCAGCACGCGGCTGGAAAAAAGCGGGTTTTCAGATATCGCAGGCAAACGCGCCGTTCTTACGGGCGGTGGCAGCCAGTTGCCCGGAATCCGCGATATGGCAAGCCGTATCTTGGATAAACAGGTGCGGCTTGGCCGCCCTCTCCGCATCACGCGTCCCTATGTCGGACATGAAATGCCTGCGCTGAGACCGCTGACCGGTCTTGCCGAGGCCTCTACGGGACCTGCCTTCTCAACAATTGCTGGGCTCTTGGTAACAGCCCTTCAACCCGAAATGTTCGATTCGCAAAACTATGCCGATTACGCTAGCGGCTCTTTGGGCCGCCTGCGCCACTGGATCAGACAGAATTTGTAATCCTCGGTTATTCCTACCTGAATGCGACCTCAAGAATCTCATAGGATTTAACGCCCTTAGGCGTAGGCACTTCTACGCTATCTTCAGCTTTCTTTCCAATCAACGCCCGCGCTAACGGAGCCGTGATTGATAAGAGGCCATTCTTAATGTCGGCTTCGTCCTCACCTACGATTTGATAGGTGACTTCTTCTTCGGTATCTTCATCAACCACTTTGACGCTAGCGCCAAACATCACTTTATCCCCACTTAATTTAGAAGGATCAATGACCTCGGCGCGGCTGAGTTTAGCTTCCAGCTCTTGAATGCGCCCTTCCACAAAGCTTTGCTTTTCGCGCGCCGCATGATACTCGGCATTTTCCGAAAGATCTCCATGCTCCCGCGCTTCCGCGATTGCTTTGATAATCGCAGGACGTTCCTCGGATTTGAGCTGCTTGAACTCTTCTTCCAGCTTGGCGTGGCCAGCGGCAGTCATAGGAACTTTATCGGTCATGTCAAACACCTCTTCAAAGGAATAAGAAAAATAAAAGCGTCCTTGATTTCAACAACAAAAAGCACGCTTCCAAAACTTATCTTTCGGAAGTTCGGAAGGGCAACTCATCTTAAACGCTATTCCCCCTTAAGATAGGACTGAATGCTTTTAACTTCAAGAGTTCCTGTTCTGAGAACAGAAATAGCCTCTACCGCAGCCTTAGCGCCTGCCATAGTTGTATAATTAGGGATTCCCTTGATAAGAGCCGTCCGGCGAAGGCTGAAACTATCAGCCAAGGTCTGCGGACCCGCTGCAGTTGTATTAATCATAAGCTGAATCTCGCCATTAATCAGCGCATCCACGATATGCGGCTGCCCCTCATAGACCTTATTGATAGGGCGGACAGGAATGCCCTCTTTTTCCAAGACCTTAGCCGTCCCATGAGTCGAGACAATTTCAAAATCCATTTCAATCAGTCGCCTCACGAGAGGGATCATCGCCGCCTTATCCGCATCCTTGACAGACACAAAACAGCGGCCCTGTTTTGGCAGATCAAGCCCCGCTCCAATTTGCGCCTTAGCGTAAGCATGCGCAAAATCGCGATCCAGCCCCATGACCTCGCCCGTCGATTTCATCTCCGGCCCCAGAATCGTGTCAATGCCAGGGAAACGTGCAAAGGGGAACACAGGTGTCTTCACGGCTTGGCGATCAATCCTTCTGTTCTCAAGCGACTCTTTTTCGATAATATCGACGAGTTTTTCTCCGCTCATAATGCGTGCCGCAATCTTAGCGATCGAAATACCAATCGTCTTAGCCACAAAAGGCACAGTCCGGCTCGCACGAGGATTGACTTCGAGAATATAAATATCCTCTCCCTTCACCGCAAACTGCACATTCATCAGACCCACAACACCAATTGCCTTGGCCAGTTCTTCCGACTGGCGTTTGATTTCCTCGACGATCTGCGGTGCCAGAGAATGAGGCGGCAACGCGCAAGAGCTATCGCCAGAATGGATTCCAGCTTCCTCAATATGCTCCATGATGCCTGCAACAAAAACGGCGCTCTCATCAGCCAGCACATCAACATCAACCTCAATCGCGTTTTCAAGATAGTAATCAATCAAAACAGGGTTCTTACCCGAGACATTCACGGCATTATCAATATAACGCCGCAATGCGCTTTGATTATGCACGATCTCCATCGCGCGCCCACCGAGTACGTAAGAGGGCCGAATCACAACCGGATACCCTATTTCTTCAGCAATCGCCTCAGCCTCCGAACCGGAGCGAGCCAACCCATTGGCGGGTTGGCGAAGACCCAGCTTTTTCAACAAGACCTGAAAGCGCTCTCTATCTTCCGCCAAATCAATCGCGTCTGGCTTTGTTCCCAAGATAGGTATCCCCGCCTCTTCCAAAGCAGCAGCAATTTTCAGCGGAGTCTGCCCCCCAAACTGCACCATGATACCAAGCAATTTACCATTGGCACGCTCAGCCCGCACGATCTCGATCACATCTTCAGCCGTCAAAGGCTCAAAATACAAACGGTCCGAGGTATCGTAATCGGTTGAAACAGTCTCAGGGTTGCAATTTACCATAATGGCCTCAAAGCCCGCCTCGCGCAGGGCCATCACGGCATGCACGCAGCAATAATCGAACTCAATCCCCTGCCCGATCCGGTTTGGCCCGCCGCCTAAAATCATAATTTTCTTACGATCGGTTGCATTCGCCTCGCACATAGGCTTGTTAAAAGTCGCAGAAGGCTCATAGCTCGAATAAAGATAAGGCGTGTCCGAAGCAAACTCTGCCCCGCACGTATCAATGCGCTTAAAGACAGGCTCGACACCCTTACTGCATCGCTTATGCGCCACCATTTCTTCGGTTTCTCCAGTAAGCTCGGCTAAGCGCTGATCCGAAAAACCCATGGATTTTAGTCTAAACCACGCGGGCTTACTGTCCGGCAGACCGGTTTCTTTGACCCCTTTTTCGGCCTCAACGATTTCCTTGATCTGCTCCAAAAACCACGGATCATATTTGCAAATCGAAGCAATACGACTGATCGGCATGCCTTCGCGCAGCGCTTGCGTAATAACCAACAGACGCTCTGCCGTAGGCTTGGCCAACGCCGCATGAAGCGCGTGAACGTCCGCACCATCAATTTTAATCTCGTTTAATCCCGTCAGGCCCGTCTCTAAACCACGCATGGCTTTTTGTAAGGACTCTTGAAAACTGCGCCCGATTGCCATGACCTCGCCCACCGACTTCATCGCCGTTGTCAGCGTAGCTTCTGTGCCGGGGAATTTCTCAAACGCAAAGCGAGGAATCTTCGTCACAACATAATCAATCGTTGGCTCAAACGCAGCCGGAGTTACGCCCGTAATATCATTAAGAAGTTCATCCAACGTGTAGCCTACAGCCAAACGCGCCGCAACTTTAGCAATTGGAAAGCCCGTAGCCTTACTCGCCAACGCTGAAGAACGGCTAACGCGCGGGTTCATCTCGATCACGACCATGCGGCCATCAGCAGGGTTAATGGCAAACTGCACATTCGAGCCGCCCGTATCCACGCCTATCTCGCGCAACACGGCAATCGAGGCATTACGCATAACCTGATATTCTTTATCCGTCAGAGTTAGCGCCGGAGCCACCGTGATGCTATCGCCGGTATGGATTCCCATAGGATCGACATTTTCAATCGAGCAAATAATAATGCAATTGTCGTTCCCATCGCGAACGACTTCCATCTCATATTCTTTCCAGCCCAGAACAGACTCTTCAACCAGAACTTCTTTGACAGGGCTGGCGGCCAAACCACCGAGCACAATGTCATTATACTCGGTCACATTATAGGCAATGCCACCGCCTGTTCCGGCCAGCGTAAAGCTGGGGCGTATGATGGCGGGAAGGCCAACTTCGGCGAGCGCTTTTTGGGCATCCTCGAACGAATGCACGATGCGTGAGCGCGGCGAGAGCAAGCCAATCTTGTCCATAGCCGCACGAAATTGCTGACGGTCTTCGGCCTTCTCAATGGCCTCACGCGTAGCACCAATAAGCTCGATACCAAGACGGTCCAACGTGCCATCTTTCGCCAGAGCCATGGCCGTATTCAGCGCCGTTTGTCCACCCATCGTCGGCAGCAACGCATCTGGTTTTTCTTTCTCCAAAACCTTGGTTACCATTTCCGGTGTAATCGGCTCGATATATGTCGCATCCGCCATCTCCGGATCGGTCATGATTGTCGCCGGATTAGAATTAATCAGAATGATGCGATAGCCCTCACTACGCAGCGCTTTACAGGCCTGCACGCCGGAATAGTCAAACTCGCACGCTTGGCCGATGACGATAGGGCCAGCACCAATGATGCAAATTGATTTAAGGTCGGTTCTTTTGGGCATTGTTAGGAACTCATAAAGTTGGTGTTAAAAAGCTTCTAGCATTTAGCATTTGGCATTTAGGGAAAGATTGCTTTTTCTCCAGCGAAGAAATCAAACCACTAAGCATACGATTGGTTTCATAAAGACGTTCAACAAGAGCCTCCACACCTTCTTCCTCGGCATAGCCAAGATTATTCGCAATAATGAGTTGTGTCTCCAATTCAGCAGAAGAACCATACGCAATGTTGAGGTAACGAATAAAATCCTTTGTGCTTCTTTTGCCTCTTCCTTCAGCAATGTTAGAAGGAATGGAGATAGCAGCACGGCGCATTTGCGAAACCAATCCATAACGTTCTTCCTTGGGAAAAGTCTGACTTAAACGATATATATCTGTTACAAAGCATATCGCTTTTTTCCAAACATCCAAGTCTTTAAAGCTGTGAATCATTATGAACCTTTCCCTAAATGCCAAATGCCAAATGCTAAATTCTAAATGCTTACTTATCCCCCTGATCCCTTCTTTATCATCTCAACAAACCGCTCGAACAAGTAGTGACTATCGTGAGGACCTGGAGAAGCCTCGGGGTGGTACTGAACAGAAAAAGCGGGCTTATCTTTTAAACGTAAGCCTTCATTGCTCTTATCAAACAAGCTTATGTGCGTCACCTCAGCATTCTCTGGCAACGTTTCCGGCATCACCATAAAACCATGATTTTGGCTGGTAATCTCGACCTTACCCGTTTGCAAATCTTTGACCGGATGATTGGCGCCTCTGTGGCCACGCGGCATCTTGGTCGTCTTGGCCCCAAGCGCCAAAGCTAACATCTGATGCCCCAAACAAATTCCAAATAAAGGAATGTTCTTATCCAAAACAGCCCTGATCACCGGCACTGAATATTTACCCGTTGCCGCAGGATCACCCGGACCATTGGACAAAAATACGCCATCCGGTTTCAGTGCAAAAATGTCATCCGCTGAAGTCGTAGCAGGCACCACAGTCACGCGGCATCCGGCACTTACCAAACAGCGCAGAATGTTTTGCTTAGCCCCATAATCAATCGCAACAACATGGGGCGCATTACCTGCAGGTTTGTCCCCCTGCGCATGAAGAGAAAGGCTATTACGCCCCTCCTTCCATTCGTAAACCTCTTTGCATGTAACGTCCTTAGCCAAATCCATGCCATCAAGACCGGGCCACGCCGCCGCCTCTGTTTGAAGCGCTTCAAGATCAAATTCGCCGGATGGATTATGCGCGATCACGCCATTAGGAGCGCCTCTATCACGGATAATCATCGTTAATTTGCGCGTATCAAGTCCAGCAATACCGATCAGCCCATTATGCTTAAGCCAGTCATTGAAATGCGCTGCCGCCCGCCAATTGGACGGCTCTGTGATGTTGGCCCGCAAGATGAGGCCTCGCGCCGCGGGTTTAGCACTTTCTACATCCTGACGGTTAGTTCCCACATTCCCAATATGAGGGAATGTAAAGGTAATCATTTGTCCGGCATAGCTGGGATCGGTCAAAATCTCCTGATAGCCCGTCATGGAAGTGTTAAAACAGACCTCTCCTACAGCCTTTCCCGTAGCACCTATGCCATAGCCATAAAAAATGGCCCCATCGGCCAAAACAAGAACAGCGGTAGGCTTTTCAGCGGAAAAAGGCGTTTTATCGATCATGAAAGCGACTCGTTTCTTAAAATTGCTCAAACGGACCAGACTATGCAAAAATGAAGCGGCTGGGTCAAGAAGAAAGAGAAAAAGAAAGGTAGAGAGTAAAAAAAGGGGGTTTTTCTGATATTTTTGCCTAAAATTTCAGGAAATTCCTGCCATTGCGTCTTCTGGCTTATCCTACCGCTTCGGCAATTGAAGCAATACGCTCTCTTAGATGATCTACAGCGGCAACCATGAGCTCTTCATCTTCCTGACGTATTCTTTCAGCCGCTTTTTTCGTTTCAACCAGCTCATCCGCCAACAGAAGACAGGTTAACATTAACAACCTGTTTTCTGTTGCATTCGCCCCCGTCAGAGAAATCTCGTTAATTTTCTTGTTCACGTAAGAGACAAGCTCAGCCAGCTTGTCTTCCTCGCCTACCCCACAGGCAATCGTGTAGTCATGCCCGTGAATCGTCACGTCAACCTTTGTTGTTTCCTGTGCGCTGTTTTCTGATGCGGTTTTGCCCATTGTCAACCTCTCCTAGGTTTTCAGTATTTTCTCGACATGCTCAATCGCCTGATCGAGGCGTAAAGCGACTTTCTGCGCCACAGCCAGCGTTCCAGCTTCACGAGCATGGCTTTGTTTCATCAAATCCGCCTGCTTTTTCTGAGCCACGAGACGCACTTTCGCATCCACACCAACTCTGTCCTCAAGATCTGAAATACTCTCATCCAAATTTTCAAGGGCTGCTTTGAGGCTTTTCATCGCACACCTTTCCGAATCATATGTTAAAACAATAGAGTAAGGGCGATATGATATCGCGTCAATCACCCCTTGCATAGACAACCTTTTTACGGCACCTTGCAGCCAAAGATTCTCTGTTAACGATAATGAGTTTAATATGACTGTTGCTGCCGCTGATTCCCTCCACACCCCTATGGCAAACGCTTTGCGCGTGCTGGCTATGGACGCCGTCCAAAAAGCGAATTCAGGCCATCCGGGCATGCCCATGGGCATGGCTGATGTTGCAACGGTCCTGTGGCGGCATTACTTGCGTTTTGATCCTCTGCGCCCCGATTGGGCAGACCGTGATCGTTTCATCCTATCGGGAGGGCATGGCTCGATGCTGCTTTATGCCCTAGCGCACGTAACGGGCTACACTAAGATGTCCATGAATGAGATTAAAAATTTCCGCCAGCATAAGTCTCATACTCCGGGTCATCCCGAGCGCGATATTGACGCCGCGATTGAAATGACAACAGGGCCTTTGGGACAAGGCATAGCCTCCTCTGTTGGCTTTGCGTTGGCAGAGCGCATTCTTAACGCACGCTTTGGCGACGAACTTACAGACCACCGCACCTTTGTTTTTGCGGGCGATGGTGACATGATGGAAGGGCTTAGCCACGAGGCTTGTTCTCTGGCTGCGCATATGAAACTGGGACGGTTGGTTGTTTATTATGATGACAATCAAATATCAATTGATGGAAGAACTGATATTTCATTCACCGAAGATGTTGCCGCTCGTTTTGAAGCCTATGGCTGGCATGTGCAAAAGATCGACGGACATAACCCACAAGCGATCGCTGATGCTACGGACAAGGCGCTGGCCGTTACGGATAAACCCTCGCTCATCGCGTGCCGCACAATCATAGGATATGGCGCACCAAACAAACAAAATACATCCGGTTGTCATGGCTCGCCTTTGGGTGCAGAGGAAGTTGCCGCCGCACGCGCTAAACTGGGGTGGACATTGCCTCCGTTTGAGCTCCCCGAAGACATCGCCGCCGCATGGCGCACCGCAGGCGCACGAAACGCGCAAGAGCGCATTGACTGGGAAGATCGTCTTGCCAATGCAGAGAAAAAAGAGCTCTTCACTGCTGCGATACACGGCGTTTTGCCACAAGCCGTAGAAAAGGCGCTGGCCGAACTGAAACAAAAAATCGCAGATGAAAAACCAAAGGTAGCCACACGCCAATCATCGGGCGCAGTGCTAGCCGCTTTACTGCCTGTCTTGCCAGAATTGATTGGCGGTAGCGCAGATTTGACTCCCTCCAACAATACGAGCGTTCAAGGATTTGGTGCCATCACCGCCCCTGATTATAAAGGCAGCTATATCCATT
>JBFXDW010000074.1:0-8219 GCA_050180745.1 Bdellovibrionales bacterium | reverse complement strand
GGCGTGATAGAAAGAGAAATATCATTGAAAATATTCTTCTTTCCATACGAGAAAGAAATGTTTTTTGCTTGCAACATAGAACCTATCCCCGTTCTGAAAAGTCACGCGTATAACGCCGCTTTAGAAAATCTGCAAAAAGGTAAATCGGCAAACAAACGATCAGGAAGAAGAACGCTAGGGCCGTATAAATCTCAATCGGCTTATAGATCATAGAATTAATACGCTGCGCCACACGGAACAGTTCTTCCACCGAAATCAGCGAGGCAAACAAGCTGGCATGCAGCATGCCAACCTGAAGCACCATGAGCCCCGGAATAAGCTGACGGAATAAAATAGGGAACTGGATATAACGCACAATATCACGTTGCTTCATACCGCACACCTGCCCTGCAATGATATATTGCTGAGGAAAATCACAAACGGCTTGACGTACCGCTTCAGCAACGCCGAGCAAATTGATGAGGCTCATCGTCAGCGCCGCCGTAAAAAAAGGATCAATCACAACATCAAGCGCCGCTTGCGCCGGATAGTGCAACCAGAACAACACCACAAGCGCTGGCATAGCCGAGAAAGAAAAAGACGCACCCCGCACAAAACGCCCCCAGCTATGCGGGTGATGTCCCCCCAACGTCCCCAGAAGGATTCCGCCCACAAGCCCGACGATCCAGACAATCATACAAAGCTCAAGCGTCACGCGCAACCCATCCCAAAACGCCGGATAATAGCGCACTAAGATATCTATGACGTCCATATTTCTTTGTTACTCCTGATAGGGCTTGGCAACACGAATTACTTTTGCAATTCCCCTCTCATACCGCCGATAGATTCGATCCAACGCACCGATACGACTCAAGTTGCTTATCGTTACATCCACGGCAGCTTTAAAAGCTGGTTCATCATGGGGTATAGGTAAAGAAAGATCCAGAACCCGAATAGGTTTCTTAGAAACAAGCTTGATGCTATCAGGATTATTTTCCATAAACCCTTGGCCAGAGAACGGATCCGTAATGGCAAAATCAGCTTTTTTCGTTGCAACTTGCAAGATCATCTGAGAACCATTTCCCATTTGAGTAATGGCCACAGGTTGAGCTTTAGGAAAATCTTCTGCCACAATAATGTTTGAATATTCCCCATCAATCAAAGAAACGCGAACCGATGGATCGTTGAGGCGCGTAATATCATTATCAAAACGAGAATCATCAGCCCGCACAAATCCATAAAGCCCCGTATAACCAAAATCACGGGAAAAATCAGTCTCGCGTACACGACTCCCATTCGAGGTTACTGGCGTACATGCCAGATCATAACGATTATACCCAGAGAACATGTGCGCGTAATCAACCTCTTCCGTCCATTCCAGCTTCAAACCAAGCTGAGAGGCGATAGCCTCCATAATGTCCGGCATAATGCCTGTCATCTCGCCCGTGTTGGGATCTTTCATATGAAAAGGAGGCCAAACCATATATCCGCACCGGAGCGTGCCCCGTTTTTTAATCTGCTCCCAGCGCGTTTCTTTTTGGGGCGCCGAAGCCGTCTGTGGCGCACCGGAAAAATGCACTGTCCCAAACGCAACAGCCGCACTTAACAACAACACAGATAAGAATTGTAAGGGTTTCATGAAATTCTCCTACACATGAAATTTCTCTGTTTTGATAATAACATCATCCGTAATGTTGGCAATGCGCAAAATGTTTGTGCTCCCCGCCTTGCCAAAAGGAACCCCCGCCGTGATAACAACATTGTCCCCCACCTGTACCAAACCGCTACGCCGCGCAACGATGACTGCATTTTGCACCATCTCCGCAAAGCTTTGCGCATCCTCTGTCAACGCCGCATAAACGCCGTAAGACAGCACCAACCGCCGTGCCGTTTTTTGGTCCGGAGTCAATCCCAGAACAGGCGTTTCAGGCCGCTCACGCGCAGCCCGCAACGTCGTGTTCCCAGTCGTCGTATAGGTTATGATTGCCGACGCCTTCATTGTCTCCACGATCTGCCGCGCCGCGATAGTAATCGCATCGGACTGAGTGTGCATCGGATGAGCTCGATCTTCTTCATGCATAGGATGATCGAATAAATCTTTTTGCGTATGACGAATGATACGATCCATCATTCTGACCGCCTCAACAGGATAATCGCCACTCGCTGTTTCAGCCGAGAGCATCACCGCATCTGCCCTGTCATAAACAGCTGTAGCCACGTCCGAAGCTTCAGCACGAGTCGGGGTGGGTGCCGAGATCATAGATTCCAGCATTTGCGTTGCCACGATCACGGGCTTCCCCGCCCAACGTGCGCGACGGATAATTTTCTTTTGTAAGCGTGGGACATCCTCGGGAGGCATCTCAACCCCCAAATCGCCGCGTGCCACCATAACTCCATCTGCTACCTCAAGAATCTCTTTTAACTCATTGATTGCAGAAGGTTTCTCAAGCTTCGCCAAAACCGCTGCACGAGACCCCACAAGCTGCTTAGCCTCCACAACATCCTCAGGCCGCTGCACAAAGGAAAGGGCTATCCAGTCCGCTCCGATTGCAAGCGCCGTTTCCATATCTTCGCGATCTTTAGGGGTCAAAGGCGACAAATTCAGCATCGCATCAGGGACATTCACCCCCTTACGGTCAGAGAGTTTATCCCCCACCTCAACTTCGGTCAGCGCAAAATCGCTTCCGCACTCCAGTACCCGCAAGCGCACTTTTCCATCATCCAATAGAAGCCGCGCACCCACAGAAAGCGCCGCAAAAATCTCAGGGTGAGGCAATGGAGCACGCGCCTCATCCCCAGCAACATCAAGAAGATCCAAGCGAAACTTCTGTCCTCGCTTTAAGGAAATAGCCCCATGCTCAAAAACACCAAGACGCAGTTTAGGCCCCTGTAAATCGGCTAAGATGCCTATGGGACGCGCCATCTCTTCCTCGATCTGACGGATGATCTTCACGCGTTTTTCATGCTCAGAGGCAACCCCATGCGAGAAATTAAGGCGAAACACATCCACACCAGCCTCAAAAAGCGCACGTATCTGCTCATAATTCGAGGAAGAAGGCCCCAGCGTCGCAACGATTTTAGTTTGGCGCATGCCACAACAGGTTTCCATAGGTCATCCCCCTCATTAAAAAGCCGAAAAGACAGGAACAGGGTTGCCGATGATCTTGCCCCCGCATTTCTCAAAACACTGGTTATAGATGGATATACAGCTCCCTTTACAAGAAGAAACAACACATTTTTCAGGGCGCTCAAACTCACTGGCCCTGAGCTCTATAGGCTTACGCTCTCGAAACTGCTGACGGGTATAGTCATCATAATCACTCATGGCCTGATTCTGCATGCCCACGAAACAGGCGCGGCGATCCAGCTCACAGCCACCCAGACAACGGGCAACGACTTTCCGGCACTCAAGCAAACACATGCGCCCCCCAGACCGCTGAGGCAGGACATACTCGTCTCTGGGCTCCATCGTTTGACAGCCCCCCATGAATAAGAGCAAAAACAGGCATGATAGGAATCTAAACATGGTTAATAGGGTAAGCTGTTTAAAAGGGGATGACAAGCGCCTTACAATCCTATAGAAAGAGAGCCCGCGATTCCATAAACTAACGCTCAAGCGAGATTATGGACAGTTTCTTGTGCCGGTATAGCTCAGTGGTAGAGCAGCGGTTTTGTAAACCGAAGGTCGGGAGTTCAACCCTCTCTACCGGCACCATCTAAAACAGAGAGTTAGCGGCTCTCCCCCAAAGGATGGGGCACAGGGCGATTTCACATAACATTTCATCATAATCTGGCCTCGTCAAGATGGCCGCACAAGACAATCACGCGCATTCCGCAGGTTTCAAAGTGCTCAGAACCTGACTCAGAACAAACCAATAAGCCTCTTATCATAAAGAGACAAGCGCCCAGCGCCCTAAACAACGACCAGATTTTTATGGAATATCGAAAGCCCAGCTACTCATCCAGCCGTTTAGCGATGCGGGCAACTTCTTTTTGAACCGCGCGTTCAACAAGCGGCGGTAAGTTCGCATCAAGCCACGTTTTTAAAAGTGGCCGCATAAGCTCCATCACCATGCTCTCAAGAGTCCGCGAACCATTCCCCAAAGATGAAGACATACCCGCGGCTCTACGTTCAATCTCAACCGTGTTAGCAAGCTCAGATAAAGACGAGGCAGCAGCCCCCATGACAGCATCAGAAACGAGCGGCTCATCCGGTTCAACGGAAGGGAGCTCAACAAAAGACTCTGGTTCTGGCTCAGAAACAACCTCCGGTTCCGGATCGAGTTCTGGTTCCAGCTCAGGCTCAGGCTCATTATCCTCCAGATCAATCTCTCCAACCGAACCATCCTCCATAACCTCTTGCGTCAGGTCAAGAACATCCTCCTCCACAGGCGCCGCAGAATGAGCTTCTGCAGCTTCCTCAGGGTCCTTTTCGTCCGCAATAATACGGCGAATAGAGGCTAAGATTTCCTCCATTGAGGGCTCTTGGCCATCGGGAGCTTCGGCATCGGACATAGATCGAATCGTATGGTTAATAAGTGTGTAGGCCCGCAGTTTAACCTTTCGGATTAGCAATGCAAGCGCCAAGACGAGTCAGGCACCTCAAAAAAGATGTTTTTTTTCTGACTTGTGGCCAGAAAAAGCCACCTTATAAACTCCAGTAGAGCACATCTGGGGGCAAAGTCTCAGCGTCCAAAACAGACTTGATGTCGGCAAGAACACCGCCCTTTTTAAGAGAAGCAAGATAAGATTCTATTTCGTCTAACAAAACCTTGTGCGACACCGCCAGAACAATACCATCAAGATCAGCCAGCTCTTCACGCGCGCACAGATCAATCCCGTACTCATGCTTAGCGTGAGCAGCCTCCGCAACAGGATCATAGACTAAAACTTCAATCCCAAAAGAAGATAGCTCTTCAACAATCTCTGGCACACGACTGTTCCGTAAATCCTTGACGTTTTCCTTAAATGACAAGCCTAAAATGCCAACACGAGCACCCTTTTGCATTTTTCCCGCTTCAACAAGAAGCTTGATAACCTTCTGCGCTACAAAGATGGGCATATGGTCATTGATTCTACGCCCAGACAAAATAACTTGCGGGTTATAGCCAAGCTCTTCAGCCTTAGCTGTCAAATAGTAGGGATCAACCCCAATACAATGTCCACCAACGAGGCCAGGCGTAAAGGGCAGGAAATTCCATTTCGTCCCCGCTGCCGCCAGAACGTCAGAGGTTCGTATTCCCACCTTATCGCAAATAATTGCCAGCTCATTCATCAGCGCAATGTTGATGTCACGTTGCGTGTTTTCAATGACCTTAGCGGTTTCAGCCACGCGAATATCACGGGCGCGATGAAGACCTGCCTTAATCACAGCGCTATAGACCGTTTCCAAACGATCCAAGCTGTCTTCATCTTCAGCGCTTATGATCTTCTTGATATTTTCGACCGTGTGAACCTTGTCTCCTGGATTAATACGCTCAGGCGAATAACCCAAACGAAAATCTTTGCCGCGTACTAATCCCGAATGTTTTTCAATCTCAGGACCACATATCTCCTCGGTAAGCCCAGGATAAACCGTAGACTCAAAAACAACGATCGGCATTTTCCCTTTGTAAGAAGAACCTGCGCGTTTTTTAAGAACCGCTCCCATCATGCGACAAGCCGACAGGACAGGGCTAAGGTCAGGCCGCTTGGAGCGATCAATCGGGGTCGGCACCGTCACGATAAAAATATCGCTTTCCAACATGTCATCCATGTTCGCGGTCATCTTGCCAGAAGTCTGGGCCAGCTCATCACGAGCGACCTCTCCTGTCCAATCATAAGCCTCGTTTAACGCTACGACGCGCTTTTCATCAATATCGAACCCAACGACATCTTTAAAGTGCCGCGCAAGACCAATCATCAACGGCAACCCGACATACCCTAAGCCTAAAACGGCTATTCTTTCTGACATTTTTGTTCCCTGATTGTTAGGAAAATGAATTCCCGTTTTTATTCCCCAAATTTGTGTTAGAAACAAGTCAAAATGAGGAGAAAATGACCCCTGCCGCCCACATAGAAGCTATTTTAGAACTCTTAACCGAAATTGAGACGAAAAACCGCCCTGCGGACACTATCGCTCAGCAGTTTTTTCGTAGCCGCCGCTATATTGGCTCGAAAGACCGCCGCGCTATTGCAGACCAGTTATTCGACATCTATCGGCATAGAGCACGACTCGGATGGTGGCTCAATAAGCTGCATACATCCTTAGCCCCTCGTCCTCTTGTTCTGGCATATCTGTTTTTAGTCGAAAACGCAAAAGCCACAGACATTGAAGCTCTCTTCAGCGGGGGCCGCTTTGCTCCGGACGAACTGAACGAGGACGAGCAGAAGATCTTGCGCCGTCTTAAGGGGCATACCCTCTTCCATCCCGATATGCCTCAAGCTGACTCTCTTGAGTGCCCGCTTTGGGCTTATGAAAGCCTTAGCAAAAGATTTGGGAACAACATTCAAGAGGAATGCGAAGCCTTACTAAGTCCTGCACCTCTTGATTTGCGCGTCAACGTTTTAAAAAGCTCACGAGACGATGCCCTTAAAGCTCTGACAGCAAGCAATATCAAAGCTGTCCCAACCCCCTTTTCCCCTCTAGGAATCCGCATCCATAACCGCCTTGCTTTAGGCAACCTTGCGTTATTAAAAGAGGGCGCAATAGAGATTCAAGATGAAGGCTCTCAGCTCATAGCCTTATTGCTCAACCCACAAAGCGGAGAACGTATTTGCGACTTTTGCGCAGGCGCAGGCGGAAAAACCCTAGCCATAGCTGCACAAATGAACAATAAGGGCCGTATTGTAGCATGCGATGTACTGGAACGTCGTTTAAAACAAAGCCAAAAGCGCTTCACACGAGCCGGTATCCATAACATAGACATTCATCCCCTGAAGAGCGAACGCGACCCATGGGTTAAACGACAAAAAGGGAAGTTTGATCGCGTTTTAGTTGATGCGCCTTGTTCAGGGAGCGGCACGTGGAGGAGATCTCCTAATGCCCGCTGGGATGGGTTGGGGCCAAATCTAGAAACGCTTTTACCTTTACAAAAAAGCATTCTAGAAAGCGCCGCAAGATTGGTCAAAGAGAAAGGCCGTCTGGTTTACGCAACGTGCTCGCTCTTACCGGAAGAGAATGAAGAACAGATCACCCGCTTTTTAGATAATCATCCCGAGTTTAAACGGCTTCCTGTCCAAAAGGCGGTACCCCAAGGCATAACACTTCCCGACACAGGAGACTACCTAGCACTCACGCCCGCTCAACATAAAACAGACGGCTTCTTTGCTGCGGTCATGGAAAGAACCGGAGGTTAGACCTCCATACCCAATGCAGATTTATAGAGATCAAGAAGTTCTTCTTCCTCGCGACGTTTTTCAACTTCCTGCTTACGCAAAGACACTATCTTACGTAGAATCTTTACGTCAAACCCTGTGCTTTTGGCCTCAGCATACACATCGCGAATATCCTCCATGACAGAGGTTTTATCTTCTTCAAGTTTTTCAATACGTAACACAAAGGAACGAAGACGTTCGCTAGAGACTTCACCCGTATCGGTTGTATCTGACATTATAGGCTCCTTATTTTCAAAGAGAGGCAACCTAATACTGTGTTCATAAAAAGAAAACCATATTTATGAAAAGGATACCCTATGAATGCAGCGAATTAACAGAAAGACAAACTTTTTCCGTTAAGATGGTGTAAATAATAAGAAAGGTATTTTATCATGCCTTATGTTATTCGAGATCAGAATGGGAATATTACCCGTGCTGCAGCGCAAGAGGTTCACGGCTCAGAGTATATCAGCTTTGACGCGCCCGAGCTTATAAGCTTTTTGAAAACACATGGTCAAAATCCAAACCAAATTGATGAGGCCTTAGCCGAGCTGCGCCGCACCGACACGGACATGTCACGGATCATCGAAGACGTTGTGCGAGCCCTTTTAAAAAAGAACATCATCCGTATGGGCGACCTACCCAGCGCTGTGCAAGACAAACTAGCCTATCGGATCAAAATGCGCGTTAAGATTGAAGAGACTCTTGATCACGCCTCGCACATGCGGCAAACAACAGATCAACACAAAGTGCTCCACGAAGGACGGGAAATCTAGACTCAAGACGTGTGTCGTCTTATTTTTCTTGCTCTAACACACCCCAACAGGCATCATGCGGTGCATGAATAATGATGCTGCTCTCCTTTATAAAAACCGCCTCAACGC
>JBFXDW010000073.1:0-8320 GCA_050180745.1 Bdellovibrionales bacterium | reverse complement strand
TAAGTAACGGCATTTCTGAATGTGCTCAAATGGCTGTTCCCGATGCAGAACATTATGATCTGCAAAAAATAAGGATAGGCACCAGACTTCCTCAACACACATCCTTCCGTCCATTACAGGAAAAAGATATTCAAGCCGTTGAAGACTTTATCTCCAAACGAGCGAAGGAGATAGAGGGCGCATCCCCCGAAGAAATTCTAAAAGAATTTAGAACGCGTCTGAATCAAATTCAAACACAAGAAGAAGAATTAAAAATATCAGAAAGACAATGCACGCGTCCCACACGAACCCTTGTAAGTACAGTTGCTGCTGCTGCTGTTCTTTAAGAGCCGGTTCAGAATCTAGATTATGAATAGGCTCTAACTCAAATGCTTCAGACTGGCACGCCAATAGTCATATCCGGTTACAACGGTAAGGCCTCCGGCGAGCCAGAGGAGCACGTCTCCGATGAATGTCGCGGGTATCCATATCGGCGCGTTTTCGCTGCCCACAATTAAGAACCCAAGCGCTAGAATTTGGATTGTCGTTTTCCATTTAGCCAATCCGCTGACAGGTACGCTCACCCTCAGATCAGCGAGAAATTCTCGCAAGCCTGAGACAGCAACTTCACGTAGCAGGATAATAAGCGCTGGCAAAACGCTGAATCCTGTGATGCGGCCCATATGAACCAATACTAATAATAAAGAGGCCACAAGCAGCTTATCTGCAATAGGGTCCAAGAACTGCCCCATGCGTGAGACTTCATTTTCGCGCCGCGCCAAGTACCCATCGAGCCAATCCGTAATCCCCGCAATAGCAAAGAAGCCAAGAGCTGCCCAAGCCGCCCACTTATAAGGCAGAATGAGCAACAGCAAAATAAGTGGAATCAGAATAATTCGTGAAAGCGTTAGTTTATTGGCGAGAGTTTTGAACATTGTTGCTTTCCTTTGAGGAGGCGAGGGTCAGAGATCAGGGGAGACTTCCTTCATATTTCTCTCCCGAACCTAAAAAAATTTTCCGTCATTCCGGAGACATTTTCTTTTCGTTTTGCGATAGCAATGCGAAAGAAAATGGAGTCCGGAATCCCATTTTGGTATATCCAAGACTTGCAGCGCTATCTTATTTTGCACGTCTTGGAAATAAAAAATGGGATTCCCGCCTTCGCGGGAATGACGGATAGTTGTTAGGGACTGAGAGAGAAATATAAAGGAAGTCTCCCCTGATCCCTGATCCCTAATCCCCGATCCCTAATGAAAAAAATCATATATCTTTTTTGCCATAGAGTCACTAATTCCCTGAACACGGGCGATATCCTCAAGGCTGGCTTCGGCTACGGCTTTGGCAGAGCCTAAAGCTTGGAGCAAAGCCCTCTTCCGGCTTGACCCTATCCCTGCGATTTCCTCTAAAGGAGAATGAAGCAGCGCTTTATCCCGTTTAGCTCGGTGCGTACCTATGGCAAAACGGTGAGCCTCATCTCGCAAGCGCTGCAAATAGTACAAAACAGGGTCATCCATAGGCAGAGAAAAGGGAGCTTTTCCTTCGATGAAAAACTGTTCTTTTCCCGCATTTCTGTCTGGACCTTTGGCTATACCTACAAGAGCCACACCCTGAACGCCAAGCTCTTGCAGAACCTCCTTAACCTTAGAAACCTGCCCTGCCCCGCCATCAATCAGCAACAAATCCGGCCACAGGTCAGAGCTATGGTCTGGGTCCTCTTTCAAAAGGCGCTTGAAGCGGCGCGTTAGAACCTCTTTCATCATAGCAAAATCATCATTACTCTGCGCTTCTTTGACTGTAAATTTCCGGTATGTTTTTTTAAGAAAGCCCTCTTCTCCCGCAGCGATCATAGCCCCCACCGCATGGGTGCCAAAAAGATGAGAATTGTCATAGACCTCTATGCGCTCAGGGGATTTGTCGAGCTCGAATATACGCGCAACTCCTGCCAGCAGTTTTTTCTGTTCCTTCCTTGCCGCTAGTTTTCTAGCCAATGCCTGCCGCGCATTTTCAAGAGCCCGCTCAACCACGCGTTTTTTGACATCTTTTTGAGGAACGCTTACATGCACCTTGCGCCCTGCTTTTTCGGAAAGGGCTTCTTCTAAAAGAGGAAGGTCTGTTGGAGCCTCGCTCAGTAAAAGCTGCCGAGGCGGTTGGTGGGCGGTATAAAACTGCGCAATAAAGGCGGCTAGAATATCCGCAGAGCTTTCGCCCTTATCATGGACAGGAAAGGAAACATGCGCACCATAGTGCCTGTCTGCGCGAAAGAAAAAGATTTGAATCGCACTTTGGCCGCCCTCTTGATGAAAGGCCATAACATCTGCATCGCCAAGCCCCGGTACGTCAATGTCCTGACGCGACTGGATTTTCGTTAAAATCCGAATGCGATCCCGCAAAATAGCAGCATGCTCATATTCAAGCGCATGACTGGCTTCTTGCATCTCTTTTCCCAGCGCAGCTTGTAAGGCTTGCCCCTTGCCATTTAAGAAATCACAGGCTTCTTTGACCTGAGCCGCATAGGCTTCTTTTGAAACCTTTCCCACACATGGTGCGGTACAGCGCTTAATATGATATTGCAAACAAGGCCGCTGACGATTGGACATAAAGCTATCACTGCAATGACGGAGCTTAAACACGCGCTCTAGATGCTCGAGCGTTTCATTCACAGCACTTGCCGAGGCAAAGGGGCCGAAGTAATCGCCTCGGCTTGTTTTAGAGCCTCTGTGCTTGGTCAGGCGCGGAAAAGGATGATCCTTTGTAATGAGGATATAGGGAAAGCTCTTATCATCGCGCAGCAGAATGTTGTAAGGCGGTTTGAGCTTTTGGATCAAATTGGCTTCCAAAAGCAGAGCTTCGCTTTCTGTCCGCGTCGTCAGGATATCCACACGCGCGATCTGAGCAACCATACGCTGGAGACGGTGCGGCAGGCGCGATGTATGGGTATAGGAAGTTACGCGGTTTTTGAGATTCTTAGCCTTGCCAACATAAAGCACACGTTCATCCGCCGCAATCATGCGGTACACGCCCGGCTTACGCGGGATGGTTTTGAGCTGTGCATGGAGGGGAGATTGAGCAGAATCTTTTTTCATATATTTTTCTCTTGCCAGAACACATGACTCATGCTCTTAATCAGCACGGTTTTGGTTTAGTATAAACTTCCGAGTGATCATCATGAATTGTTTTCGCTGCTGTGTCATAGAAATCTGTTCACAAAAACATTTTTTGGAAAGACATGGCGAGGCTAGTGAAGGTCCCGAAGGTGCCGAACACCGCCATCCCGAAGAACCCTTTTCACAAGATTGCTTTATGCGTTATTTCGCTAGGCATGAGTTTCATTAGGGGTCAGGGATCCCTGACCCCTGAATTCTAAACCCTAAACCCTACATGCCGCTTTCACTATTCCCCAAAAACTCTCATCACTAAGGCTCGCCCCGCCCACAAGCGCACCATCAATCTCATCCTCGCCAATAATCTCATCAGCGTTCTTAGGCGTAACAGAGCCCCCATAAAGCACGCGAATCATCTCTCCTACAGGGCCTAAACTATCGCGAATAGCCTGATTAACCTCTATGATATTAGCCACAGAAGGAACCTCGCCACTGCCTATCGCCCAGACTGGCTCATAGGCAACCACAAGCTGGGAGGTGCGCAGCGAATCAGGCAGAGACGCCAGAAGCTGCTTTGTAATCACGGTTTCTGTTTGGCCTGAGCTGCGTTGTTCCTTTGTCTCTCCTACACAAACGATTGTTGTTAACCCTGCCAACTGAGCTGCCGCAACCTTTTTGGCAATAAGGTCATTCGTTTCCTTGTCAAGGGTCCGGCGCTCGGAATGGCCCAAAATCACATAGCGGCACCCAAGATCAGACAGCATTCCGGCACTAATATTGCCAGTATAAGCGCCGTGATTCGCATAGTGACAGTCCTGCCCGCCTACGAACAAAGGAGAGCCCAGCAAGGTTTCCGCAACCGGCCATATCAAGGTCGCTGGAGGGCATAAAATAACATCACAAGATAAAGGTTTGGCGGCTTCCGCACGATCGACGAGCTCTTTAACCAAATTAAGGCCAGAGGTCAAAAGACCATTCATTTTCCAATTGGCAGCTATCATTTTTCTGCGATTAGCCATAGTTTCCTCGTGAAGTCTGTTGCTGTTTATACGCAAGGGTTTTATCATAAGAGGAACAGAATCAAAAATCTTAATCTTAAGCGGGATAGTCTTATGCTCACCTCTATGCGGAACTTTTCTAAATTATGGGTCACAAAGGGATTGTTGCTCCTTTTGGCACTCAGCTTCGCGATCTGGGGCATTGGCGATATGTTTCGCAGTAATCCGAGTAAACGTGAAGTCGCTTCGATCGGCGATCAAGTCATTACGGTCCAAGATCTCGAATTCCACTTTCAAAAATCTCTTCCCGATGCACGCCGCCAATTTGGATCAGATTTGACCGCAGCACAGGCCCGCCAAATGGGTGTCTTGGACCAAACGCTCAACCTTATGGTCGAGCAATCCGCCTTTGATCAGGAAGCCGCTCGACTAGGGATAGATGTAGGACAAGATCAAATTATTTCCAAGCTAGCATCTGTGCCTGAGTTTCGTGACAAGGACGGCCATTTCCGCAAGAGCCTGTTCCAAGACATCTTGCGCCGTACGGGGATGAGCGAACAATTCTTTCTTGAAAGCGAACGCAAGGATACCGCACGACGTTTGCTGGTTTCAGCTCTATCAACGGGAGCCATTGTTCCTAAAACGATGATCGACAATACTTATCAAGCACGCGGGGCTAAGCGGATTCTGGAAATTGTGTCTTTAAGAAATGACAGTGTCGAGAAAACAGCTAAGCCAGAAAAGCAAGCACTGCTCGATTATTATGAAGGGCATAAAAACGAATTTGTTGCACCAGAATATCGTGGCATTACAATTGCGCGCCTTTCTCCTACGGAAGCCGTCAAAGATGTAATCGTCACCCATGAAGAAGTCAAAAAGGCTTACGAAACCAATGCTTCCGCTTACACACTGCCCCAGCGTCGTGATCTCGTGCAAGTTGTTCTTCAGGACGAAACGCGCGCTAGAAAGCTTTTAACCAAAGCCAGAAGCATGAAGAGTCTGACTCAAGCGGCTCAAACCATGAAACTCACAGCAATCAAGATGAAAAGTCTTGATGACAAGAGCGTTCTTCCTGAACTTTACACAACCGTGTTTGGTATCGAGGAGAATGATATTGCGGGACCGATCAAGAGCTCCCTTGGATGGCATGTGATTGAGCTCACGAAAATCTATCAAGGGGGGCCTCAGCCCTTTGATACAGTGAAAGAAACAATCCGCCGCAGTATCCAAGAAGAGCGTGTAGGCGATCTTTTGGCGCGCAATGTTAATCAGCTTGATGATATGATTGCGGGGGGGACTCCTCTTGAAGAAATTGCCGATGCCCTCAAACTGCATCTCACGCGCTATCCGGCACTGACTAGCACTGGTGAGGCTCAAGAAGCCCAAGATACCCCTGCTAAGATTCCTGCCAAACAAGAGATACTGCAAGCAGCCTTCTCGCAAGAAACGGGAGAGATCAGCCCCGTTATCGAGGATGAGCTTGGCGATTACCTTGTTGTACGTACCGATGAAATAAAACCAAGCCATACGCTTTCTTTTGACGAAGTGCGAAAAGACGTAAAAGAAGCATGGCTTGATGAAGAAATGGCGCGACGTGCAGCGGATCAGGCTAACGAAATGGCTAATGCAATCCGTCAGGGAAAGAGCGCAATATCATACGCTTCTATGGCGGGTGTCAATGTACGCCTCTCTAACCCCATTTCCCTTCTGGGAGACATGGATAAAGATCTTATCCCGACAGCAATTCAGCATGTTTTTCTAATGAAAAAAGGCGATGTCATTACACTTTCTGGCCCAGGTCGGCAATACATCATACGCCTTGCAGACATTGTGCCCGTTGATCCAAATAAACCAGAACCGTCTCGCCTTAAAGTTGTAGATGATTTGAAACAGGTTATGCCACTTGAGATTTTGAATCACTATTCGCGCTATGTTAAGAAAATATTTCCGGTTCATATAGATAGTGAGCTTCTCAAAGAGTTGCGAAATCGTAGCTCTACAGATGTGGATTAAGGCATAGCCTCAACTAAAGGGACCGTTTTTCATGCGCTTTTTAGCAGCATTGATTGTTGTTGTATGCGTGAGCTTTGCTGTCGATGTCAAAGCTTCACAACCAGAGGCACGAGCTGTCGCACTATTGTATGGTTGCTCTCCGAAAAAAATAGAAGTTATAAAAACAAATCTGGGCCCACCTTCACAAACTGTTTACAGAGCTGAGTGTAATATGCCTAAAATGACGGGAACAACTTCTGCTAACCTTGCCAATACACTTCTTATAGGTTGTACGGGAACTTTATGCGATCTCATTCGTGCGACAAAAAATAAATAATCAAGCCGAGTTTTCTGATGAGCGATGATGACAACGATCAAGAACTGACAACGCTAACACAAGAGGAACTTGATAAAGTCATCTCACGACATGAGTCCTTCAAGGATGGGCGCTCAAGCGGCGTACGTGCGATCCTGCAACATTATAATTTAACCGGACTTAGTTTTAAGAACAGAAATCTGTCTGGTGCTGATTTGACTGGTTCCGTGTTGCTTGATGCTAATTTTGAGCATGCTGAACTTGAGTGTACAGTTTTCTATGCTTGCGATTTGCGTAACGCCAACTTTACGGAATCTAACCTCTCTCGTGCCGATCTGCGTGGGGCATGCATGCGTGGGGCCATCATGGCTGGCGCTAATATGGAAGAAGCCGATTTACGTGAAGGCTCATATGCAAAATATGATCCTGATAAGGGGCTAACTTTTACAAGCGACAGCAAGGTTTGGAAAGAAGGAACCGGTGGCGCTGATATGCGTGGTGCCAACTTGGCTTCGGTCAAACTGGCGGGAACAATTGCTATTAACTCCAATTTCGAAGATGCCAATCTAACAAAATCGACGATTGTTCGCGGTAATCTTTCTGGTGCGAATTTGAAGGGCGCAGATTTATCTCATGCTGACCTTAGCCAGTGCGAACTTGAAAATGTCAATCTGGAAGGCGCTAACCTTGTTGGCGTCAAGATGGATTTCTCAAATCTAAAAGATGTCAATCTGGAAGGAGTTCTGACGGATCGGGCCATGGGTGAGACACTTGATTCTCAAAAAGTGCCTCTGGAAGAGCTTCTCGAAATGCATCAGGTTTGGATTAAAACACATGGCGGGCAAGGGGCAAAACTTGATCTATCCCGCTATGACCTACGCAGCGGTCCGTCTTTGGTAGGCGCTAATTTAACAATGCTGATTGCGGAGCATGCGATCTGGTATGGTCGTGATTTATCAAGAGTGAGTCTGCAAGCTGCTCTTGTTCGCCAAGGCGATTTTAGGCAATGTATTTTCAGAAACGCTGATTTACGGGGAAGCAATTTTAGCAAATCGAACATGGTGAATGCCAAGTTCTTCAACGCACGATTAGAGCCGCTGATGTTTGAAGGCGGGCGAAGCCTGAAAACATCATTTAAAGATGCTAATCTGCGCTATGCCAATTTCTCAGGAGCTGATTTGCGTTATGTCGATTTCACCGGCGCGGATTTAACGGCTGCTATTCTGACAGATGCTCATGTCAAAGAGACAATCTTTGACAAAGCCATATTGACCGACGCTAAGATGCCGCAATAAAGTCTGTGTTATAATCTTATCGTTAACCATCCGTTCCTTTTATTTGACGGCACGCCCTAGCACCACCAACTCACCCAAAAGCCTTTTTACACCCTCAAGCCTGACCGCGACATCATCCCACGCACGCATGATTGTCAGCTTTTGATCAGGGCGAACCTTCACCGTTCCCGCTTGCTGTGTGATCCATTGAATAAGCCGATCTGGACGCGCAAAGCTATCATTATGAAAAGCAATCACTCCTCCCCGCGGCCCCGCATCAAGTTTAGATACATTTGCCGCACGACAGAGCTTTTTGATCTCGACCGTTTGCAGTAAATTTTCAACTTCCGCAGGTAATGGCCCAAACCGATCTCGCATCTCGGCAGCAATGCTTTCCGTATCCTCATTAGCGGCATCGGCTAGACGGCGATAGAGTCCTATACGCACATTCAAATCCTCGACATAGGCTTCAGGAATCATAACAGGAATGCCTATGTTGATCTGAGGCACAAAATGATTTTCTTGTGTTGCGGCCTCATTCTCTCCTGCTTTGGCTGCGCTGATCGCGTCCTGCAGCATTTGCTGGTAAAGCTCGACGCCAACTTCACGAATATGCCCCGACTGCGCCTCGCCCAGCAAATTGCCTGTGCCGCGAATATC
>JBFXDW010000072.1:0-9209 GCA_050180745.1 Bdellovibrionales bacterium | reverse complement strand
AAAAAACCGAAGCTGTCCTGAAGGCCCAAACCCTCAACACCTTCCGAAACCTCGCTGCCCCTGAATATTAAACTTTAAAGAAATAAGAAAACTGCGTCCGCAATCACGCTTTATTCAACAAGGCCCTAAAAAACTCTAACGATTTTATTTCACTTGATAGGAGATTATTATGTCTTTTCTTCCTTTTAGATTGTTTGGCAAACGCCCCAAGGATGTTCCTTCCTTTGTTGAAAGGCTGGAAACGCTTTATCGTGAGGATGATTATTCAGGGATCATAGCTCTAGGCGAAAAGCTTACAAAAGAAGCAAAAAAATTGAATTCTAGGGGGCGTTTGGAAAACGACTATCTTCTCCCTTTGCTGAGCGATATGGCTAGAAAATTAAACGAGAAACCAGAGCATGTTGGAGGCGCCTTTTATCTGTCGGCAGAACTCATCGACATTACATTAAAAGAAAAGCTGCAAGACGTTCCAGCCGAGCGAGATCTTCTGACGAAACGGCAAGAAGTAAGAAATAAGGAAAGAGCGTTTTTGCTTGAAATCGCGGATAATCTAAAAACTTCTGATGAGAACGCAGACCGAGGTCATAAATTTAGGATATATGCGTATCTTGCCGAACAAACATTGGATGGCACATTTCCTGCTCACAACAGCATTCCTGATTGGAAAAAGCTTTGCAACAAAGTGATGGATTCAGTGATGGCACAGGATCTTCCTCGTGCAGCTAAGATTCTCTCTCATTTTGCTTCAAAGGACACTAAAGGACATGGTGAAAAGTATTCTTTTGTTCCCTTTTTGAATGATCATTTTGACAACATTGTGAGGATCGCGAAGGAGAGCCCGTTTCCAGAAGATTCTCTTGCGGGCATTGCTCTTTCTGCAAAGCTTCCTTCTAAATGGGATTGGACCGTGAGAGATATTCTTGATAAGAATTTGAGAACGAAGAAGCCTGAAAAGGTCTTTAACGATTGTCTAAAGTGGGCACTTCAGATTCCAGAATGGGAAGCAGAAAAGCCTACGGCTTCTTTTCTTATTGAAAAAGTTTTGGCAGGTGTTCAAAATCCCGAACTAGTTCCTGATCGCAAGGCGTTTGAGAAACAGGTTAAAAAAAGAATGCATCCGTTTTATGAGGCTCTTTCAGACGCCTTAGCTAATCTGCGGCGTGAGGAGAAAGAGATGCAAAGCCCTCATCCAACGAAGGCGGGCATCATGCATTTTCTAGAGAAAAAAGGCGCTAATACGCTTCACAGATAGGAAGCAAAATGGGAAATACAAGATGAAAGAATATTAACTATAATAACGTTCTTTTTGTTTCTTGGTGTGGGTGTTAGGAAGACTTAATGATGCTTTGTTGGAGTTTTATTATGTCTTTTCGTAACTTTAAATTATCATCTAGATTTTCCGAAGAAGAGCCGTCGTTTGCTGAAACGCTACAAACCCTCTATAGGGAGAATAATTATAGGGGAATTGCGGCTCTTGGTTGCCAGCTTGTTAAACAGAAAATGAGTTATGATCCGGATTTACAGCTTGATAATGAGCAATTTTTCCCTGTGTTGAGCCGCATGGCTCGGAAATTAAGTGAGCGTCCTAAATATATTCAAGATGCTGTTTATCTTGCGGAAAGAACAATGGGGCTTGCTGCACGGGAGGTGCAGTACCCTTCCTCTTTAAAAGAGGCACATTTCCTTGTTGCGGAGAGAGAGCACGCAAGAGCTTTCTTGCTGAAAATCGCTGATAATCTAGAGAACCAAGATCATAAGTTTGCGATATATTATTATATTGCCAAGTTGACACTGGATGGAAAACTTCCTTCCAAAGATGTTATATCTGAGTGGTCATCTGAATGTAAGGGGCTTTGCTGTAAACTCGTTCCTTTAGCGAGGGAAAGAAATTTTTCTCTTGTAGGGACGCTTTTGGCATCTCTTCATGCTAAGGCTTTACAGGGAGGCTTCGGGGATGATAGCCGTTTGCCAAGGTTTAGGGAATTTCTAAAGGATTCATTTAAAAAACTCATAGATGAAGTTAAGGATAATCAAGAATTAATGGCTATTGTTGCAACTGTTGATTTTTGTGGAGGGTTTCCTCCTGAGTGGGACTCTGTTGTGAAAGAAGCTTGTGCTCCTACATTTCAAAACATGTCTCCTGAAGAGCTACAAGGGTTCTGGAAGAAGCAGATATTAAAGAGTAAGTCGTATCATGTGGAGAATGTAGCTACGGTGGCTCGTCTTGTTCAAAAAGTTATAGAGAAAAGAGAATATCTTGAACAACCTTCTGAGAATGAGGCTAAGTCTGAGGGTAAGAAGATAGACGTTGGGGCTCTGTTTTATGTGCAGCTTGCTTCTCTTTTAACAGAATTTTGTTCGAAGTACAGGGATAGCAAAATGCAGAAATCTGTGTCTGTCTCCTCTCCTGTAAAAGGGATGGTGGCAGGCCCTTCTTCTAAAAGACTTGATAGGCTACATCTTTAGTCTGTAGATTATGACTGTCTGTGATAGATAATCAAGAGGTGTGCAATGGGAAATACAGAAACCGAGAAATTCTTTCCTGTGTCATGGGAGGAATTTCACCGCAACAGTAAGGCTCTGGCATGGAGGCTCTTGGAAAAAGGGCCGTGGAAGGGCTTGATTGCTATTACGCGTGGCGGGTTGGTGCCTGCTGCGATTGTTGCTCGAGAGCTTGATGTGCGGGTGATAGAAACGGTTTCGATCATTGGCTATGACGATGATGATATGGACCCCAATCGTGCTGAAGAGTTGCGTGTGATTAAGGAGGCTGCCAATATAGGAAATGGCGCGGGCTGGCTTATTGTTGATGATCTTGCCGATACGGGCCGGACTCTGATGTTGTTGCGTGACATGTTTCCGCGCGCGCATTTTGCGACGGTCTATACCAAGCCTCAGGGGCGTCCTACGGTGGACACGTTTGTGACAGAGGTCAGCCAAGACACGTGGATTTACTTCCCGTGGGACATCGAGCCTCAGTTCGTTCAGCCGATTGTCAAAAACCGCTCATAGTTTTTATGGATTGTTAGCAAATGAAAACCTGCCCCTAAAGCTAATCCATGAGTTAGCAATAAGGACAGGTTTTGTTTTTGAGGTATCCTAGAATTCGTAACGGATACCAGCGCGGATGATGTTGCTGGAGAGGCTTGTTTCTACAGGCAAGGCCGTACCTGCAAGCGTAGTATTTAGGCTTACGTCATTTGTTGCGATATAGCGCCAGCCCAAATCTGCGCTCCAACGGTCAGTGATTCGATAGCCTACGCCCACGCCAGCTTGCCAAGCAAAGGCCGTGTCACTGTCATCAGAACTTAATGTGTAGGAAGAGCCTGCGATGATTGCTGTTGTAGAAATGTCCGTGGAGATGCTCGCCATACCAAGCCCGAAACCTGCATAGGGTGTAAAGCGGGATGAGTTTTGCCAATCGACATAGGCGTTGGCCATATAGGTCATTACGCCTACGTCGGCGTTGTTGCCTAACTCTCCGCCAAAATGCCCGATTTCAGCTTCAACACGAAGCCATGGGGTAAAGCGGTATCCTACGGCACCTGCAATCGCAAAATCATCATCTACATTTAAAGAGTCTTTGACTCCGGCGGTTTTAAAATCGACATCGGCATCATTTGTCATGCTCACGCCCATGCCAAGAGCTGTATAGAATCCTTTTGTAGGGACTGTATCATCCGCTAAAGCCGGAGCTGCATTAAAGGCTATAAGGGCTGTTGTTAAGAGAAGCGTCTTTTTCATTTATCGTTTCCTTCTGGTTTGGTTTAACTAAAAACCACCAGAGAAAGTCTCTGGTGGCCGGAGGTTGATAACCGCTTAGAGTGAAACGGCGTGGCGCTTTTAGCGCGAACGCTTGAACATAACGCCACCCTCCGGCCAAAAGACCGAAAGGTGGCACCTATGGAAAACAAAGACAGAATAGGCCCAATACAATGGGAAAAAGGCTTCAGCAAAGTTTTGCACTCTGCATGAGCTTTTTTGAGGGTCACTGTTTGAGGAAGATTTCTATCTCAGTTCTCCTTTCCGGCCAGAGATACCATGGCCGCACTCTAAAGGGGTTATCACGCCCCAGCCTCAACAACAGCGTCGAAGCCATGACCATGCAGCCAGATTTGACGGTAAAAGTCAATTAAAAGATAGAGGGAATGTGTGAAAGCACGAGCAAGCGGGGTGTTTGGGCTACAAAAAGACGCCCGTTCTAAAGCGGTATGTATTTAACCCGTATTCAATATGTGGTTGGAAGAATGGCTCCCCGGGACGGGCTCGAACTGATTAGTCTTTTCTTGGCGAGGTACGAGCTTAGAAAAGCTATCACCCTCGCGAAAGCGGGGGCCCAGAGTCACAAGGAACGGATTTATTGGGTAGAAAAATGGCTCCCCGGGACGGGCTCGAACTGATTAGTCTTTTCTTGGCGAGGTACGAGCTTAGAAAAGCTATCACCCTCGCGAAAGCGGGGGCCCAGAGTCACAAGGAACGGATTTATTGGGTAAAAGAATGGCTCCCCGGGACGGGCTCGAACCGCCGACCCAGTGATTAACAGTCACTTGCTCTACCGACTGAGCTACCGGGGAATATAAAGAACGCATTCTATAAGAGATTCTTCTTGTGTATGCAAGACCTTATTTGATCATTTTTACCTAATTTTGCTCCTTTTTTTGGTTTATATTCGCCTCAATTATTGCTAACAGAATAGGTCTCTTTCCCATCTCATGCGCGGGCATGGCGAAATTGGTAGACGCACCGGACTTAAAATCCGGAGTTGTGAAAACGACGTGCCGGTTCAAGTCCGGCTGCCCGCACCAGCCTCTTGCTCTTTGGGCTTGTACCTAAGAGCGTTTTTCTAGGGAAGGGGTTTGTGATTTTATGGGGTCTGCTGAGCCCTTTGATAATCGAGATTTTCCCGTGCCTAACGACCGCTTCATATTCCAATCTTATGCCTTTGATGCATCTCAGGGTTCTTTGCGGCTGCACTATGCTTTTGCTTCAGGAGAGGCGTTTGAGGAAGTTCTCACATTCCCTTTATGCTCTCATGCGTTGACGAGGGCGGAGGAAGAGGCTCTTGATCGTGTTTTTCGCCTTATCTTTCTGCTAGCTGGGGTGAGTTATTATAAGGCCAAAATTCCTTCCTGTTTACTGTGTGAGGCTTTTCCTTTTGATCAGGATACGGCTCGGTTCGTTCAGGAAACTTATTTTCATGGCCTTGGTGAGTTCTCATATCGCAATAAGGTAGAGCTCGATTTTCATATTGAGTGTGAAGATGTGCCTTCGTTGATGCCTATGACTTTACCTCGCAGCGATAAGCTTCTGGTGCCTATTGGCGGGGGTAAGGATTCGATCGTTACGATAGAGGCGTTGCGTAAAACAGGCGCTGACGTAACGCTTTTTGCGCTGGGGAGTGCGGCTGCGCCTGCGGGGCCTATTGCGGCAACAATTGAACAGAGCGGCTTGCCTTTCTTGTATGTGAAGAGGGTACTCTCACCTAAACTCATTGAATTGAATGACGCTGGAGCTCTTAACGGTCATGTTCCAATCACGGCTATTTTAAGTGTGATTGCGCTGGCTTGTGCGATCATGCAAGGGCAGGGGGCGGTTGTTTTGTCGAACGAGCATTCGGCTTCCGCGCCTAATGTTTTTATTGAGGGACGCCAGATCAACCATCAATACAGCAAATCTTTTGCGTTTGAAAAAGCCTTGGCGGCTTATGTCCATACGCATGTCTCGCCGGACTTGGATTATTTTTCGCTTCTGCGGCCCTTGTCAGAAACGGCTATTGCGCGGCGCTTTGCGCAGCATGAATCCTATCATAGCCTGTTTCGAAGTTGTAACACGGCCTTCCGGCAAGATGAAGCTAAGCGGGGCACGCACTGGTGTTGTGACTGTCCGAAGTGCCGCTTTGTTTTTTTGGCGTTGGCGCCCTTTATGGAAAAAGAAAAGCTTGTATCCATTTTTGGACGCGACATGCTCGACGATGAGAGGCAGCTTGAGGGCTTTCAAGAGCTATGTGGGCTTTCTTCCCATAAACCTTTTGAATGCGTTGGGGAGGTCGAGGAAAGTGCGCTTTTAATGGGGCATCTGGCGCATATGGAGGCATGGAAAGATGATTTTGTAGTAGCTGCCTTGGGGAAGCCTCTTTACAATGAGGCTCGTTTTGAGGCTCTTTTTGCGCAGCGGCAAGAGCATCTTATCCCGCAAGAGTTATGGGCGGCACTCGATGAAACTATCTGATTTGCAAGGTAAGAAAATTGTAATCTGGGGTGCCGGACGAGAAGGACTGGCGGCGGCAAAATGGCTGCGAGAGCAGGGATATGCTTTTAAGATTATAGATGAGGCAGACCAAGCCCCATCAACGGAAAAAATCATTCACCATTCCGAAGACTTAAATAAAGCCGTTGATGAAGCGGATGTTGTGATTAAATCGCCGGGCGTATCCTTATACCATCCCCTGTTAATGCGTAATAAAGCGCGTGGGCTTGTTGTGACCTCGCTTTTGAATTTATGGTGTGGAGAAAGTTCAAACGCGCGCATCATTGCCGTGACGGGCACAAAAGGAAAAAGCACAACGGCATCTTTGTTGCATCATGTACTGCTGAAACTCGGTAAACGGAGTCTTCTTCTTGGTAACATCGGTGTGCCGGTGACGGAGGCTTCTCAGGAAGATGCAGATTTTGTTGTTGTTGAGGTGTCAAGTTATCAGGCGGCGAATTTTGACGGCATGTGTGAAATTGGAGTTATGACATCGCTTTTCCCAGAGCATCTTGATTGGCACGGTGGGGAGGCGCAGTATTATAAAGACAAGGCTAATCTTCTGGCTCATAGCCGTTGTCGAATTCTGGAGCCAAATGCAGCGCGTCAATTAGACGGCCTTGTTGATTTAGCTGAAGCAACGATCCTGTCAGAAGAAAAAATAAAAACAAATAACGCCTATCTCGATCGTGCGCACAATCAAAGCAATGTTCTTGCTGTTTTGGCTGTTACGGACAGGCTTGGCTTGGATCGTAGGGAAGCGCTGGCTGCGATGAAGGATTTTGAAGGTTTGCCGCACCGTCAGCAAGAGCTCGGTTCGATCAATGGCATTCTTTATGTGGATGATAGCATCTCTACGACTCCACAATCAGCCATAGCGGCGCTAGAGACTTATAAGGATAGTGACGTTACTCTGATTGCGGGGGGGCATGATCGCGGAGTCGATTTTATGCCGCTTGTCACATATATTGCGGATAAGAAAATACGTGGCGTTGTGTGTATGGGTGAGAATGGTGGCAGGCTTTATGAGGCGTTGAGATGTGCCGGTTTTGAGCGTACTGAACGCGCGACTTCCATGAAGGATGCTGTTACAAAGGCACAAAAGATGACCCTTTACGGGGGCGTGATTTTGCTCTCTCCGGCGGCATCAAGCTATGACATGTTTAAAGACTATATCGCGCGTGCTGCTGCTTTTGCCGATGCTGTGGAATAGGGGCGCCTTCGGGCGTGAATGAGGGGAGCTTGTATTTGGGGCTCGTGAGGCCCGCTCTCTCTGCATATTGAACAGGAATGAAAATTTCACTTTCTTCCTTATTCTTAGCTTTTCTTCGTCTTAATTCGGCATCTTCCCCTAAGAATTCAGTTAGCTTTTGTCGACTAAATGTTCTGGGAACAGTGACAACGTACCCTTCCATTCGTCCATTTTGCTGCATTGTGTAACCACTGTTGATAGACGGAAACATCCTTTGCATGTGGAAAAAGAAGCAGGCATCACGTTGTGTGTTCGAGGGCAGGTATTCCACTGGCACAAATACTTTTTGATGGGTAGCGGTTGCCTTTTTTCTAGTGAGCTCGCTAGGGTTGGCAATGCCCAACTTTGTGAAATGAGAGCGTGAGAAATTATCTGGAACAGTAACCGCGTACCATAAATTTCCGCCTTTATCGGCAACTCCCGTTACCTCTTTTACATTTCCTCCTAAAGTGCGCTGTAAATCGGCAAAAACAATTTTAGTATGCACTCCATGCGTTAAGAACGATTTCATCGTGAGTGCTCGTGGAGAGCGCACAAAGAAACCTTGCAGAGGGTCAAGGCGATTATATGGATTCGTGGGGTTCTTGGAGTTTGTCATAGCCGCGAGGTAAGCAGATATGTATTCTCCGTTTGGCCCCTTATCATTCCGGCGGAAACAGAATCCTTGGCTTCCGAGAATAGGGGCCCCTTCTTGAATGGCAGGCCCTGGTTTAATGTTGTTTAGATGAAAACGATCTTCAATTTCTTGAATAATGATGGGCCAATTGGTTTCTCCGTGATCATAAAGCGTAAAACTCTTATAGGCTGTTCCGTTTGATCTTGTTTGATCAGAAGGGGATTCAGGATAACTTGCTTTTAAAAGACTTACCTTATGTTTTTGACAAACGTCCAAGATGATATCTTTAGCTTGCTTCATATTAGCTGGATCAACCGAGATATAGGTTTTCCATCCAGTGGCGAGCTCGTTTCTCTGAGCTATTATATTGGAGCCTTTTCGCACAAAATACTGGTCGTAGCGGCTCCCTTGAAGCTGCGTTTCTGGCACATGTGTAATTTTTCTGTATGCACCCGTTCCCACGGCAAAATCCTTATCTTAAAAGTCTCTAACAGTAAAAATGTTGTATTGAGGGATAATAATTTCTGCTGTTTCTTAATAAGTAACACGCAGACGAGATGAAAGCAATTAAACCGCCAGAATGAAATACTTTCATGGCGCCTAATAATCACACAATATATGTATGGATGATGGGGCGTAATAAGTTTTGTTGAAGTGATGGGCTGAGCTGTAGTTATGCTCTTCCTCAAAGAGTAGGTCATTCTAATAAGCTTGGTCTTCTTGCTGCTTATCAGTGAACTTGTTTTTTTAGATAGATGTTCAATTCTGCTGTGCTTGCAGAGCTTTCGACATATGCTGGAGGGCATGTTGTGATAGCTTTCTGAAATGTTGATATAGCTTTATCTTTCTTGTCATTAGATAGGTTCTTCTCGGCTATGTAGAACAGGGCTTCGCACAGCTGTTTTTTCCTTGTGTAGCTAATTTGGGGAGAGACGCTTTGTAGCAATTGTTCTTCTGAGATTTTCTCCAAAAAGGGCCTTGTTGAATAAATCATCCTAAAATCACGTCACGTGAATCAAAAATTAAGGATTTAGGTGGACGATTCCTTTGTGTAAAAGCAAGGAGATCGTCCATGAGCGAAGGTAGAAGATTTAC
>JBFXDW010000071.1:0-9594 GCA_050180745.1 Bdellovibrionales bacterium | reverse complement strand
ACTGTGAATTATTTTGATTTACTTAGGGCGATACGCCCTAAAGTTTTATACCCAAAACGCGTCAGGAGTTGGAATCTTTTCTTTTTTATGGTTGATAGGCATTGATTGTTTTGACTTTTTTATAGAAAAAAACATCTATGGTTTGTGTGTACACATCAGTTTTGAGCTTATACATTTCTATGACGAACCATATGCGCTAATGCGCATATGCGGATAAGTAAATATCATTTATCCATTTTTTTGACCCCTGACCCCCGACTCCCGAATCCCGACCCTCGACTCCCGACTTGCCCATTTTTTAGGCAAATGCTATGGAGCGGGTATGAAATTAAAACCCATCAAACTTGGCTCTGTCACGATTAGCTCTCCGGTGCTGCTGGCGCCTATGGCGGGAGTGAGCGATGCGCCCTATCGGCGGTGTGTGGCGGCGTTTGGCGCGGGGCTGACTTTTTCGGAAATGATTGCCAGCCAAGCCATGATCCGTGAGGTCAAAAAAACGCTCCAGATGATCAAGCCTGCGCGCGAGGGCGATGTGCTGGCTATTCAGATTGCGGGCAGTGATCCTGATGTGATGGCTGAGGCCGCCAAGCTTAATGAAGATCGTGGCGCACAGTTAATTGATATCAACTTTGGTTGTCCGGCCAAGAAAGTTGTGAATAGCGAAGCTGGTTCGGCTTTGATGAAGGATGAAGTGCGGGCAGGGGCTATCTTAGAAAAAGTTGTACGTGCCGTTTCTATACCTGTGACGGTGAAAATGCGGCTTGGCTGGAATCATGAAAATCTTAATGCGCCTCACCTTGCCAAAATTGCAGAGAGTGCAGGCATTCAGATGGTTACAGTTCATGGGCGGACGCGCAGCCAATTCTATAGCGGCCATGCCGATTGGGCATGCGTGCGTGATGTCAAAGAAGCCATCAATCTTCCTGTGATCGTCAATGGCGATATTGTTTGTGAAAAAGATGTCACAGAAGCGCTTACGCTATCCGGTGCCGATGGCCTCATGATTGGACGAGGCAGTTATGGACGGCCATGGTTGTTGCGGCAGATGATGGATTTTCTGGAAAAAGAAGAATCCTCTCCAGAGCCATCAGACGAAGAAAAACACGCTATTATAAGGGCGCATTTTGAAGACATTCTTGAAACCTATGGAAACGAGCGAGGCCTTTGTATCGCGCGCAAACATATGGGGTGGTATAGCAAGGGCATGAAAGGGGCTTCCTCTTTTCGTGCCAAGATCAATGCGTGTACGGATGTAGATGAGGCATATGGGTTGATAGAAAAATTGTTTGAGGAGGAAGGGCCGGATTCAGGAGGGATATGAGTTTGCATTTCTCTCTCAAAATTTAAAAAAACTCGTCATTCCAGACAAGCGAGCGCTGATCTGAAATCCCATTTGGTAGTTCCAAAACTTTCAATATTTGCTCTTCTTGCAATTCTTGGAAAAAACAAATGGGATCCCTGCCTTCCCCCTACGCCCTGCGGGCTTCGGCGGACAGGTCGCAGGGATGACGGAATAGTTTTAGAATTCAGGAGAGAAATGAAAAGGAATATCCTCTAAGTGCTTTTTTTCCCCACCGCCTGACCCCCGACCCCCGATCCCTGAAAGGAACCACATGACCAATGACAATAAACAGGGCCTTGCCGCATCGGTAGAACGCCATTTGCGGGTTTATTTCGAAGCGCATGAAAATGATATGCCCGCACAAGGGCTTTATGATCGTGTTTTGATGGAAGTCGAACGCCCTCTTTTTGTGCTGACAATGGAAAAGTGCGGGGGCAATCAACTGCGTGCGGCAGCTATTTTGGGGTTGAATCGAAACACGCTCCGTAAGAAACTACGCGCTCTGGGACTTCTTCCCAAGAGGACCATATGAATTTTTTTTGCCTCTTTCATACAGGGATGAATAAAATAGCTGCGCTCCACGTGCGGGGGCGGGTGGCACTGTTTTTGGCCTTAGGGGCGCTTGTTTGCGGGATTGCGACCTATGTCGTGTTAACTAGGGCCCCTTTCTTTGGGAATGATCCAACGGCAGTGACTGTTCTGTTGGGGCTGGATTTGGCGTTCCTCTTAATGCTCGGCTCACTCGTGGCACGGCATATTTATCGCCTCTTTTCGAGGCGACAGGAAAAACAAGCGGGCTCTCGCCTTCATGTTCGTATTGTGAGCGTCTTTACGATGTTGGCGGCAGCCCCTGCCGTTTTGGTGGCCATGTTTGCGGCGATCTTCTTTTATTTTGGGGTTGAGGCTTGGTTTTCTGAGCGCGTAAAAACCGCGCTTGATGAGTCGCAGCTTGTCGCGCAGGCCTATCTTAAAGAGCATCAACAAGTCTTACGTGCTGATGCTCTGTCGATGGCTAATGATCTCAATCGTCAGGCGGTGCGTCTTTCCGAAGATCCTATGCGGTTGGCGCAGATTGTGTCGGCTCAGGCTTATTTGCGGTCTTTAACGGAAGTGATCGTCTTTGATGGCTCTGGGAAGATTCTGGCGCGTTCAGGACTAACCTTTGCGCTGTCTTTCGAACCCATTACGGATGAGATGCGGGATCGTGCGCGGAATGGAGACGTTGTTCTTTTGATCAGCGATACGGATGATCGTGTACGTGCGCTTTTGCGCCTTGATAACTTCGTTGACACCTATCTTTTCGTAGGTCGTTTGGTCGAGCCGAAAGTTCTGTCCCATATGGAAGCTACAGAGCGCGCTGTACGAGACTATCAGAACCTCAAAGAACATAGCTCTAGCATTCGCGTGATGATTTCTCTGATTTTCGCGGTTGTGGCGCTGTTACTGTTGTTAACGGCTGTATGGCTGGGGCTAGGGTTCGCTTCGACTTTGGTGCGGCCTATTACTGCTTTAATTGTTGCCACAAAACGTATTCGTGGCGGGGACTTAACGGCACGTGTTAAAGAAGAAGATGAGGATAGTGGTGCCGATCAAGATGAGCTTTCTCATTTGGGGCGCGCCTTTAATCGTATGGCCGATCAAATCGAAGCGCAACGCAGCGAACTCGTTGAGGCAAACCGCCAGCTTGATCTGCGTAGGCAGTTCACCGAAGCTGTTCTTGCGGGGGTATCGGCAGGCGTTATTGGGCTTGATCCTGATTTTAAGATCAACATGATGAATGTACAGGCGGGAAGCTTCTTTCAGCTAACCAATACCGAGGCTCTGACAGGTCATCCTTTGCATGTTTTGGCTCCAGAGATTTATGCGCTTATTAAAGAAATGCCGCGGGGGAGCTGGCTCAAGGGGGGCGAGGTTGAGCTTCACCAAGCGGGCAAGCCGACAAAGACTCTCTTTGTGCGGCTTTCCGCTGAGATGCAAGGTGAGACGGTCCGCGGTTATATTATCACTTTTGATGATGTCTCAGAACTTGTCGCCGCGCAGCGCAAAGCGGCGTGGGCTGATGTCGCACGGCGTATTGCTCATGAGATTAAAAACCCTCTGACCCCTATTCAATTATCGGCGGAGCGTTTGCGGCGGAAATATAAAGATGAGATCGAATCTGATAAAGAGGTCTTTGAAGCCTGTACGAATACGATCATACGTCATGTTGAAGATATTGGGCGAATGGTTGATGAGTTCTCTTCTTTTGCCCGTATGCCAGCTTCTGTGATCAGAAGACATAATTTATGTTATGTATGTCGCCAAACATTCCTTTTGCAGAGCACATCACGAACGGACATTGACTATGAATTGGAGCTGCCTTTAGAATCGTTTTTGGCCGATTGTGATGAACGTCAAATTGCGCAAGCCTTAACAAATCTCTTGAAAAATGCGGCTGAAGCCATTGATGGGCGTGAAGATCAGTCTGTGCGAGGATGTATAAAATTAACCTTAACAGAAGAAGAGGGACGTGTTGTTCTGGCTGTAAGCGATAATGGAAAAGGCTTGCCAAAAGAAGCGCGGGAGCGTCTTACAGAGCCTTATATGACAACGCGCAGCAAGGGAACAGGCCTTGGTCTGGCGATCGTTAAGAAGGTTATGGAGGATCATAAAGGGGCGGTTCTTTTGCGTGATAATGAGCGTGGTGGAGCGGTTGTTTCTTTAATCTGGCCTAGGGTGGTGGAGTGAAAAAACGCTCTTTTTTTGTTAAAATGAAAAAAGTCTGCTATGACTTAATGTGAATTTGATTCTTTCTTGTGCAACAAGCGGGTATGGGCTCTGAATATGGGGATAAAAAACAAAGACAAAAATTTGACCAATGACATTTTAATCGTTGATGATGAGGCGGATATTTGTCTGTTGGTTGAAGGTCTTTTGAATGACGAGGGTCTACGTACACGCAAAGCCAGTAATGCTGACCAAGCGCTAAATGAAATTCGTGCCCGTCGTCCTAATCTTGTTATTCTTGATATCTGGCTGCAAGGCAGCCAAATGGATGGTCTTCAACTTCTCGATTATATCGTCAAACATCATCAAGATGTGCCCGTGATTATGATTAGCGGCCACGGTAATATTGAAACTGCCGTGGGGGCGATTAAGCGCGGCGCTTATGATTTTATTGAAAAGCCGTTTAAGGCGGATCGGCTTGTTTTGCAGGTGCGGCATGCGCTCGATACGATGCGTCTGCGCCGCGAAAATGATGAGCTTAAAACGCGCACAGGCAGCGAGATGGACCTTATCGGCAAATCAAGCGCTATCGCACAGGTGCGGCAACTTATCGAACGTGTGGCCCCGACGGGAAGCCGCGTTATGATCGTGGGGCCTTCGGGTGCGGGAAAAGAGATCGTCGCGCGCAACATTCATACTCTTTCAAAACGGGCAGACGGTCCGTTTGTTGTTGTGAATTGTGCGACGCTGCGTTCTCTGCAGATTGAAGAAGAGCTTTTTGGATGTGAAGGAAACGCGAAAGGCGAGGGCCGTAAGATAGGCCTTTTTGAGGAAGCGCATGGCGGGACTTTGTATTTGGATGAAGTTGGCGATATGCCGCTTGAAACGCAAGGTAAGATTGTCCGCGTGTTGCAAGAACAGATCTTTACGCGTGTGGGAGGTCAAGCGGCGGTTGAGGTTGACGTGCGCGTCATTGCGTCGAGCAATCGTGATCTGCAAGAAGAAATGCAAGATGGCCGGATTCGCCAAGACCTCTATTATCGTTTGAGCGTTGTGCCGATTGTTTTGCCGCCTTTGTCAAAACGTCGTGATGATATTCCGATGTTGGCGACTTATTTCTTGGAGCGTGCGGCGGAGGCTTCGGGGCTGCCTTTGCGGGTCTTGGGTGAGGATGCTTTGGCGGCGCTTCAGGTCTATATGTGGCCGGGTAATGTCCGGCAGCTCCGTAACGCTATGGAGTGGGTGCTGATTATGGCTCCGGGAGAAACGGAAGACCCCGTTCGCGCTGATATGTTACCGCCTGATGTGATGGCTGCGGCGCCGAGCGTTTTGAAATGGGATAAGGGGGGCGAGATTATGTCTTTGCCTCTTCGTGATGCGCGGGAGATGTTTGAACGTGATTATTTGTTGGCGCAAGTGACGCGCTTCGGTGGCAATATCTCGCGAACTGCCTCGTTTATTGGAATGGAGCGCTCAGCGCTGCACCGTAAGCTGAAATTGCTTGGCGTGCATGGTGGTCCTTCTTCCTCATCACAACAAGGTGATGAGGAGCCGGAGGCCAAGGCCGGATAGGTGGCTTTTTATGGCTAAACTTTTCTGGGCAGTCCTTCTCTTTATTGCTGTTTGCGGCGTTGCTTTCTATGGGCATATGCAAACAGTGCGGCCTTCGTTTGAAACAACAATAATCTCTTTCCAACGACAAAAGGGTGGTACAGTTCCGTTTAATGTTGAGCTGGCCCGTACCCCTTGGCAGCTTTCTTATGGCCTGATGTTCATGCATGATATGCCGCCTGATGAAGGGATGCTGTTTATTCTGCCAGAAGAAGAAACAGCTTCCTTTTGGATGAAGAATACCTACATTCCGCTTGATCTGCTGTTTATTCGTCAAAATGGTGTTATTAGCGGAATTGCTCAAGGTAAGCCTCATGACCTCACTCCGATCGAGTCACAAGAGAAGGTGCGTTATGTGCTGGAAATTAACGCAGGACGTGCGGTAGAGCTTGGCTTGGCTGTTGGGGATAGGCTCTCTTTTAAAGAAAACAGCGCCTTTCCCTTATGAAACTATAGACGGAACGATTCTACTTGTATTGTGGGTAGGTAGGTTATAAGATCCGTCTCTGCTCTTGAGGCCTTTGATTGTTGCCTCAGAGATGCTGAAGATCCCCTTCTATTTTGTGCATTGTTATTTATTTCACTCTTTGTTCGGGTTCTTATTATTACCAAAGTTCATGATGGCTTTGGGATATACTCCCTTACATTGAGAAAGAAAAATAATGAAGACTTTTAATGAATTTGGGTTGCCAGAGCAACTCATCAAGTCACTCACGCGCATTCAGTTTACAAAACCAACGCCAATTCAGGAAGAGGCTATTCCTGTGGCGCTTGCAGGACGTGATATCCTTGGCTCGGCCCAGACAGGAACCGGAAAAACAGGAGCCTTTGGGATTCCTTTGATTGCTCATCTGATGGCGAATCCTGAAGCTTTGGCCTTGGTGATGACCCCAACGCGGGAATTAGCAGCACAGGTGGTTGCCTCTTTGCAAAGCATGATTCCTGTACAAGACATTCAAACGGCCCTCTTGATCGGGGGCGATCCTATGCTGCGCCAGTATAAACAGCTCAGCCGGAATCCGCGTTTGATTGTGGGGACTCCGGGACGGATTAACGATCATTTGGAAAAAGGGCGCTTGAAGTTAAGTGAGGCTCGGTTTCTGGTGCTGGATGAAGCGGATCGCATGCTTGATATGGGGTTTGGCGTGCAGATTGAGAAAATCATCAAACAAATGCCTGAAAAACGTCAAACCCTTATGTTTTCAGCAACGTTTTCAAAGGCGATCGTAAAACTATCGGGGCAGTACTTGCATAAGCCAGAACGTATTGCTATCGGTTCTGCCAGCCAACCTCATTTAAAAATTAAACAGGAAATCGTCAAGACAACGAGCCAAGATAAATACAAGCATCTGTTAGCGGAGTTGGCTAGTCGCGAGGGGACGGCCATTATTTTTGTGAAGACAAAATTTGGAACCAAACGTTTGGCTGATAAGTTGAATAAGGATGACCATACAGCGGATGCTATCCATGGTGATTTGCAACAACGGCGGCGGGATCGTGTGATCCGTTCTTTCCGTGAGAAAAAATACCGTATTTTGGTCGCAACAGACGTTGCTGCGCGAGGACTGGATATTCCTCATATTGAGCATGTTATCAATTATGATCTGCCTCAATGTCCGGAAGATTACATTCATCGCATTGGTCGGACAGCGCGCGCGGGCGCGGAGGGTGAGGCTATTAATTTGGTGGCACCAGAGGATCATGATAAGTGGAAAGCTATTCACCGTTTGATGCAAGGAGAAGAGGTTGGGGCGAACGATGACCAAGCTCGCGCCACAAGCAAGCGCCGCGGCAAACCACCACGTCGTTCTGGGGGTGGTAATAAATCAGGACAAAAACCTTTTTCCAAAGCAGGACAAGACAGCAAGGCATCAAAGCCCAGCAAGAGCTTTAAATCGCGAGGAAAGCGACCATCACGCAACAAGGGACCAAAGGCCGCTTAGGGCATCAAAAAAAGCCGCGAAAGAAAAACTCCTTCGCGGCTTTTGTTTGTTTTCTGTTCTTGTCTTTTATACGGCTGCCATCATCGCGGCGGCTGTGTCCAGCATGCGGATCGAGAACGCCCATTCATTGTCGTACCAGCTTAAAACGCGGACAAAGGTTCCGTCGATCACGCTGACTTCATTCAATGCAAAAATGGATGAATGTGGGTCATGGTTGAAGTCGGTTGAGACGAGTGGTTCGTCATAGACTCCAAGAATGCCTTTTAAGGGGCCTTCGCTGGCGGCGGCTCTCATAGCGTTTTGAATCTCTTCAACGGAAGTGTCTTTTTTTGCGACGAAAGATAAATCGACGACAGAAACATTCGGTGTAGGAACGCGAATAGCCGTACCTTGCAATTTACCGGCAAGCTGAGGCAACACCTTACCAACGGCCTTGGCGGCGCCAGTTGAGGTTGGGATCATGCTCATGCAGGCTGCGCGCGCGCGGTGCATGTCTTTATGCGAGGCATCCAGAATGTTTTGATCTCCGGTATAGGAATGGATCGTTGTCATAAAGCCGTGTTTGATTCCGATCGTTTTATCCAACACCGCTGCGACAGGTGCCAAGCAGTTCGTTGTGCATGATGCGTTTGAGACAATCACATGACAGGCTTTCAACTCTTGGTGATTAACGCCATAAACGACTGTGATATCTTCATCTTGTCCGGGCGCTGAGATCAGAACTTTCTTGGCGCCTGCCTCAAGGTGCTTGGCGGCTTCGTTTCGTTTTGTAAAACGGCCCGAGCATTCCATGACAATGTCAACATCAAGCTCTTTCCATGGCAGGTTGAGCGGATCAGGGCAGGTCACATCGCGGACCTTCATGCCGTTGATGATGATATCGTCTCCCTCAACACGAACTTCGCCATTAAAGCGGCCATGAACTGAATCATATTTAAAAAGGTGCGCATTGGATTCGACGGAAGCTAAATTATTGATGGCGACGATTTCGATGTCATCCCGTTTTGTTTCAACAAGCGCACGCAAAACCAAGCGTCCAATGCGGCCAAATCCATTAATAGCAACTTTTGTAGTCATATTTTCACCTTCTCATTAATAAGCTTATTTTGTCAACTTCAACACAGCATCGACAACAGCGTCTTTCGTGATGCCAAAATGTTCATAAAGAACATTCGCCGGAGCTGAAGCCCCAAACCCTTTCATGCCGATGAAGATTCCGTTTTCACCAAGATAGCGTTCCCAGCCCATTTTAATCCCCGCTTCAATGGCGATGCGCGGCGCGGTGCCAAGGACGGATCTTTGATAAGATTCATCCTGCGCGTCAAAGAGGCTAAAGCAAGGCATAGACACAACCGCTGCTTTGATGTTTTGTTTTGCCAGTAAAGCGCGGGCTTCCATGGCGATCGAGACTTCTGATCCCGTAGCCAAAATTGTAACATCGCGTGCGCCGTCTTCGGCCAAGACATAGCCGCCATGGGCCGATTTGTTTTCGGCTTCTGCTGTGCGTAATGTTGGTAACCCCTGACGGGATAATGCCAAAACGCTTGGCGAAGACGTTGCTTGAAGCGCGATTTCCCAGCACTCTGCGGTTTCAATGCCATCGCAAGGCCGCATAGTCAGCAAATTGGGAATAGCCCGCATTGCAGCCAAATGTTCAACGGGTTGATGGGTTGGGCCATCCTCGCCAAGGCCGATGCTGTCGTGAGTCATGATAAAGATGGAGCGTGCTTCCATGAGCGCAGCAAGACGGATTGCAGGCCGACAGTAATCGGTGAATTGCATGAAGGTGCCACCATAGGGAATGATCCCGCCGTGAAGGGCTAGGCCATTCATAGCGGCGGCCATACCATGCTCACGCACGCCATAATGGATATAGCTGCCTTTATAATCAGGGGCGGTGATGGCACCAAATCCTTGAACGCTCGTATTGTTGGAGGGAGTCAAATCTGCGCTACCGCCAATCAATTCTGGCAAGACAGGCAGTAAAGCGGC
>JBFXDW010000070.1:0-9678 GCA_050180745.1 Bdellovibrionales bacterium | reverse complement strand
CGCTGGATTTCTTTAACATTGGATTGGATGTTGATGTCGAGCAGGTCTGTCATGATAAAAGCTGCTCTCCGTACACGTTTCCGCGATTATGGTTAAAAATATACCCTAAAACGGGAAATGTGTCCGCCCTTTTGATGTCCGGTACATGTCCCGTACTAGTCCCGTACTTTTTTTATCACCCCTTCACCACAGCCAAAGGCCGCAGCTCTGTCATGACCTCGACGAGATCCCTTTGATTTTGCATAACCACATCAATGTCTTTATAGGCGCTGGGCGCTTCATCCAGATCTTTAGTCGTACGTATTGAATGCAGCACACCAGCATCATCAAGAAGTTTAATCTCGTCCTCAAGGTTTAACTCACGCTGAGCCTGACGTCGCCCCATTTTTCTTCCTGCCCCATGAGAGCAACTCATAAAGCTATTAGGATTTCCAAGTCCGCGCACGATATAGCTTCTTGTGCCTTGTGAACCAGGGATAATACCGACCTCACCTTCACGTGCACGAGTTGCGCCCTTTCGATGAACCCAAACATTTTCCCCAAAATGATTTTCAAGAGCTGCATAATTGTGATGAATATTGATAACGTCACCAAATACTGTGTTTGGAAAAGCTCCCAATACAGCTTCCTTACACACCTCAATCATATGAAGGCGGTTCGCCAACGCAAAAGAAAGTGCAAATTCCATTGCCGCAATATAGCACTGACCTTCCTCAGTGTCCGTTGGAAAGAAAGCAAGACCATCGTCCCCTTTGAATGGAGGCACATTGCTATGCCATTTCTCGCAAAGACTCTGCGCCAATTTGTTATAATGGCTGGCAATCTTAAGGCCAATATTACGGCTACCAGAATGGATCATGATCCAAAGATATCCATCATTTCCGGCTTGCAGCTCAATAAAGTGATTGCCCCCTCCAAGCGTTCCAAGCTGCTTGCAAGCTGATTGAATCTGCTCCAGCACAATGGGGTCATCCGGAGGATTATCAAAGCCATCCCATTCTTGTGCAGAGGTTTGGTGATTAAAACCGACCGGAATATTCGAACGGATTCCGCCCTGATATTCATTGGAACCACCGAGAATGGTTTTAAGCGCGTCTGTGTTGACATCATCTACCGCAATATTTGTCTGTACGGCACACATCCCACAACCAATATCAACGCCCACCGCATTTGGCACAATCACATTTTTTGTCGCTAACACGCCACCAATAGGCATCCCATATCCCATATGGCAATCAGGCATCAAGGCCACATGGCTAAAAGCAAAAGGAAGATTGGCAAGATTTCTGGCCTGTGCCATTGCCCCGTCTTCAAGTTCATTAAGCCATGCCTTAATAGGCAGTTTCTCTGTTGTTGTCACTTGCATTATAATTCTCCTTTTCCTCATCCTTACAACTACCATCGGCATCACAATATTCTGGTGGCCAACCATGCTTGTGAATATTTAAAAACCGCATAAATCTACACCAACATTTTAGGACCACAGTCCCCACAATCCAAAACAAAAAGAAGGTTAACCACGGACTTTCTGACATAAAGGCGTAAATATTCATCATGCTTTCCTTTCTGTTTTGTTGATCCAAAAAATCGCAGCAAAAGAAAGGATGCCATTGAGAACTGCAGCTAAACGTCCGTATCCGCAAAACCAAAAAACAGAACAAAAAAGGATTACAGCATAAAGGACTGCAATTTTAGTGAATAATTTCTTGATATTCTTGTCCATGCTATCACATCCCTTCTGGTTGGCCTGCCGCGAGTTGAACGCGGATCGGACTCTTATAAGGAGCCTGCTCTAACCATTGAGCTACAAGCCACAGATTAAAAAGGTCGAGGTGGGCAGGATTGGTTAACGATTTATGATTCCGCCCTGATACTATGAGCGGTTCGAGTCCGGTTTCTTCTTTCCAGTAACGCTCAAATCATTGCAATCTGTGCTAAAATGGTATTACTTTCTTGAATTTTAGCCATATTTGTGCTATTGACAATGCCACGGCTTGTTGCGTCTTTTTTCTGCCAAGCCGTTTTCCAAAAACGACGGGACAACTTTTACATCGTATCTTTTGCAAAAAGATGCGGCGGGTTTTTGTTGTCTTTTGAACACCGAAAGGTTCTGCCATGCCTCTTGAACGAACAAGAATAGAACTGAATGAACAGGCTCAAAAGCTCGCCTTTCAGTGGTTTCTCCGCAAAGGTCGTGTACCCAAAATCCTAATCGAAATTATTGAAGGAACCAAATACAATTCCAATTGGGAAAGTCAGCCGCGTGTGCCCGCCGGTTCTTCTGATGGCGGGCAATGGACGGGTGGGGGAGGAAGTAGCGGAGGATCGGCAACGCCGGATAATTCCGAACAAACTTCAGAACAAAATGTACGAGAAAGAAAACCAGCTAGAACTTTTTCTACGAGTAAAAATGGAAGAAATTTAATCGTTGGTTACGAAAAACTTTCGAGTGTTGTTTATCGTGATCAAGGCGGTTATCTGACAATTGGCTATGGACACAAATTAAAACCTGGTGAATCTTTTCCGAACGGAATTTCAAAAGAAGAGGCAGAAAAAATTCTCAAGAGAGATATGACAGAAGCAGAACGGGCGGTACAGCGTTATGTCAAAGTCCCTCTTTCTCAGCAACAGTTTGACGCTCTTGTTGTTCTAACCTACAATATCGGAGGTTATGCCTTCCAGACCTCAACCTTACTCCGCTTGCTTAACGGGGGAAAATATGCACAAGCAGCTGATCAATTTCTTAAGTGGAATAAAGTTCCTGTACCGGGTACAAACAGACACGTTTCAAGTGATGGACTTACGCGTCGAAGAAGGGAAGAACGTTCCCTTTTTCTTAGTGGCTCGTAAAAGTCTTTTTCTAGCGGTCTTTTTTTTTATTTCTATGTTGTCAACACAAAGCATCGCCAAGTCATGTTACGAAAAAGCCTTAACACAAGAAGATCTTGATGCGTGTGTTTATACAGATCTCAGACGAGAAGAAATGAAGCTTCAAACAGTATATGATCAGCTTTTGGAAAAGGTGTCTTCCAGAGGGGAAAAGGCCCTTTTAGTGGCTCAAGAAACATGGCAAGCATATAGAGATGCCCAATGCGCGTTCAACACTTTAGGCAGTACAGGAGGAACGATACATCCGTTTTCGATTGCTTCCTGTAAGCTTCATCTTACAGAATTACAAATAAAAATCTTAAGAGAAGAACTGACCTGCGAGGAAGGAGTCGTGACTTGTGGTGGACAATGAAGCACCCCTTAACCACTTAACGAAGATTAACAAATTAACCAATGAAAAAATGATGGGCTTTTGCTTTAAAAATGGACGTGTCTCGCAACGGATTGATCATGATCTATTTTTTCAAGCATCGTGCCCCATTCGGCAAGCTCTTCAATCAGCCTACGCTCCGTTGGAGCTTCGACGCGACAGGCCATTTTCTGGTTCGAACTTAGTCCTACCTCCTCCACCATTGAGCGGATGCTGTAGTTCAAAAAAACAGGCTTAGGCCTGTTTTTTTGTTACGACAAGCACCGCGAAATCCCCCGGAGGGACAGTGCCACAAGCGCAAAACCCGAACGAGTCAAATCAACAAGTTAGCGGTTCGTCAGAAGAGGTTGAACCCAAGGGTTTGTTAAGCGTTTTCCAAAAAAATGGTGATGTTTCAATACGATGAAGCGGTTCGAGTCCGGTTTCCTGTTTTGCGGCAAGATGCCGAAAGCCCTTGAATTTGTATCACATGTGTGATACAATTAAAGAAAATAATGGAGGCTTTCATGCACAAAACAGAAGTCGTTCACACGCGCGTTACGCCCGATTTAAAGCATTCAGTCGAGACCGTTTTGAAACAAGTCGGTCTTTCTACCACGGATGCCGTGTCGCTTTTTTTTCATCAGATCGTCCTTAACAATGGTCTGCCCTTCGAGGTGCGCATTCCGAATAAAGAAACACGTGTCGCTATGACAGACGCTATGGAAGGCAAAAACATGAAGAGCTATGACTCGGTTGATGCTATGCGTAAATCCATAGAAGGAAAAACGGCCAAAAAGAAACGCAATGCTTAAACTCAAAACACACAAACGTTTTGAGAAGGACGTGAAGCTTGCGCTCAAACGTGGTAAAAAGACAGATCGGCTATGGTCAATCATTGAACGGTTGCAAACGAACAAATCTCTTGCCCCAAAACATAGGCCTCATCGTCTGGTTGGCGATTGGTCGCCCTGCATGGAATGCCACATTGAACCGGATTGGCTTTTAATCTACCTTGTCACGGACGATACGCTGGAGCTCTTGCGTACAGGCTCGCACGCAGATTTGTTTGATTGAGCATACCATCTTGAGGAGTCTGTTGGATGATATGAAGAAACGTAACATTGCTAAACTTTTTTGGCTTATTGCCACAATCATTCCTATCTTAGGGATTTGCTTTGGTCTAATCCAACCTGAAGATTTCGATGGGCTGCAAAAAATATCTCGAGAATGGATCGGGCGCGTCGGAGTATTTGGTCCCTTTGTTTTTATCCTTATGCAGATTTTACAGGTTGTTATTACACCGATCAGTCATTATTCTTTAGGATTTGTAGGAGGATATTTATACGGCCCTTATGTTGGAGGCCTTCTAAATTATATTGGACGCTTGATAGGTCACATATTGGCGTACATCATTGCACGATGTTATGGTCGGCATCTTATCGAAAAGTATGTGGATAAAAAAACAATCCAAAAATATGACCATATCATTGTTGGTGAGGGAAAAGGTTTGCTGCAAACGTTTGTGTTGTTTCTTATTTATTTTCTACCCCTCTTTCCTGATGATGAAATCAGCTACATGGTCGGGGCTTCACGGATGCCTAAAAAACGATTTTTGATTGCTAACATTTTTGGCCAACTTGGAGGATCCTTTGGCCTCGCTTATTTAGGAAGTGGTCTTGATAAAAAAGATCCCTTCTTTTGGGCAATTTTAATCTTTTCTTTTGTCGCCTTCTTGGCCTTTTTGTTTGTGGCATGGAGACAAAAGGCCACGGTTGCGAAACAAGAATAGGCCCGTTTAACCACTTAACGAAGATCAACAAATTAACCAATGAAAAAAATGATAGGCTTTTGCTTTAAAAATGGACGTGTCTCGCAACGGATTGATCATGATCTATTTTTTCAAGCATCGTGCCCCATTCGGCAAGCTCTTCAATCAGCCTACGCTCCGTTGGAGCTTCGACGCGACAGGCCATTTTCTGGTTCGAACTTAGTCCTACCTCCTCTAGCAAAACTTCAAACCCCAAAAAGTTTTCTCTTTATAAGTCGTCAAAGCGCTTTCCTCACATCCTTCAACAGCAAGAACATATGATATGAATCTGTTGGTGAAGGGAGAAAGTCAAAATGCTCGTAGAAAGCACGAGCATTCTCGTCTTTAGCATGAACGGAAAAAGCACGAATTCCTGCAATATCGGCGGCTTGCAGCGTGCGGCGTAAAGCGTCTTTTAACAAACCTGCACCGATACCGCGTCCTTGCCATTCTCGGCCAACGGCCAAACGTGCCAGCAACATTATGGGGACAGGGTATTGAGCGAGCCCTTTTATCAAACGTGGCGGAGAGTCTTTAATAGCAACCTGTCCGACGGTGAGCGTATAAAATCCAATGACGTGTTCATCGGCTAGGCCGACATAAGTTTGTGAAGAACTGGAAAGCTGGTTGATAAGGGCATAACGTACCAGAAAGCGATTAAGGCTTTCATTTCCACAGTCAAAAGTCTCGACAGCGTGGCGCTGCGCCAGTTTTTCTATCGAGAAATGAGAAGACATAAGCGCTATTCGCTTTCAAAAACGCCACGTTCCTGAAAGAGCCTTTTAAGTCGCGGTAACTCATGCGCAGGGGCGTCGAGTGCATCCATGAACCGTTTCCACTGTTTTGTATCAAGCGTAAAGACTCGACGATCTGCTAAAGTCTCTTCAGCACGAGCAAGGGCACTTTCAAGAACAAACTCACTCATCGATTTATTGGACGCTATAGCCGCATTGCGCAAAAGCTGCTTGGACTGAACAGAGAGACGAAGGTCTATTTTATCTGATCTGGTGGTCTGTGTTTGCATGGGGGGTCCTTCCTTGCTATCTGCATCCCGCCATTATACCACAAACAGCCGACATTGTCATGACAAAAAGCTAGGCGGTTTAACTGGTTAAGAAATATCAACAAATTAACCAATATAAAGATGATGGGATTTTGTTTCAAAAATTGGCGCGACATTTAACCAATTGATTATGAGCTTTTTTTCGAGCATCGTACCCCAATCGGCAAGCTCTTCAATCAGCCTACGCTCCGTTGGAGCTTCGGCGCAACAGGCCCTTTTCTGGTTCGAACTTAATCCTACCTCCTTCCACCATATAGCCACGCAAGACAATCACGCGCATTCGATAATTCTCAAACTTCCTGAAGTTGTAGGCTCTTGGCTGGATAAGAATCAAAAGATCTAACCTTGTCAAAAGGTAACACCATGGTTAGTATGTTAACCATAAACTTTTACAAGAGGAGGGATCATGTTCAAAAATATTTTTGCCAATAAAACTTCTCATTCCGAGGAGGAGCTGCGTTGTTTGCAGGAGTTTGGCGGACACATTAAGAGTCTGCACGAAAAAGCCCTGCGCGATAAAGACCAAGAGCTGTACGACATCACCTTAAGGCTATCGGAAACACTGGCACGCGAAGCGACATCTATATACAAAGAACGCACAGGCAAAGAATTTATAAAACAAGATGCTTGCAGAACTGTACATACAGGCCAAGAAGTTGCTTGAGCCGCCCCCCACTAACTCTAAAAAACAACGAAATCGGCATAAGAAATATACTATGCTACATGATGTGGCATCGGACTATGCCGAAAAATTTGCAGCTAACGATACCCCTGCCGCAATGGAAGATGATCAGGCCGAATATAATATAGGAATCTATTCTGATATCCTCACTCGGTTAAGAGAAGAAGAACGTAAAGACGCAAACAACGACACACAGAATCTAATAGGCAAGATAATGCCCTTCTCGATTATTGGTCTGTTGTTGATCATCTCTCTTTCCGCCATCATAGCCGCATTCATTGACAATGAAGCGTTTCAGAACATCCTCGCCTTACTTAAAGAGATGATCACAATCTCAAGCAGCATCCTTGCTGCAATTTTCGCTTTTTTCTTTGCTAAAGAAACCCGTAACTAGAGAAAAAACCATGGAACTCATTAAGCTGGATCAAAAAAGAACCATCGTCACCTCGGATACGACAACAATACATGAGTACGACACGCAAGATGGTTTTGTAAGCGGCGCTGTTGCAGAGATCAAGGGGCGCTATAGCCTATGTCAGATAAAATGATCATTTATACCGCCGAGATTTTTTACCATGGCAAGGCAAAGTTCGCAGGTTATATAGGCATATTACCAAGAACTTTAACAACGCCATGGTGAAAAAGATCAAGGTAGAAATCATCATTTTATCTGACATAGGCTATATCCAGCACAAGGGTTTGTTGTTAACAAGAAAATTAAAGAGCTTGTTTATGTTCTGTCTGGGAAAGGACAGATCATCCTCTTACAAGAAGAAATAGAAATATCCGCAGGCGATGTTGTTTTTGTCGATCACATGGAAAAGTTTGCATGGAATGGAAATATGATCCTCTTTATGGCAACAGCGCCCTCTTTTGATCCCGCGCAGCATATAGAGGTTGAGTAGGAGATTAGACCTTCACCACCTCCGCATTGTCGGGCACTACCCCATCGGATATGGCATTAATGAAAAAATAATGGCTAACGAACAACGTCTTGCCCCAATCTGGATGCGTATCCCACTTATCCCTGAACGCCGTTATGCGTGAGGTCAAAGAATTCTTCTTTTCAGGAAACGGCAACCACCAATCCTCACTGTGGAAATCCTTGAAATCAATATGGGGCCATGCCGCCCGAAGAGCGCTCGTCGGGCTGCCAATATCACAACTATAGAGTCGATACTCCCCGATAAGAGGCTCAATCTCTACCGACAGATTCAAAACCTCTGCCGCTAAAAGAGCGGTCTCAATCGCGCGCGTAAAGGGGCTGGCCACAACACGCACAAAACCTTTATCTTGAAGACGCATCCCCGCCGCACGCGCCTGATCCTTTCCCTTAGGCGACAATGGCGCATCTGGCTCATTCGGGTCCCTGCCTAAGAGATCATATCTTTCATTAAAAATAGACTGCCCATGCCTCATGAAATACATTCTTTTTTCCTTTTCTTTCCTTTGCGCCCCATAGGATGGTGCTTGAGGACCGCTTGCGAGAGGCGCTCGGCGGCAACATGCGTATAAATCTGCGTCGTCGCAATATCCGCATGCCCCAGCATTGTCTGCACGCTGCGTAAATCTGCGCCATGCTCAATTAAATGTGTGGCAAAGGCATGGCGTAGAACGTGAGGGCTCAACCGCTCTGGCTCAATTCCGACATTGATCCCGATTTGTTTTAATATCTGAAAAAAACGCTGGCGCGTCAAATGTCCGCTTTTTGAAGATAGCGAAGGGAATAAAAAAGACGACTTCCGCTTCTCTCCCAACAGCTCATCCCGAAACGGCAACCACTCGTCAACGGCCTTCACGGCTGGATCGCCCAGAGGCACAATCCTGTCCTTACCGCCCTTCCCGCGCACTTGCACCACGCCACGCTCGGAGGATACTGCCTGAAGAGGCAAGCCAACAAGCTCGCTCACGCGCAAGCCCGCCGCATAAAGAACTTCCAACATCGCTCGCAACCGCGCACCTTCGATCCCCCTCATACGCGCAATCGAAGCTAGAAGATTCCGCACCTCATCCTCACTGAGATATTTTGGCAAGCTGCGCCCCAACTTAGGAGGATCAATGTTACGCGTAGGATCCTCGTTCCGGATTTTCTCGGACGCTAAAAAGCGAAAAAACTGTTTCAGGGCCGAAAGTCGTCTCGCTTGCGTTTTGGGAGCAAAAACATGAAGCGAGGTTATATAATCACGCAAATCATCCTCATGCGCGGCATCGAGCTCGACCTCACGTTCTTTAAGAAACACAGCAGCCTTCGTTAAATCCTGTAGATAAGCCGCCCTTGTATTATCCGAAGCCCCGCGCTCGGCCAGCATCATATCTAAGAAAGCATCAATGTGAGGAGACAGGATCATAAGGGCTCGGGGGTCGGGGGGGGTAGTCAGGAGGAATTGTCCTTGTATTTCTCTCTTCCAGATTTAAAAAAAAATCGTCCTTCCTGCGAAGGCGGGAATGACGGAAATGGTGTGAAAGATTGGGAGAGACAGAAGACAGGAACCCTCCCTGAATCCTGAATGCCGAATCCTGAATCCTCGCTACCCTACGGTATTTTCAAACTTGCCACCGCCTCGCGCGCAACACGTTGTGCATCAGATTCCAATCCGGCAAGGCGTAATGCGCGCACAATGCCTGCTTGCGCCGCAAGAGAAAGCTCCTCACCCTCACTTCCTGCCAGAATTAAACTCAGCAAAACCGTTTCTCCCTTACGCTCTGTTGCCCCAACGCGCTCTAAACGCTCAAGCAACACAGACGAGGTTACAGTCCCTTTTTGCAAGGGAGGCGCCTCTGTCACACGCAACCACGCCTCTTCGGGCACAGCATAACCAGCCGCGGATAGAAGCAACAACACCTGCCCTGCATAAGAACGACGCTGCCGCTCTTGAGTGGGAGTC
>JBFXDW010000069.1:0-9712 GCA_050180745.1 Bdellovibrionales bacterium | reverse complement strand
AAAACGCGGCGGTCTGTGACGCTGTGCGTGATGGTAATCGTCTCTCCCTTGCCTGCAAACATAACCTCATGCTCTCCGACAATGCTGCCTGTTCGTAACGAAGCATAGGTTGGCTCATGTGCCCAGTCATTGCCAACGCGCGTAGCCTCGCCAAGTGCGCGTGCTGTTCCAGAGGGCATGTCTTTTTTCCATTTATGGTGTTTATCCAAGATGGAGATATCAAAATCATATTCTTTTAGCAGAGAGGCCGTTAAGGCAACGATCTGTTCTGTAACGACTAAAGACAGGCTTGTGTTGGAGGTATGAAGAACGGGAATTGTTCCTGATATTTCTTTTAACAGCTCTTTGGTGGGCTGATCTATATTCGTTGTGCCTGTCAAAAAGGGTTTTCCTTCTTTGGCGGCAAGGCGCGCATAAACGGGCGTAACCGTGTGGTGTGAGAAATCAATAATCACGTCACATCGGGGAAAAAGCTCTTGAGGATTGTCGGTAATAAGGAGCTCACTATTATCAAGCAAACAACAAGGCACAACCTGCGAGCGCGTCACACCTCCGGCTAGACAAGCGCTTGAGTGCCCATGACAGGCTTCAGCAATGGCTTGACCCATACGGCCTGTATATCCGGTAATTCCAACAACGGTAATCATGGAGCAATCCTTGGGGGCGGGCAGTGTTATCCGAGTCGCCCCCGTAGATTGTCCTTATTAACCATAAGATTCAAGCATTTTTCTTATAATTAATCCGTTGGTATGCGTGATGTTACGCTGTCAGCCTTTCTTGCATGTTGTGTCGTCCCATTCTGTGGATGGATTGCGCAGCATTGATTCTTTTCATCGCCCTATCTTGGGCGTCTTTCAAAGCTTGGTCAAAAGAAGCTTGTCTTTCCATGCGTGCTTCTTCTCCTACATTGGGCATGCGTGATGCGCCAAAGAGGGCTTTTGCCATTTCAGCCATTTTTTTAACCTCAGCTTCATTCGTGATCTGGCCGGGTTTGGGGCTGGCTATTGTATGAACAGCTGCTTGTGCTTTTGTTCTAAAGCATTCTTTTGCTGCTACAAAGAAGGGTTCACGCTCTTTGCTTTTGGCGCGATCACCGCGTTTTTGCCCGTCCGATTCCATGATTGGTTGACCGTTGGGCATGCGCATGTTGCGGACGTTGGCCATAACTTGGCTGATTTGTGATGGATCAGTGATTGTGAAAGCCATCATTGCAGCTTTGAAGGCATCTATTTGTTTTTGGGAAACAGGGCGTGGTTCTACGCCTGTGTAATTTTCTTGTGTGGCACGTGAATCTGTTGTTTTTTCTGTTGTATTTGTCATAGCTCTTATTCCTCGTTATCTAGGAGCGTTTTAAAAAATTCAATTGTAGGATGAGTAGTCTATGTATGTTCCTGCTTATGCAGGAAGCACGCCCACGAGGAGAATAAGCACGAGAACAAGGCTGGTGTTCAGCATAGAAATAGACACAAAGGTATCACTCGCTGCCAGAGGCAGCGTGATAGCTTGATTATGTGTCATAGATCTCGTCATAAGGGTATTCTATCAAAAAAGGGCCTTCTGTAAACAGCTCTTTTTTACTTTCATAGAAATCAGTGGACAGAAAAGGATGCTGAATCCTTTTCCGTCTTCTGTCGTCTGCTACGGCCTTTGCGTGTCGATGTCGAGCTCTGTCGGCAGGCAGGAGGTAACGGCTGGAATATCTCGCACCCAGTTGTTCAGCAGCCGCGCATAAGCTGTACATAGCCGTAAAACCCAGACTTTGTCTTGTGGTAAATCGCCTTCTTCAAGAGCAGTAGCCAAATGTTGCGAGGTTGGCATGCGATGCACATCTTGCCGCGCTTCGGAAAGCATGCTTGCTTTTTCCAAGAAGGCACGCGGAGTCAGCGCATTGCGTTCGACAATATTATTGGCCAACAGGCTTATATCGTCCGGTGAGAGTTTTAAAAGGTGCGAGGGATTATCAATACCTATCAAGAGGCGGCGTGCGGCTTCATCCGCAGCGCGGTCAATCAAATCAGAGGTGTCGAAAGCGGCAGGAACAGAATAGGTCGCTGTAACATGTGCCAGATACTCATGCCCTCCAGCGAAGGCACCTATAGATAGCATGTCAGCCATGATACGAGAAATGCGCGTCGAGCCTGTGGCTTGAGCGACAAAGAAAGTGGCCTCGGTGTCCAAGCGTGCGCGATGGCGATAGAGGCCGTAAAGCTCTGCAATAGGTGTGGGAAGCTCGCTTCGCGCGATCAAGAAGTCACGTCCGACCGAGCGATCCATTTCGCGGTGATTGCGGCGAAAATGATCAATCTCAGCTGCGGTGAGGGGAAGGTACACGCCTGCGGCCAAGAGGTCTTCGGTTGACAGGCCCATGATCTGCGTGATGGTCTCCCAGTCATCAACCGGCGTAACGGCGCGTGCGGCTAGAAATTTGCGGCTGCGTTCGAAAGGTTCTTTCGCTTCATCCAAGAGAGCGCGGTTGTTTTTATCTTTTGTGGAGGAAGAAAAGCGGAAGAGCCAAGCAAGGATTTTCTGGTCGGAAGAGGCTGTGGGAAGGGCCTCGTCATTATTCGCAGGCTCCGGCAGGCTCGAGGGAAGGGAGCCTTGGGGGATAAGAGACTGAATAATCGCCATAAAGACCTCACGCCGGAAAAGGAGAGGAGGAAAGTTATCCACAAGATATCACAAGGCGGATTCTTCGTTAAGGATAATTTTACGATGATGAATCAGAAATTAAGAAATTCGGCTGGATTGTGGCCGTGTGTGCTTTTGGAGTTACAGGGGAGGGGGGGGACGGCCATGGGGGATGCATAGGAAAGACATGCAATCCCCCTTCCACTTGAGGTCCTCAGGGAAGGGGGAGAAGAGAACAAAGCCTATTAAGACGGGCCATTCCAGCCTTGCAGGTTCATTTTCATGTCCTTCATATAGCGGACAGCCTTTTCGGCATAATGACCTACATTGCCAGAGCTCTTCAGGTCCTGAACGATTGGACCTGTCGTAGGCGGTAACCCATCACCATCCAGATTGTGCAGATCAATAAACGCACGATCACGGAAGAGTTGTTGGAGAGTCTCACTCTTCGTAGGATCAAGGTTAGCATTTTCAGCTGTCTTAATCGCATGATCCAGAAGTTCTTTCCCTGCGGCCATGTGTTGTGTGTTGCCATAATCATTAAAGAGCTTGATCGATTCCTCTTTGCAGATATGCATGACTTGATCGGTGTTGCCGTGAGATTGTGCTTCCAAAATCTTCTTAGCGACATCTTCTGAGATCAAATCGCTCTTGAACCCAAGAGTGTCATGTACGGTATGGACTGTAGGCGCATCAGGAGCCGTATGCGTTGGTTGCTGTGGTTGCACTTCAGGAGCTTTTGACGCAGGTGCTTCTTGCGTTTGTGTATGTTGTTGTGGCTGAACCTCAGGAGCTTTCACCTCTGGTGCTTGATGTTGAACCTCAGGAGCTGGGGTGTGTGTTTGCGCAGGGACTGTATGCTCTACTGGAGCTGCAGGAGCTGTGCTATCATGATGGCCAAAAACTGCTTCTTTAGCCTGATGCCAAAGGCCGGAGACTTGATCGCCCACTTCATGCAATCTATTTCCGGCTATATCAAGTTGCTCTTTTCCAGAGTCTAAGAAGTTATTCCAATACTCGGATACCCAGCCTGCGTCCGCTTGTGCAGTAGATGCGCTCGTTGCGGCATGCGCGTCACTATTAAAGAGGCTTAAGGCTTGGTCTTTAAGCATCACAAGATGACGGCCAAGTTCTTGTCCTCTTTCGTGAGCTATATGAGCTTGTTCTTGAATATAAGCAGATGATTTGTCCACGAATTGAGACATCCAGTCAGAACCGTGTGCTGACGGATCGACATGTGGAGCTATGGCTGCGCTATCTGCATTTTGTGCGGCGGCATGAGCGTCAGTGCTTCCCATAAGCATGCCAAGCGTGCCGCCTATGATGCCAGATATAGCGCCTGTTTTAATAACTTTCCAAGCACCAGCTTCTCTATAGGCTTGTTTGTTGAGGCCAAAGGTTGAAACGACACCTGTCGTGGCACCGATCGCAGCCATGGTCGCACCAACAAGTGTGACTGGCGTTAGGAAGATAGCGCCAGCTGTCGCGGCGCCCTTAATGGCTCCAAACATACCTGTTTTGAAAACACGTCCGCATCTAGCAATAAAGCGTTTGCTTTGATTTTCTTTAAGCTGCCTTCTGCCGAAGGTGTATTTCATTACCAGATTGACCGCTGCACCAGCGACTGCGCCTCCTGCGAGGGCTAGGCCAAGCGGCGTTGCGGCACATACAGCGCCAGCGGCAAGACCAAAGGCCGCATGAGCACTGATCCCAACGCCCATGCTTACGGCAAAGGGAAGGCCTACGGTGAGCATTTTTTTGCTGGTTAGGACTTCGAAAGGTAGGTTTAAAGCACTTTTTACAACTTTGCCTAACCCTAATTTGCGACGCTGTGGTTTCTCTTGAGGGGCTTCTTCTTTTTGGGATGATTTGATTTTTCTAACTGCGGGTATGATGAGTGTGGGTATGCTTGTGATTGCAGCACCTCCGGCAGCAATCGCAAGACCTGTTGTTAATCCCCAAGCTCCCATAGCTGCAACGCCACCTACTACACTAACAACAGCGCCTCCTACAAGAATGGCAGCTGGGATGGCGACAGCGCGCACTTTCTTGTTTGTGACAATTTCTCGGGGAAGACCAAAGGCACTTTGTGCGAAGTTTACAAGAGTGGTCCCCACGCTGCGACGTTGGGTGGGCTCTTGAACAGAATCCATTCCCGCTTCTTCGCCCAGAGTGGCCTGTTGTGCGAGGTGTCCCAGAACGTTTACATAGCTTGTCAACCCGTCCTGCAGGTTGGTGTAGGAGCGCAGGTTTGAGGATATCTCTTCCGGAAGAACGCCAGCTTCTTTTTGCAGTCTAGAGGCTTCAGCAAAAAGAATTCTTTTGTCATCATCATTATCCGCGACGACAATCATGAAGGCCGTCTCTTTGGGATTGATGATAAAGGATTCTTTGTTCTTTGTGCTTGGTGTCCAAAAAAGATTAACGGAGTTGAAAAGCAAGTCCTGCTCTTCTTGGGACAAGCTACTCCAGAACTGCGTGGAGGTCTTAGCGATCGCAAGGGCCTTGCCTTTTTTATCCAGACGCTGAACTGGTTGATGACCATCTCCTGTAGAGGCCTCTTGCGCTTCTGCAGGTTTTCTTTCTTCAGCGGGAGGCGTAGGAGCCGTCGTTTCTTGCGTATCTACTCCTTGCGTATCTCCTTCTTGAGGCGGCGTTTCTGGTGTTGTAGCTTCGGCGGCTTTCTTTATTTTCTCCGCTGAAGCTGCTGCGCGTGCGCCTATAGCTTGAACCTCATAGTCGAGGAAGAAGTCGTTCAATTTCGTATGATTAATAATGGCGATCTTTAGATCTTCTTCTGCTACCCCTCTATTAAGAAGGTTGTCTCTGGCTGCCCCTTCTATTTGTTCAAGGACAGTTTTTTCTGCATGGGGAGCAAAAATGCGAACAGCGTTGGTTCTTTTGTCGTATAAGTAGCCTGCGCTATTATCCTGACCGAAAACGTAAACTTCTATATCTTGAGCAACCTGACCTTTCAGATTCTCTGCTAGCCCCTCGAATACGTTGGAGTGCCGCGCCAAGAACGCGGCGCTTTGCTCTGAATCAGCCTGTTGTATATTAATGGGGCTTTGTGCAGGGGGGGCTTCTTCTGCCACTTCCGGTGCGGGTGTAGCTGGAGCTGGAGCTGCTGCAGAAGATGCCGTTGACCGCGTGTCTGTGTTTCGTGACATATAAGGGACGAACATAGCATTGAGGCCAAAAGCATTGCCCTCAATGATGTCCATCTTTGCGTCAGGAACTCCCATGGCGCGGAGATTTGCTGTTGCTGCATTTCTAAGGGTTGCGTCTTCGTCTGGAGTTGCAGGAAAGAGCTGAACGGCCTTTGTATCCACACGGAGAAGCATAGCATTCCCTGAGGGAGACTGATAAAGCCTTAAATTCTCAATCGCTTGATCTTGTTGGTCGGTTGGAAGGCTTCTAAATATGTCAGAATGCTCTGCTAAGAAAGCTTTTGTCTCGTCTGTATCATTCGGGGCCATGTTGGGGAAGCCTTGCGTGGCAGATTCTTCGCCACCGCCTTGATCTGTGTTTGTGTCTTCAGAAGCAGCAAGTAGCTCTTCGACATCTGCTTGGGAAAGCTCATTGCCATCTGTGTTTACAGGTGAAGGATTTGCGTCAGCTTCATCTGGGCTGCCATTCAAGAGGCTGTCGATGTCGTCTTGGGAAAGCTCATCGTCATCTGTGTCTTCAGGTGAAGGATTTGCGTCAGCTTCATCATCTGTGCTGCCATTCAAGAGACTGTGGATATCTTCTTGGGAAAGCTCATCGTCATAATTATCTTCTTCTTCCGGAGTCTGATTGGTGGGTTCTTCAGTAGAAGGCCCATTCAGCAAAGCACCAATATCTAGCAAAGCATCAATATCGTCTTGAGTAACATCTCCTGCGCCAGAAGTTCTGTTGTTTGCAGAAAGGGTGCCTTGTTGCTCTGCCATTTTCTTTATCTCCTTAAAGAATAAATAGACTATGTAATTTCTCAGATATCCCAAATCATAGACAACAGAACACTACTTAAGATGCGGCGAAGTGTGACCTATGGTGGTGATTATGCGCCCTATAGTATCATTTCTGTGCCGGAATTTTCAACAATGAAAGTAAATAATTCCTCATTTATCATTAACAATGATTTGTTCAATGTTATTCAGGGAGGCGAAAAAAAATCGCAAGCAAACCCTATAAGCTTACTTGCGATCTTTATGGTTAAGCCTCTTTTGAAGAGGGGCGAGGCAGATTATTCTGCTTCTTTTTCTTCGGCTTCAGCTTCGGCTGGTGTTTCTGTGCCAATTGCGGCAACAGAAGCGAACTCTGCTTCGGCTTTTGCGGCCTTTTCAGCGTCTTTTACAGCTTGGGCTTCTTTTTCAACTTGGGCACTGGCCTCAGCCTCTGAACGTGCGACATTCACCGTCACATTCGTGATAACTTCTGGATGAAGCTTGACCTTGACCGTGAAGAGCCCCAACGTTTTGATCGGGGTGTCGATTTGCACCATGTTGCGCTCAACAGCATCCACCTTCTTACGGATTTCCGCTGCAACGTCGCGTGATGTAACAGAACCAAACAGCATGCCCATTTCTGAGGCTTGACGGATGACAACCACGCTAAGGTCCTTCATATCCTTGGCAACGGCTGTGGCTTTTGTCTTTAGCGTCTCATTCTTTGCTTCAAGCTCAGCGCGTTGTTTTTCAAACAAGGCTAGATTGTCTTTTGTGGCACGCAAAGCTTTCTTTTGCGGCAACAGATAATTCCGCGCATAACCTGGACGAACGGTAACGGTGTCGCCCATTTTGCCCAAGCGTTCGATACGCTCTAATAGGATAACTTTAATCATTTTCTTTTTCTCCTTTTCCGCGAGCTCTTATGCGCCTGCGCGGTCATTAAGATAGGGCAGCAACGCCAAGAAGCGAGCCCGTTTGATAGCTGTTGTCAACTCACGTTGCTTCTTAACAGAAACAGCCGTGATACGTGACGGGACGATTTTGCCGCGCTCTGAAACAAAGCGAGAGAGCATTTTAACGTCCTTATAATCAATTTTTGGCGCACCCTTGCCGCTGAAAGGGCAGCTTTTGCGGCGGCCAAAGAAGCTGCGGCCACCAGTTGCGTTTCCTCCAGCAGAGCGACGACGGGCTGGTTTTTTCTCTTGTTCATTCATATCATTCTCTCCTTAACTGGGGCTTATTTGTCTGCTTTTTGGCGAAGAGGACGACGGCTGCTGCGCTCGCCACCATCTTGATCATCACGGCGCATCATCACAGAGGGGCCTTCTTCAAGCTCATCAACTTTGATGGTCATATAACGCAGGATATCTTCGTGCAGACGCATGTTGCGCTCCATCTCTTCAATCGCGGCCGCAGGGGCATCGATGTTAAAGAGGACATAATGGCCTTTTTTGTTTTTACGGATGCGGTAAGCAAGGGTACGAAGTCCCCATTGCTCGGTCTTTTTAACGGCACCACCGTTCGCTTTGACGATTTCTTCAAACTCTTTGGTGATGGCTTCAACTTGCGCAGATTGAATGTCTTGGCGCGCAATGAAGATAGACTCATAGTATGGCATAGCTTCTTATGCTCCTTTTGGGTTTACTCGAGCCGGACGCTTTGTTAAGGGCCCATCCCTTAATAAGCCGCTCCGGCCAAGCCCACCTTCTAATGAGGCGAGCAAGGTAGCAGGGGCTTTCTATAGCGGCTCACCCCGCAGGAGGCAAGGGGGGATTTGGTTTCATGAAGAAAACCTCATCCTCTTGAAGGAATAGGCCTATGAAGGAAGGGGGTAAGAACCCCTTGTTTTCCTGATATTTCATCCCCCCTGTTTGTGAGGGATAGCAGTCTATAGCCAAAATCTTGCGCTCTTTATGGCGGCGCATGGGGATCCTAATTTGGCGTTCGTGCGTGGCCAGCTCTAGAAGAGCGCCGAAAAAGCCTCTTACAGGGACCCATGTGAGATAGCGATAACACACACATTTCAAAGGTAGTTTATCCATGATCTCTGCTACGAGTCGGTGATCGGGGTGCGCATCCAGCTTATGAGGTGCAAAAATCAGCGAAGGAGACAGGCTTGCTAAAGCTTCATTAAGAGCAAAGGCAACGGCTTTTTCGGATTTATAAAGCTCGCCATCCTGAAAGCCAAGGAAACTTACATCACTGTCAGGTACGCCTAAAGCTTGAGCGGCTGCGCGGGCTTCTTGTTTGCGGATCTTGGCGAGTTCTTTAGGTGTTTGGCCTTTAGCGCAGGTGGCGGCTGATCCGTCAGAAACAATAATGATATGAGTTTTTGTTTCTTGTGCGCGTAGGCGCGCAATCGTTGCGCCGCAAGCGAAAGTCTCATCGTCGGGATGAGGCGCGATGACGACGACATTGCCTTGCGGTGGTGGTGCTATATCTACGCGCACGACAGAGCGCACCATCCGCCAGAAGAGGGAGGCGAGGTTGTTTTTGATGATTGCTTTAATCTCTGTGAGCATAAGTGGAGTATAGGGGAAGGCGTGCTGCGAGGCAAACTATAGTCAGTTCTCTAGCAGCGCCAAATATGCTTGTACGGCGCTTTCTACATCATAGCTCTGACCATGGGCTAGTCGCTGGCCTTTGCCAGAAGGCGAGAGCGTTATAAAACACAACATCGCGCTGGCTAGCTCTTTTATATCATTGGGCAGGACGAGGATTCCAAGTGCGCCGTTTTCTAGGATTTCACGAGGGCCTCCGGAATCTGTGCTGACAACCGGACAGCCGCATGCCAGAGCCTCAACAATCACATTGCCAAACGCTTCACTGCGTGAAGGCAGGACAAATAAATCAGCAGCCTTCAAGGCGCTAAAGACGTTATCAATCTGTCCCCCCAATGTTGCGCGAGAGCTGAGATTCAATTCTTTTATAAGAGATTCAAGATTGGGGCGTTCATCGCCTTCGCCAAAAATGATAAGGCGTGCCTTTGTCGCGTGCGTGATTTTCTCAAAGGCGCGCAAGAGAGAAGCAAAATCTTTATTTTCTAGCAAACGACCAATCGAAACAATAACGGGTGTTGTTTTGTCTCTTAGCCAGGGGTGAGGGGGCTCTTGGGCGAGCAGCGCAGCAAAATTGTCCGGAATAATAGGATT
>JBFXDW010000068.1:0-9758 GCA_050180745.1 Bdellovibrionales bacterium | reverse complement strand
AGAGCTTTGGCATGCTTATGATGGAAAGAACCTGTCGTCCCCCCCACTTGGATCGCGCGCATATTATGGCACAGCCGCACATTCCGAACAGGTGTTTCGGGGTTATCTGATGCTATCTTTGCCACCGTATTTATCTGCGCAGTTTGATAGATCGAATCACTGACGTAATCTGCAGAATCTTTCTTAACACCCGTCACAGCTTCCAAAGCAAGTGTCTTTGCCGACGCTGCTGTTTGCTCCCAAAGCCCTTGCAATTCTATTTTCGCTATAAAAATATAACCCCAAGCAGCCTGTGCTGCCTCCCATATAGCTAGAAATGATGCCTTTCCTGCATCAATCACAACATCGCCCGGACACACTGGTTCATCGCACCACGTTGCCTTTGTGGGCCTTGACGGCAAACATAAACAAAAGGCCAGCACAATCACCACAACAGCTCGCGAGAAAGGTGTAAGCTTTTTTTTCATGATATCTTTGGTACCCAACAAGTTTTTCTCTCCTCCCCCGCAGGAAAGAGCGGATATCTAAGCCACACTTTCCTAACAAGAAAAGCAGGATAAACTATGGCATCCGTATTTAGATTTTTGCCCATATTTTATTCTTTTAGCCCCCCTCGCATATAATCTCCCTACCCCTTTTCCGTCATCCCCGTGAAAACGGGGATCCATCTCCGATAGGTGATGCTGGCCAAAACGCTACAGCAGAACGTGCTGGTGGTTGTCATAAGATCAAGCGATGGGGCCTTTTTTTTGCAAGGTCCTGTCTTTCTTCCTCTTTCAGATATGGATTCCCGCATCTGCGGGAATGACGAAAATGGCATGGATGGCCATGGAAACCGCATTTGGTATTTAGGGAAGATTGGCTTTGCATATCTCTCCCCATTCATCAAAAAAATCTCCGTCATTCCGGACAAGCGCCCGAAGGGCGTGAAGATCCGGAATCCCATTTTTTTATGTCCAGAACTTGCAACGTTTATCTTTTTTGTAAATTCTGAAAATAACCAAATGGGATTCCAGACTTTCGCGTCTTTCAGACGCTTATCTGGAATGACGGAAAGAGAGGAAGCCAGAGACAAAAAGGTGACAAAAAGAAGAAAAAAGTAAATATCCAAATGCGGTTGCCATGCATGGATAGCGAGGAGAGGAAAGAACCCCTCTCTAAATCCAAATGTGGTTCCCATGCCCTCTCTCCTAATCCATCGCCTTAAAACATTGTGGCACTTTAAGCAAAGCATTGAAGGCCTCGAGAAGACCATCATTCTCCACCCGATGTTCCCACTGCATCAAAGAGGCCTGACACGCCCTTACGCGTTCCGCTTGTTCTTCTGGTGTTGCTCCCTCGCCCATGATATCCGTTGCCGCATTCCATGCCGTACAGCGATTATGTTGGATCCATTCAACCTGAAAGGGGCTCAGGCCAAGTGTTTCATTACAAGCCCCAAAGGAATCCGGAAGCTCTAAACCATCATCAATCGCATCCTGACAGATCTTGTGATGGCTTTCGCACAATTCTTTCAATTTATCATCACTAGCATTCGCACAATCGGGCCGTGACACATACGCCAATCGATCAAAACATTTCTTCACAAACGCGCTCTTGAGCGGTTTGCACTGGGCATATATCCCCGCACTCGCCTGTTTCTCCGGAACCTTCAGCTCTTCCTTATACGGTGACCGCGGATGCGGACCTGCCGCATTGTAACAAAGATTCAATCCCGCCATATAGAAGATCTGCTGATCATCCGTCAGATCTGGCGTGAAATGCCCCGCCGAATCCATAGGCGGCATTTCAAGAGGTTCTTCTGATGCATCCGGCGCTATCGTATTTATGCTTTCATCCGCCCCAACGAACTCATCTTTGGTCGCTACACAAGCTTGAGCATCGTCTGGCGCTTCATCAGCAGACATATACCCCGTCCCAGCTGCCGCTTTATTGCACCGATTTGCCAGAAGTTCCCGCAGCGCCGCAGGACCATTTCCCTTAGGGAAGTTTTTCTCATACTCTTCCCAGCCGTCCAACAGAGCTTTGGCATGCTTATGATGGAAAGAACCTGTCGTCCCCCCCACTTGGATCGCGCGCATATTATGGCACAGCCGCACATTCCGAACAGGTGTTTCGGGGTTATCTGATGCTATCTTTGCCACCGCATTTATCTGCGCAGTTTGATAGATCGAATCACTGACGTAATCTGCAGAATCTTTTGTGACCCCAGTTACTGCTTCCAAACCCAATATAACACCAGAATTTACCGATTGCGTTAACTCTTGAAGATACGTTAACGCCACAGGAATAAGGGATTGAAGCGCTGTTGATGCCGCTGAAATTATTGCCAAAAGGGCATTTCCTGTCGGATCCACAACTGGCGTTTGCGCCCAAACAGGACGCGCACCACCGCTCACCAAAAGCCCTACCAAAAGCACCCGCCCTAGAAAAAGACGAACATAGGCTAATCGCTTTATCATGCTAACACCTCACTCGTCATTGATTCTGTTCTGCCTTGGCCTTGTCGGAAAGCCAACGCAAGCCAGGTGTTTGCGGGAAAATTTCTTCCGCTGTTGGAATCTTTGGAATCCAATCCTTATTAATCGGACGACGTACAAACTCGATATAATCAGCTGGCGAGATCCCATCACAATAAGTTACGCTCCCTCCATCCAAAGAAAATTTATCCAAATTTAATGTCGGCAGCGGAATACAAATACTGTTCAAGAGGTTATTAAGCGTATCTGTCGCCAAATCACACGCCGCATTCATAATCTGTGTAGCGACTTGTGAAATGATAGCGCTAAGAAGATTAAGCGGATCTCCCAAAGCAGACAATATGCTTGAAAAAAAAGCGCCATACCGCGTGGAAAAACAATATTTAGTTCCAAAACCACCCAAATATTCTTTCATCTTGCTTTTTATGACATTTTGCCGCGTTTGTTCACGTGCCGTTGTATCTGCCTCCACCTCTTTAGCTATCGCATCATCACGGGAATCCTTCATGGCCTGAATCACCCCACCCACCTCAGCACAATTAGAATTCACCTCGGGATCACAGCAAATATCCGTCTCCGCATAAGCCACAGGGGCCATAAAACCGCCCGTCAGCGACAGAAAAAGAAACATCGCACCCAATGCAAAAAAATTGAGGCCCCATTTCCTGTTCCGGATCATTTGTTTGCTCCCTTACCAAAGATAAATCACGCGTGTCTCTTCTTAGCGCGTTATGCCTTTTCAGGCCATATTTTTTTAGGCTTTTTTACTTTCCCCATAATGGGGGCGTGACCTTAAAGAAGGTTTAATTTCCACCTTCTCCACAAGGTTAAACGTAAGCCCTGTCAATGCTAAAGCTCCCCATAAGGAATCCGTCCAAAGACTATAGGCCGCCATCAACAGGATATAAGCACACGCAAGAGCCGCCCATGCATAAGGTTTCAGCCACGAATCCAGACTTTGGACCCTGCTCAACAACCAAAAACAAGCCACGCCGCCTAACACAGGCCCCACAACTCCAAGCTCGACCCAGCTTTGAATCACGGCATTATGAGGATGAGACGCCTGCGAAACAGTAAATTGATAGAGATATCCGTTGGGCTCCACCCATCCCAGCTTATGGCTCACCCCAAGGCCGCATCCCAAAAGCGGGCTTTCGGAGAGGCGATAGGACATATAGTCCCAAATCTCAACCCGAGCCGCCAATGTCGCAGGAATCTTACTAAGAACGCCTTGATATGAATCAAATAGATATCTTGCAAAAAAAGGCCATCCCAAAGAGGCCACCATTCCTGCGCCGATCAGCCGCCCCACCAAAGAAGGCCAAAACCGCGCCACAAGAAATATAACGCCCCCGCCCAGAAGCGCCAGTTGTGTTGTGGCCGAGCGCGTGAAAACCAGCACCACAACCATCAACAATAACATGCCCCCAGCAACAATACTCCTTTGCCGCACCGCTAACGCTAAAAAAGGTAAAGAAAGCAACAGAGCATAGGAAACGGCCCTGTTTGTTTTAGACATAGACATGCTCTCAACACCCTCCGTCTGGCCTACAAACACCATAAACCAAAACAAGACAAGCAACCCCAAAAGCATTAGATAGCTAAGAACCGTTTGATTTTCGGAAATGAATCTGGCTCCCGCTTTTTGAACTGCAGGCACCGTTAAAAGCAAGAGCGGCACAAACACGCCCCCCAGCTTTAGGGTCGTGTGAAAAGCAACTTCCGGAAATGGCGAGATAAACGCTGATAACGTCCCGATAATAAGAAACGCGCCGACAAAAAGGCTTATGTTTTTATCTGGCACGCCAAAGCGCCCTTCCTCAAGCCCAACACTTATTGCCAAAAGAACAGCGCCCCCAATCGTAATGCCTGCCCACGCGCCACCGCTTATCATGCCAAGTGTTGCAATGAGTCCAAAGATCAAAAAAAACACAAAAGAAGACATTTTATATCGGTTGATGATGTTCATAGAATGCTCCTATCTTCCCTTTTTCTCTCGCCGCCGCTGCGCTGAAGAAGAAATATGCATCGCTTCCCGATATTTAGCAACTGTCCGCCGCGCCACATGAATGCCCTCTCGCTTCAGGATCGCGGCCAAGCGATCGTCCGAGAGAATCTCTTCCGGCTTTTCTGCCGCTATCAGCTCTTTGATGCGCTCTTGCACCGTCAAAGACGAAACGCTTGCCGTTCCACCCGTCGTCGGAAGGGCTGTTGAAAAGAAATATTTCAGCTCAAACATTCCGCGCGGCGTCGCCATAAACTTATTCTGCGTTGCCCGAGATACCGTCGATTCATGCATCTCTATTTTTTCCGCAATGTCTTTCAGAACCAAAGGCTTGAGATACTGTATGCCATAAATGAAGAACTTATCCTGCTGCTTGACGATCTCACTTGCCACCTTCAGCACCGTTGTTGCTCGCTGCCGCAGAGCTTTAATCAGCCAGTTTGCCTGCTGCCAACGCTCACTCAAATACGCCTTATCTGTACTTGAGAGCACGCCATCTTGAAGCTGGGCATGGAATTCTTCGTTGAGCAACACACGCGGCAAGGTGTCGTTGTTAAGCTCAACATGCCAACCGCCTCCTGGCATAGGCTTTAAAAACACATCCGGCACAACAGGTTGAACCACATCAGCCACAAAACTAAGCGCAGGCTTAGGCGTTAGCGCCCTCAGTTCAGTTAGCATATCCGCCAAATCTTCAGAATCCACCTGACAAAGGCGCATCAGCTGATTGCGCTCATGCCGCGCCACAAGATCAAGATGCGCAACCAGAATAGCCATAGCCGGATCAAAACGGTTCTTTTCGCGCAACTGCACCGTTAGACACTCCCGCAAAGAACGCGCAAAAATCCCCGGAGGATCAAGTCGCTGCAACCGTGCCAGCAGCGATTCGAATACCTCCTCAGAAAGTCCCAACTGAGTCCGAAGAAGCGTTGTTTCCGCTGTCAGATAACCCGTCTCATCTAGCATCTCTAAAAGAGCCACTGCCGCCATACGCTCCGCAGGGTCACTGAAATCAAGATGGATCTGAGAGAGTAAATGATCCCGTAAGCTTGGTTTATCCTCTACCGTTTCAGACAAGGGCCGATCAGGTCGCGAGGGATCATAAGAGCCCCCAGAATGATTGCCCGGATCAAACGACTCAGCCGGAGAAGAATCCCGCTCCTTTTGAAGAGACTCGTTTTGTCCCGTCTCCACCCGCTCTAATAGAGGATTCGTCTGAAGCTCTTCAGCAACAAAGCTATGCAGCTCTTGGTTAGACATTTGCAGCAGTTTTATCGCCTGCTGCAATTGCGGCGTCATAACCAAAGACTGGGACTGTTTAAGTTCGATACGCATGGTCGGGATTCAGCATTCAGGATTCAGGATTCAGGGCGCTTCCTGTTTCTGTTTTTCCTAGTTTTTGAACATATTTCTTGTGATTGTTAGAAGGGAATATAAAGTCTGGGAAAGAAACATGACGGAATACCCCCTGAATCCTGAATGCTGAATCCTGAATGCTGAATCTCACATTCTAAACCCTTCACCCAAATATACACGCCGCACATCCGCATGCGCTACAATCTCTTTGGGCGAGCCTTCCATCAAGACGCGGCCATCATGCAAAATCGAAGCCCGATCAACAATCTCAAGCGTAGCCCGCACATTATGATCTGTAATCAAAACGCCAAGTCCACGACCCCGCAAATGAGCCACAAGATCACGAATGTCCCCTAACGCAATCGGATCAATGCCCGCAAAAGGTTCATCTAACAACAGAAAATGGGGTTGCGCCGCCAAAGCACGAGCAATCTCGACCCGTCGCCGTTCGCCCCCCGATAACGCAATCGCAGGCGCGCGCCGGAGATGCGTGATACTAAACTCCACTAAGAGCTCATCCAACATCCCCTCGCGAGTATCGCGGTCAGGCTCTATAATTTCCAAAATAGCACGAATGTTGTCCTCTACGCTCAAGCCTCTGAAAATAGAGGCCTCTTGCGGCAAATAGCTTAGACCTAACCGCGCGCGCCTGTACATAGGCAGCTGGGCTACGTCTAAACCATCCATCATAATGATGCCTGTATCCGGCGTAATAAGTCCCGTCAGCAGATAAAAGAATGTCGTTTTCCCAGCACCATTAGGCCCCAAAAGCCCCACAACCTCGCCACGTTGAAGACGTAAAGACACATCGCGCAAAACAGGACGGCCTTTGTATTGTTTGCTGATGTGACCCGCTTCAAGCCCCTGTCCTTGCGGTTCAAAATTCGCAACAGGAGGCGCCAGCTTCGATTCAGACGAAAAAGGTATTATTTTTCCTATATGCATTATTTGGCTTTCTCTTCACTCTTCGAGGACAACAACGCACGCACACGCCCGCCACCAGCATTCAACAAGCGACTCTGGCCTGTCTTAAAATCAACTTCCGCTCGATCACCCGCCAGTAATGTTTCACCCTGCTTCAGCTTAACTTCGTCCAGCAAAAGAGCAACATCACGCTTAACATCATAGACTGCCCGCTCACTGCGAGCCACGTTGCCTTCCTTTGTTATAATAACAACATGCCCTTTGGCCATCATTTTTTTCATCTCACGCTGGCCGGAGGCCCCTTGAGCGAAGGTTGCGCTTAGGATATCGGCCTCAATACGGTTGCCCTCATGCAGCGCCAGAGCCTTCCCCCGCGCTACGGCAACACCCTTATCCTCATAATATTCCAAGGAATCTTGCGCTGTTACCACATCATTCTCAGTCATATATTTCAGGTTATTGCCCGTGATCTTGATCAACTTCTTATCAAGATCATAAACACCCTTTTGGCCAAAAATCTTTTGAGTGGGGGTATGAATAAAAACATTTCCTTCTGCTGTGAGAAAATCCAAGTCCCCCGCAACTCCCTCTTGTATCTTGTCTTTTTTTTGTCCCTCCACCTTATCGCGCTTATGGGCGGTCAAAAGATCAGCCTCTATGGTCGTATCCCCCCGCACAGCACGAGCCTCACCTCGCGCAACATAAAGACCCGTAGCTTCATACCATTCCAGACTTTCCGAAGCCGAAATATCAAGGGAACTCTCTGCCGCATGAGCAAAAGCAACTGTAAAAGCTATACCAATGAAAGCTAGCCCTAAAAGATGTATAGATCGTTTCATTATAGAACATTGTGTCTGTAAAAGATTGACGGAAGGTTTACCAAACCAAAAAGATCCTCACAATATCATGGCTCCGAACTCGGGTTAACAAAATGTTTAAACCACCCTCCCCTTGCGGGAGGGTGGTTTTTATCTTCCTCTAATTGTTGATTTGTCTCTACCTACGTTCTGTTTACCTTTTCTGTAGCTGAGTTCAGAGCCCTGCTTATAAATATGAGCCCACATCACATCCAAGGGTCATTTAATATGGAGACGCGCCTTGGCCGGGCCTCCAAAAATGATCGTACCCCCCCCCTCAAGAGCACGAAAATTAGCGCCCTGAATACGGCCAAAAGGGCCTTGAAACGAGGCTTTTTTGTCTGTCCATGCGGTATTTTTCTTAATATCCACAAAAATCTCTTCTGTAACAAAGCGATAGCCTTTGTCATGAAAAAACTCGACATTGCCTCCAAGCCATAATTTTTCTTCTTTTTGATCAAACCGGCCATGATCACCACCTCCGGAAAGCCACCCTCCGTCGGTAAGAGTCAGCTCGCCCTTAGGTGACTCAAGATCAATCAGATTCTTTAGATTCCCAACCTGCATCGCACGAACAGCCGTCAACGCATAGGGCTGATTCTTATGATCCAACCCTGTAAGATTAAGCTTTTCGATCATAAGATTAGGCACTTTCTGGATTACCACCGCTTCCAGCCCCATACTACGAACATAAGGCCAGAGCACCAAGAGCCCGAGTCCCAAAATTACAACCAAAGGCAAAGCCCAGCGCAACCACCCTACAAGCCGCGTATAATTACGACTATGTTGAGCAGCCTTGCTGATATCGCGCGGCTTCAGCCGCCGCCCCCGAATCTTAGGTAGTGTTTTTGTATTTATTGATTGCGTATCGTCGTTCATGCTCACCATTATTGAAGAAGAGGAGAATTTATAACCTCCAGCACCGTCTCTGCGGCTTTTTCAGATGGAATAAATTGTCCTCGACCCAGCCAGACCCCTATATCCTGAAGCTCTTCTTTTTGACGCTGACGCGCCTTTTCATCTTGAAGCAAATCGCCCACAGCAACTTCTAATTTATCTGCGCAACAATCATCTTGGATATATTCAGGCATAACTTCTTCATTTTTCATAATGTTCAAGAGCGTTGCATAGGGAGTCTTAATCAAGCGCCGATAAAGCGCGAATGTCAACGCACTGGCTCTATACGCGATAATCGTCGGCAGGCCTGCCATAGCAAGCTCTACAGAAACGGTTCCCGAACAGGCCAGCGCCGCGCGACAAGCTGCAAACGCATCATACTTATCTTGATCATTACGAGTGATATAGCTCCGCACAGGCCAGTCCTCAAGTTGCGACGCGACGACTTCTTCTAGATGAGGTACAACAGGCACCACAATTTCAAGATCTGGTATTTTATCTTTCAAACGAAGAACCGTTTCTTGAAAAATGGGAAGGAGTTTATGAATCTCGCTCATACGGCTACCAGGAAGGACCGCCAACAAAGGCGTTTCTGCCTTGATTCCAAATGAAGACCGGAACCGCTTGGCCTCCCCTCGTCCTGCTTGGCTCTCTACCAACGGATGGCCGACAAACGTGCATGGCAAGCCCTCTTTCAAGAAATAAGGAGGCTCGAACGGTAAGAGTACTAAAAGATGATCTAAAAACGCGGCGATCTTTTTTGCGCGCTTCGGTCTCCACGCCCAAACTGTCGGCGCAACATAATGGATCAGAGGAATGCCTTGTCCTTTGAGCTTCTTGGCCACACGAAAAGAAAAATCTGGAGAATCAATCGTCACCAGCGCATCAGGATGCATCTCTTTGATTGTCTGAATTGTATAACGAATACGGCGCAAAATCTGAGGCAAATGAGCCAACACCGCAAAAAGCCCCATATGAGAAAGTTCGCTTTGATCAAAAAGAAGGTCTAATCCTTCCTCCTTCATACGCGGCCCCCCAATACCAACGAATTGAACGTTGTCGCTTGTCTTAGCTTTAAGCGCAGCCATCAACCGCGCTCCAAGATAATCGCCAGAGGCCTCTCCCGCCACAAGAAAAATAAGAGGTGTTTTATGCATTCATCCCCACAACAAACAACTCTTCTTCATCCGCAAGGCGAATTGTCGCAGCCCGATCAATAAAAAGGCCTTTCCCAGCCTC
>JBFXDW010000067.1:0-9771 GCA_050180745.1 Bdellovibrionales bacterium | reverse complement strand
GCCCTGCGCGGGATATAGAGGTCTCTGGATCACGAGGCAGATACCCTAGCACGCCAATGACGCCCTGATCTGTTGCTAAGGGCAGGTAAAATCCGCTGGCGCTGGGAAGGGTCTCCGACCCAAATCCCGCGACTTGGTTGTGCTCAAGACACCATAAGAGCGCACCGAAATCCTTATAATATGTCGCTTGCGGCAAATCGCCCAAGACGATTGCCAGATGGTTTTCGTGGTTGACCATCCAGACGGTACATTCGCCGCCTAATGTATGCTCGATATGTGCCGCGACTAGCTTGGCCAGAGAAAAGCGACTATGGACTGATGTTAGCGCGCGTGTGAGAGATAAAAGATCGCGCGTTTGCTTTTCCCGAAAGCGTGAGGAAAGAGTCTGGGCATGAAGACGGGCGGTTTGTGTGGCGATAATGTAGCTCGTCATTAAAAGAAGGAACAAGCTAAGGGCCGAGGATTTATTGCCTAAGGCATCCTGATAATGGGGGTGCAGCATAAAAAAGTGAAAGGCGATGGCTGTAAGAAGGCTATACAACAATGAGGGAAGAAATCCGAAATGGTCCGCGACAATCACGACACCAATCAAATAGATTAGCCCTTGATCCAGAGGCGTGAAGATTCCGTGTGCGGTGAAAGAAGGAATTGTAAGGGCGGCACCTAAAAGAAGCGCAGCGATAATATGAAGGAAAGAAGTTGTTTTTTTATTGTGTTTTTGTTGTTTTATACGCTTTGTTTTCTCGCTTGTGACAATATAAACATCAATTGTGCCACTTCTTTGAAGAATGCGGTGAATGAAGAAGGTAGAAAGAAAACCGCGTAAGTTTTTGCGCGAGTCTTTTCCAACGATGATTTTTGTGAATCGGTTCTCTCGTGCGTAGGAAATAATCTCCCCAACCACATCATGAGCGGACAGAACGGTCATTTTTCCGCCCATGCGTTCAATCATACGCTCTGTTTTTGAGAGGAATTCATTTTCCGTTGTTGTGGGATTGTCGAGCTGAGGCTTATGAATATGGATTGCCTCCCATGGCGCTTTCAGACCAGTTGCCATGCGTTTGGCGTGACGGGCGAGGATTGGGGCCATTTCGTCAGCGCCAATACAAACGAGAATTTTTTCGGAAACAGCGTTGGTTTCTTTTGTATCATCAAGCTCGCGCAAGGCATCTACGCGGTCTGCGGTGCGGCGTAGGGCGATTTCGCGTAAAGCACCAAGGTTGCTTTTTTTGAAGAAATTTTCTGCGGCGCGAGCCATGGCTCCGGGAGCCAGATAGACCTTACCTTCGTGAAGGCGCTGAATGAGGTCGTCCTCGTCAATATCAACAAGGACCACATCATCTGCCATATCAAAGATTTTATCAGGAATTGTTTCTTTGACCCATACGCCTGTTGATTCTGCGACAATGTCACTCAGGCTTTCGACGTGTTGGACATTGAGTGTTGTATAAACGTTAATGCCAGCCTCAAGAAGCTCTACTACATCGTTCCATCTTTTGGGATGACGTGCGCCCGGAGCGTTCGTATGGGCCAGCTCATCCACGAGCAGCAAATCTGGTTTGCGTCCCAATGCGCCGTCGAGGTCGAATTCTTCCAACGTCAGGCCCCGATATTTGATTTTTAGCGGAGGCAGTACAGTCAGATCATTCAAGAGGTCTGCTGTTTCAGGACGACCATGGGTTTCTATAATACCAACGAGGACATCTTCTTTTTGTTTTCTATGCTCATGCGCGGCTTCCAGCATAGCGTAAGTTTTGCCAACGCCAGCGCTGCTGCCGAAAAAGATGCGTAAGCGCCCTCGCTTAGGGCCTTCCTCTTTGGGGGAGAGGCGACTTAACAGAGCGTCTGGATCGGGGCGGGTATCGTCGGGAGTCATGGTTGAGTTATAGCCTATGTCAGATGAAATGATGATTTCTACCTTGATCTTTTCCCCCATGGCGTTGTTAAAGTTCTTGGTAATATGCTTGTATAACCTGCGAACTTTGCCTTGCCATGGTAAAAAATCTCGGCGGTATAAATGATCATTTGATCTGATATAGGCTATATTGTGTCTAAAGCTAGGTTAAGCTGCAAGACATTTACGGTTGTTTCACCAAGAAAACCGAAAGTGGGGTTGCTCGTATGCTGCGAGATCAGATCCAAAAGAATCTGTTCATCAAGATTGCGTTCGCGGGCAATACGTTTGACCTGTACACGTGCCGCATGAGGCGAAATATGTGGATCAAGGCCGCTGCCTGAGCTTGTCACAAGGTCGATCGGGGGTTGTTCTTCTGAAAGATTGAGTTTGTTGAGGCGATCCTTGGCTTTGTTCAAAAGCTCGGGATGATCTGCATTTAGATGAGCTGACCCCGAGTTCTGCGCGTTATAGGGAAAAGCGGGGGTGTCTGAAAGGCGGCTCCAGAAATAGCGATCTGCTTGGAAATGCTGTCCTAAGAGAGCCGATCCTTTGGTTTCCTCCCAGCTCATAATCAGTGAGCCATTAGCTTCATAAGGAAAAGCCAGTTGTCCGACCATCCATACAATAGCAGGATAAACGGCGCCCAAGAGGAATGTCATGAGGGCTAGAAAGACAGTAGCGGTGCGGAGTTGGGAAATCATCTAGAAGCCTCCCATCGCGACAAGAATAATGTCCAACAGCTTAATTGTGATGGCCGGAACGATGAATCCCCCCATCCCAAAAAGCAATAAATTGCGTCTTAAAATGAGCTCTGCGGCGATCACACGATAGCGCACGCCATGAAACGCGACGGGGGCAAGAAACAAAATGACAATAGCATTATAAATGAGTGTCGCCAGCACCGCATTATGGGCAGATGAGAGGTGCAACAAATTGAACCCCGCGAGCGAAGGATACACCATCGCTAAAACAGGGCCGGAAACAACAAAGAATTTAACAAGATCATTGGTATAGCTGAATGTTGCCAGAGCGCCGCGAGTCATCAGCATCTCACGGCCCAATTTAATCACGTCAATAATTTTGCAAGGATCGGATTCAAGATCAATCATGGTTGCGGCTTCTTTAGCGGCTTGCGTTCCTTTATTCATGGCCAAGGCGACATCGGCTTGTGCCAGCGCGGGCGCATCGTTCGTGCCGTCACCGATCATGGCAACGACTTGTCCTTCCTTTTGCATCTTTCTGATAAGCGCCAGTTTGGCTTTGGGCGTTGTCTCGGCCAGAAAATCATCGACGCCCGTTTCTGAAGCTATGGCGGCGGCAGTTAAAGGGTTGTCACCCGTCAGCATCATTGTTTTGATACCCATGATACGCAGACTTATTAAGCGTTCGCGGATGCCTGATTTAATGACATCTTTGAGGTGGATAGTGCCAAGGATTTTGGCGCCTTGCGCAACGATGAGGGGCGTTCCTCCCTGTTGGGCGATTAGGTTGGCTTGCCGTTTTACATCAGGAGGGATCATGCCACCCAAATCTGTGACATAGGACTCAATTGTGTCTATGGCACCTTTCAGGTAAGCGCGTTCACCTATGGTTGCGCCGCTCACTCTTGTTTCGGCGCTGAAAGGAATGGTGACGACATCTTCATTTGTGACTTCAGGTGTTAGGCCATGTTGTTTGTGGACCAGTTCCAAGATGCTGCGGCCTTCTGGGGTTGTGTCAGTCATCGAGGCCCACAGCGCCCCGTCAATAAGCTCTGTTGGAGAGACACCTAGTGCCGGATAAAAAGCAACAGCATGACGATTGCCATGTGTGATTGTCCCTGTTTTATCAAAGAGCAAAGTTGTCACATCGCCCGCAACTTCGATAGCATGACTGGAGATGGTCATAATATGAGCGTTCATCAGGCGGTTTATGCCTGCGATAGAGATGGTTGAGAGCAACCCGCCGATTGTTGTTGGTGCCCACGCGATCAAAAGCGCCACTAGTGAGGTTATGCTTATAGTGGCGGCCCCCCCTGCTTTTTCGACGGCATAGCGGGTGAAGGGCAGCAAGGTTGCGGCTGTTACAAAGAACAAAAACGTCATTGCCGTGAGCATGATTGTTAGCGCAACTTCGTTAGGCGTTTTCTGGCGGTGAGAGCCTTTGACCATAGAAATCATCTTATCGAGATAGCTATGTCCCTGATCGCGCATGACGCGCACGACCAGCCAGTCCGAGAGAATTCGTGTACCCGCCGTGACGGTGTCGCGCTCGCTGTCGGACTCGCGGATAACCGGAGCACTTTCTCCTGTGATGGCGCTTTCATCAACGGACGCGATGCCCTTTATGATTTGGCCATCTGCGGGAATGAGGTCGCCTTCTTTGACATAAAAGAGGTCGTCTTTCCGTAAAGAGGAAGCCAACGTCACCTCATAGCTATCCGTTCGCTCGGGATCATAAAGACGGCGCGCTTGCGTGTCTTGGCGCGTTTTGCGTAAGCCCTCAGCCTGAATTTGCCCTCGCTTTTCGGCATAACATTCCGATAAGTTGGCTGATAGAACCGTCAGCCACAAGACAATTGCTACGGCTAAAGGATAGTGATGATGAAGACGAACCGTTTCAACGCTTGTTAAGATAGCGCTTAGATAGACGACGAACATAACCGGATTGCGAAGCTGATAGGCCGGAGTTAGTCGCGCTATGCTTTGTTTGAGAACATCAAAACGCTGAAAAAAATTAAGAGGAGGAATCTTATTATTCATAGATTTCCTCCTAGCGTTATATGCTCAACTACGGGGCCTATCGCCAGAGAGGGAAGATAGGTCAGCATGCTCAGGAAAAGAATAAGGATAAGGAAGAAGACGAAGAAGGGAGTTTCTGTCTTTAAAACGCCGTCCGTTTTGGCTTGGACTTTTTGCTTGGCGAGTGCATGAGCAAGGCCTGTTGTTACGCCCAGAGCGCCCACGCGTCCCAGCAGCATCGCGATGCTGAGAGTGATGTGATAGAAATTGGAATTAGCATTAATCCCCCCCATAGAGCTACCATTATTGTTGGTCGCTGAGGTAAAGGCGTAAAGAATCTGCGAAAAGCCTTGTGCGCCTTCATGGACAGCGCCGCTTTGTCCGGCCTCGCACATGACCGCTAGGGCTGTTCCTGTCAGAGTCAAAAGGGGAGGAATGATAATAAGTCCCGCGACCATTTTCATTTCTGATATGCCAATTCTTTTGCCTAGATACTGTGGCGAGCGGCCAATCATCAAACTGGCTGTAAAGACGGCAAACAGCGCATACATCACAAGATTACACACGCCTGTGCCGCCGCCTCCGAAAATCAGCTCACCAAGCTGCATGAGGAAGAGGGGGATAAGGCTGCCCAGCGGCATGAAGGAATCGAGCGAGGAATTAAGCGCACCGCCCGAGGTGGCTCCGGCAGCGGCGGCAAACAGCGCAGACTCTGCTGCGCTAAAGCGCAGCTCTTTGCCTTCCATATTGCCAAGGGCACTGTGAATGCCTAAAGATTCAAGAAAAGGATTGTCTGCGTGTTCGATGGCTACAATCAAGATAACGGCAGGGATAAAGATAACTAACATTGTTGACAGCAGCATCCAGCTCTGGCGCTTGGCCCTGACCAAATCCCCGAAGGCAAACACGGAAGCAGTCGGGATAAGAAGAAGCGCGATGATCTGAGTGAAGTCGGACAGGGGGGTTGGATTTTCAAAAGGATGCGCGGCGTTGGCCATGAAATAGCCGCCTCCATTCGTGCCAAGCTGTTTGATTGCAACCTGCGAGGCAATGGGGCCTATGGGGATAAGGCGCGGCGTATCTGTCTCAAGAGTGGTAAAAGATACTGTTTCGCTAAAGCTCATTACGACGCCTTGAGAGACTAAGAACACTCCAAAAATAAGGGACAAAGGTAACAGCACATAAAGGGTGAAGCGCGTGATGTCGGTCCAGAAATTGCCAAGCTTATCTTCTTGATCTGTGCGTGCAAAACCTCGGGCCATGACAGCCATGAAAACGACAGCAACGCTGCATGAAAGAAAGTTCTGAACGGCAAAGCCATATTGTTGGGTTAGATTGGTGTAAGTTGTTTCTGGAGGGATGGGCTGCCAGTCTGTTCCTGTGATAAGGCTGATTGAGGATTCGAGCGCCAGTGCAGGTGAAACATCAGGAAAAATCTGCCACAGCATCATGAAGAAGAGGGCAAGGAAAGAAATGAATGTGAACGCAAGAAATGCCTTGAAATAGCGCACAGCGCTCATTTCTTCATCCGGATCAATGCGGCACAAGCAATAGATAAGCCGCTCAAGAGGGGCGATGACTGGTGTGAGAAATACTGTCTCACCGGATAGAATGTGAGCCATATACGCGCCAATAGGTTTGCCAAGACCGATCAGAATTAAGACAAGAAGCGCAATTTGTATCCAGCCAGAGAGGGGAAGAACAGAAAGAATCATAAGGGGTACTGAGGAAGGAATGAAAAGTGGCAGCAGATTAGCTTTCCTTTGGCGCGGGGTCCAGAGGGTAATCAGCATTCAGGATTCAGGGGGGTGCCTTTCTCTTCCAGACCTCTAAAATTTTTTCGTCATCCTCGCGACCTGTCGCGCCGACTTGTCTTACCGAAGCTACGAAGTAGCGTAGGGGAGAAATCGAACGGTATAGCCGATCCAATATAAATTGATATTTCTACCTTGATCTTTTTCACCATGGCTTTGTTAAAGTTCTTGGCTATATGTCTATATGGCCTGCGAACTTTGCCTTGCCATAGCAAAAAATCTCGGCGGTATAAATATCAATTTATATTGGATCGGCTATACTGGAAGCTTCAAACAGTTTTTTGGATTTTGAAGGGTGGTAAGGAACCCCAAGAGTTTATTCTTTACTTTCTCCGTTTTTACTTTTATAAGCGGCTTGTTCTGTGGGAGGTTCTCCCCAGCTAAAAGTTCCCTTTGGGGAGCCGCACCACGGGATAGCTTTTATGAAGGATTTACCTTCAAGAAGCTAGATGGGGGATGAAAATTTTCCCTAACACATTGGTTTGTCACAAGAAACCGCTGTTACTGACAGCGGGGCTTGGGGCGTTTTTTTAACTCTCTTTAGCTAAGGAGATCAACATGGCTAAAAAGGAAATAGCAGGCTACGTCAAGCTGCAAGTTCCCGCCGGTAGCGCCAATCCTTCGCCTCCGATAGGTCCTGCTCTCGGCCAACGTGGTCTGAACATTATGGATTTCTGTAATCAGTTCAATGAAAAGACCAAGAAACTGGAAAAGGGCATGCCGATCCCCGTTGTCATTACGGCTTATACGGATCGCTCTTTTACCTTTATTGTCAAACAACCGCCGAATACCTATTGGATTAAGAAAGCTCTTAATCTCAAGAGTGGGGCAAAGACAACCGGTACGGAAACCGTGGGCGAGATTTCTCGCGCGCAACTGGCCGAGATTGCCAAAGACAAAATAGTCGATATGAATGCAAATGACATTGAGGGCGCCGTGAATATGCTCGCAGGGTCTGCGCGCTCTATGGGCATCAAGGTGGTGGAGTAAGAACATGAAACAAGGTAAAAAACTTCGCAAAGCAAAAGAAACCCTCGACCCCAAGAAATTTTATACTCTGGCCGAGGCCGTTAAACTTCTCCAATCTTTGGCAAAAGAAGCTGGTCGCAAGTTCGATGAATCTCTCGAAATTGCTATGAATCTTGGTATTGATCCTCGCCAGTCCGATCAAATCGTGCGCGGCATGGTTCAGCTTCCTCACGGGACAGGCAAAACGGTTCGCGTAGCCGTATTTGCTAAAGGTGAGCGTGCGGATGAAGCCAAAGCAGCTGGTGCCGATATCGTTGGTGCCGAAGATTTGGCTGATAAAATCGCCGCAGGCTTCTCTGATTTTGAGCGCGTCATTGCAACCCCTGACATGATGGGTGTTGTTGGACGTTTGGGTAAGGTGCTGGGGCCTCGTGGCTTGATGCCAAACCCGAAGCTTGGAACGGTTACGCCTAAGGTTGCTGAGGCCGTCGCGGCAGCTAAAGCTGGCGCGATTGAATTCCGCGCTGAAAAGAACGGAATTATTCATGCTGGTGTTGGTAAAGTCAGCTTCAACGAAACGGCTTTGCTTGAGAACACGCGTGCGTTTATCAAGGCGATCACCAAGGCTCGTCCTTCTGGAGTTAAGGGCACCTATATCAACCGCGTAGCCGTATCGACAACGATGGGGCCAGGGCTCAAGGTTGATTTAGCAAGTCTGACCGAAGAGGCGTAAGTAACAGTTAGTATGGTTAATAAAAAAGCCTGCTCTTTGCTTAAAGAGCAGGCTTTTTTTATGGCCAATGAATTGCTATAATGCGCGTACTTATTGCATATGAATATATATATATATATTCGTTTTATAAGAGGAATATTTCATGCCCAACATTATCAAAGTCGCCATTCCCCTCTCCAAATTTGAGACAATAACAGATCCCGTTACAACCGCCTTTAATGCCGCAATGAAAGATTTGTGCACGCAATTTCCCAAAATTCTAATTCCTTACGCCGCACAAGAGCACCAAAGGAAAACAGGAAGTTGGTTTGTTAAAGAGCGTCCGCACTTCTATGAAAAGGAAGCCGGTCTTTGCAAATCAACCCTTCATATTTTTGACATTGGTTTTCTTTCTAGTGTTGATAGTTGCACGGTATGTGAAGAAATCCCTATTGTTGCCTATGCCGGATGTCAGAAAGCAGCAGATGAGAATTTGATGCTTGGGCTTGTTTCTCCACAAAGAATTCTAAACTCGCTAAAGCAAATTGATGCGCTCTGGGAATTCCCCGACACTCCATGCATTGTCGCTTCTTCTACCCAAGGCAAGCAGCAACGAGTTGACTTTACGTTAGAATAGGAAAAGTATTTTACATGCAAGAAATGAAAAGCATTAAGTTCACTTTTGATCGCTATAAAAGACTTGCCGACAAGACAAGCGCCGAGACAGCTGTTCAGGCCTTACTCGAAACTTTAGGTGTTCCAGCAAAAAATATGCGTACTGGACAAACAAAACCAAATTTTCGAAAGAATGGAAGAAGGGTTTGCGCTCGTGTAGAAAACGTTCAGGTCAACGGGGTTGTGGTAACGTATAATAAAAGACACGCCTTTCATAACGTATATGATGCTATCCAAGCCCACGGCACAACAGATGAAGATGCGTGGACCTCAGTCTTAACGGGCTTCTTTTTGCCTTCGGCTATCCTTGGACATTTTGTTGACCCAAAGATTGAGAAAGCCATTATCTCCTCTGGGGCTAGCATTCGTATTGGATCACGCCTTTTACGGCATCATCATCAATTCGGTTTTTTTGAAGCCGATTGCCCCGTAAAAAAGCCAGATAAATTGCATTGGCTACCTCAGTCAGGAACTCCTTTGTTAAGGTCAGCTCTTTAGACACAAAACGCATTAACTAAAAAGGATGAATAAAAACCCATGTTATCATCAGAAAAACATCCCATCTTTTTGCCTACCTCCACATTTCGGCACATAGCCAATTTTGAAGGGCTTGCCGCAGCGATTAATGCTGTTCCTGTTTTTGCAAAAGAGGCTTGGTTCGGAAGAGATATTTATTGGGGCTGTGCTGACGAATGCTCAACACGAGCAACAGGACAAGACTCAAGACGGTTTGTCGCACGCATGCCTGGTTTGGAGTTTTGTTATGAGTATTTCCCCCTTAATGGCAGAAGGGAGGGCGCTTGCTTTCAGAGTGTGGTCATGGCCTATGGAGCCAGCCAAAGAAAAGCCTTAAAAAACTTATTTGAAGGCATCTTAAATCCATGGCTGTTGCTGAAATATGTTGAAAGGAGAGACCGTGAACTAGGCCACGACCCCTTACGGCTTAGCAACCCAATAGTTTCTATTGGCAGCGGTGCACGGCCT
>JBFXDW010000066.1:0-9809 GCA_050180745.1 Bdellovibrionales bacterium | reverse complement strand
CTCGCCAGTCCGATCAAATCGTGCGCGGCATGGTTCAGCTTCCTCACGGGACAGGCAAAACGGTTCGCGTAGCCGTATTTGCTAAAGGTGAGCGTGCGGATGAAGCCAAAGCAGCTGGTGCCGATATTGTTGGTGCCGAAGATTTAGCTGATAAAATCGCCGCAGGCTTCTCTGATTTTGAGCGCGTCATTGCAACCCCTGACATGATGGGTGTTGTTGGACGTTTGGGTAAGGTGCTGGGGCCTCGTGGTCTGATGCCAAACCCGAAGCTTGGAACGGTTACGCCTAAGGTTGCTGAGGCCGTCGCGGCAGCTAAAGCTGGCGCGATTGAATTCCGCGCTGAAAAGAACGGAATTGTTCATGCTGGTGTTGGTAAAGTCAGCTTCAACGAAGCGGCATTGCTTGAGAACACGCGTGCGTTTATCAAGGCAATCACCAAGGCTCGTCCTTCTGGAGTTAAGGGTACCTATATCAACCGCGTAGCCGTATCGACAACGATGGGGCCTGGGCTCAAGGTTGATTTAGCAAGTCTGACCGAAGAGGCGTAAAAGCTCCTCTCCCGCAAGGGGAGAGGAATTTTATGGTTAATAAAAAGCCTGCTCTTTTCTTGAAGAGCAGGCTTTTTTTATGGCCAATGAATTGCTATAGTGTGTAGTGTTCTTATAAAGAAAGGAAATATTAGACCTCTTGCATAACCAGCAGTAACTTCTTAAAAAAATATAAAATGGGATGCCAGCCTGCGCTGGCATGACGGAATTATAGATAGGTCTGTCCTCTACTCCTAAACGTCACCCCAGCGAAGGCTGGGGTCCCATTTTTCTTTTTTTGGCTCCAGTTATGCAAGAAGTCTATTATATGCCTTCTGCAATCAAAGTCGCTATCCACAAAGAATTCTTAATCAGCTAAAGCAAATTGATTCACATTGGAAATTCCCCGATACTCCATGCATTGTTGCTTCCTCTACCCAAGGGAGGATACAACGTGTTGACTTTACGTTAGAATAGGAAAAGCATTTTCCATGCAAGAAATGAAAAGCATTAGGTTTACTTTTGATCGCTATAAGAGACTTGCCGATAAGACAAGCGCGAAGACAGCTGTTCAGGCTTTACTCGAAACTTTAGGTGTTCCAGCACAAAATATGCGGACTGGACAAACAAAACCAAATTTTCGAAAGAATGGAAGAAGAGTTTGTGCTCGTGTCGAAAACGTTTACGTCAATGGGGTTGTGGTAACGTATAATAAGGTCCTCTCTTTTCATAACGTATGTGATGTTATCCAAGCCCACGGCATAACAGATAAGGATGCATGGACCTCTATCTTAACGGGATTCTTTTTGCCTTCGGCTATTATTGGCCATTTTGTTGATCCAAAGATTGAGAAAACCATCATCTCCTCTGGGGCCAGCATTCGTATCGGATCACGCCTTTTACGGCATCATCGTCAATTCGGTTTTTTTGAAGCCGATTGCCCCGTAAAAAAGCCAGATAAATTGCATTGGCTCCCTCAGTCAGGAGCACCCTTGTTAAAGTCAGCTCTTTAGACGCAGAACGCATTAACTAAAAAGGATAAATAAAAACTCATGTTATCATCAGAAAAACAACCCATCTTTTTGTCCGCCTCCACATTTCGGCACATAGCCGATTTCGAAGGGCTTGCTGCGGCGATTAATGCTGTTCCTGTTTTTGCAAAAGAGGCTTGGTTCGGAAGAGATCTTTATTTGGGCTGTGCTGACGAATGCTCAACACGAGCAACGGGACAAGACTCAAGACGGTTTGTCGCACGCATGCCTGGCTTGGAGTTTTGTTATGAGTATGCCCCCCTTAATGGCAGAAGTGAGGATAGCAGAAGGGAGGGCACTTGCTTTCAGAGTGTGGTCATGGCCTATGGAGCCAGCCAAAGAAAGGCCTTGAAAAACTTATTTGAAGGCATCTTAAATCCATGGCTGTTGTTTAAATATGTTGAAAGGAGGGAGCGTGAACTAGGCCACGCTCCCTTGCGGCTCAGCAACCCAATAGTTTCTATTGGCAGAGGCGCACATCCTATCATTTTCACGCCTCAAATTCCCAAGGCTGTTCGGCGGTTCCAACGGGATAATGTCTATATCCTGCGTTAGGCTCAGCGCTCATCCCCCTATTCCATCGCCTGCTCCATTATGCTAAACTCTGGAATAACTACTATGATCAGGGTTTTCTCTAATGCGCCTTAAATCTTTTTACGGCTCGACTATGACTGAAGCCATGAGCCTCGTGCGAGAGGCTTTAGGCAATGACGCCATTATCGTGGCCACACGTAACGATGATGATATGGGCGGCGTGCGCGTAACAGCAGCGGTCGAAGAAAGACCTGTTACACCATCTTCAAACTTCACAACCTCTTTTGATGAGGATTTTGACGCAGATTCTGTGGAGCTTATTTCGGATGCATTGATCCAACATCATGTGCCGTCTGTCCTTGCCGAAAAACTTCTAGGCACCGCCACCCAATATGCTCATGAGGACACGCTTCTTGCGTTGGGTGCAGCTTTGGATACGCATATGCTCTATGCGCCGTTTGAAGACAGAACAACAAACGCCTTCATTCTGGTTGGGCCTCCGGGTGCAGGGAAAACTCTTTGCACAGCCAAGCTGGCTACACACAGCGTCCTCAACAAACAAAAAATAGCCCTTATCAGCACCGATACAGAGCGCGCTGGCGGCATGGCTCAACTAAGCGCTTTCGCCAAAATTCTCAATACAGATATCTTAGAAATCGAAGACCCTGCGGCCCTTCAAGATGCCGTTGCTATTCAGTCGGCTGAGACAATGACCTTTGTGGATACGGCTGGATGCAATCCCTTCAGCAAGACGGACCAACAAAATCTAAAAAACCTGATCCGCAATGTGAATGCTGAACTATGTCTAGTTTTACCCGCCGATATGGATGCTGATATTGCTCTTGAAATGGCACGCACCTTTGCCGAGCTTGGGGCCAAGCGCATGGTGGCCACTCGTCTTGATATGACGCGCCGGATAGGCGGCATCCTTAAAGCCTCTTACGAATCCGGCCTGCCTCTTGCAGCTTTCAGTGCGACAAACAAAGTCACCGAACAGCTTTCTCCCTTCAACCCCGTTTCACTGGCAAGACTGTTCCTCCCTACGGAAGAGCATGACAAAACCACGGCGGCCAGAGCAACAATAGGTTAGGACATCAGCTCATGAACAACCCAATCCCTTTCCGTACTCATAAAATGCAGGCCTCACCCGTTGCGGCACTGCGCTGCCCCAACATGCTGGCTGTAGCCAGCGGCAAGGGGGGCGTTGGTAAAACGTTAGTATCAATTACGCTCTGCCACGCACTGGCTCGCAGCAAGAAAAATGTCCTGTTATTCGATGGCGATTTGGGCTTGGCCAACGTCGATATTCAGCTGGGACTGACTCCGGAAAAAGACCTTGCCAACGTCACGGAAGGCGCCATAACTCTTAAAGATGCTGTGACGCACTATAAAGACGGCAATTTTGATATTCTAGCCGGTCGCTCGGGGGCGGGTAATTTGGCTACGATGTCGGCGGGGCGCCTTGTTGAAATTCGAAGCAGCCTGATTGAACTCGCCCCTTCTTATGATTATGTCATCGTTGATCTTGGGGCAGGGGTTGATCGACCTGTGCGACAAATGGCAGGACCTGCGGCAACAACATATGTCGTGTTGACGGATGAGCCAACCTCGCTCACAGACGCTTATGCGTTTATTAAATTGTCGCTGGCCGCAAATCCCAAAGCCTCGATTCAGATCATCGTCAATCAGGCGACATCGCAAAAAGAGGGGCAAGCGACCTATGACACCATCGCCAAAGCGTGTCAGACCTTTTTGCAAACTACGCCGCCTCTGGCCGGTATCATCAGGCGTGACATCAAAGTACGCGAGGCCATACGCATGCAAACGCCTCTTTTGATACGCTCTCCCCTGTGCGAAGCCGCACAGGATATAGAAGCTATTGCGGCTTCCGTTATGAGGGGATAGGCGCTCTTCCATGGCTTCCGCGATCCCCCTTAATCTGGCCATACAGTTGCAAAGCTATGCTTGTGCCTCTATGTCGCTGGATCAGGTGGATATCCTGACGGCCAATTTGCTCAAAGCGCCCGCTAATTTCTCGGAGCGCGCACGCCCCGTCCAGATTAACGGCCAACTTTTAGAACTAACACCAGATGCTAAACTCTCCTTGCGCACAGCCGCTGGAGAGGTCTCATTGCAACTCAATCAGGCAACAGAAGAACAGCTTTTTTCTCTTAAAAATCTGCTAGCCGCTCCTCAGAGCAACCGTCCGTTGGCAACATTGCTGATACAACCGGACGCCCCCCATAAAGCCACGCTCATTTTGCCTAAAAGCGAACAGCTGAACATCCTGCGCACGCCTTTTGAAGGAGCCGGACAAAGCGGACGAGATTCTGCCCTTCAGAATTTCAGTAAGGGAGAGACTTTAACGCTGACCGTTTTACCAGATAAGATTGAGGAATCTATTCTAGCATCGCCTAAAGATGTGCCTCTTTTATCGAAAAGCAGCGAACAGGCGGTCGAGAAAGCCTTTGATACACTCCATAAGACGGTCGAAACGGCTTTACAAAAAGGTATAGAGAATAAGCCCGTTACAAAAGAAACGCTCTCTCCAGATTTAGCCGTAAAGACAGCTCCTACATCCCCAGCCCAAACAGAAAGCACCGCTCCCAATTTAACGCAAGGGCAAGAGCTACATGCCAAAATTGATCGGCTCATCACTCATTTGAAAGAGGAAGCTCGCGCGCTGGCTCCCAACCAAATCAAGGCAACGGTCGTCGGTAAAAGCCACAGCAATCACGTTATTTTGAACAGCGGAAACCAAACTCTCTTTGTTAAACAGGAAGGGCATCTTCCTACAGGTACGGAAATGGTTTTGACGCTCTCACCGGAGGAACCCATTCAGGAAGCTAAAATCAGCCTGCCCACAAATCAGGAATCGCCAGCGCTTAAAGAGCTGATTACGGCGCTTCAACAAAGCAATCCCTCTTTAGCCGAGCAAATCTTACAAACCAAAATTCCCTCACCTGCACAAAACATGACAGGAACGACGCTCTTTTTCATGGCGGCCCTGCAGGCAGAAAAACTTAATGAGTGGCTTGGACTTCCTGTTCATATGTCTCTGATGAAAGAAAACAAGAAAGAGCTGATCGACAAACTTATTCTTGAAATGACAGAAGGATCTCATGCCGCCACAGATGCTCGCGCCGGAGAGTGGAAGGCCTATCCGCTGCCTATTCATCATGATGCAGCATTTGATATGCTGCGTCTTTATGTGCGCAATGAGATGCATAACTCCCAAAACAGCAACGGCGGAAGAGAACAAAAGAAACACACCCATTTTGTGATTTCGATGAATATGTCGCGTCTTGGTCCTGTGCAAATGGAAGGGTTTTCCCGCCCCAAACGGCTTGACCTTGTTATCCGCAGTGAGCGCCCTTTACCAAAGGAACTTCTTGGCACGATCCGCGAAGGATACACGAAAAGCATGGATGCCTTAGGCATGAGCGGCACACTTGTCTTCCAAACAGGCCATGAGGACTGGGTAAGGATCAGCGAAGGGAAGAACAAGACGTTGAGGATATAGCCTATGTCATAGATGTATAGCCGATCAATTTATATCGGATCGGCTATGCGTTATGCCAGAGGCCTGTTGACTTGTAAGCTTGTAGTTATTTTCCCTGACCACTTGCCAACGAACATGCATAGGAAGCTATGGCTCCTTCTTTTATGGCTGGACGTGACGGGGTAACGGCCTTCATTAAGCTGGGGTTCGATGCCGTAAGGCTGTTCATGAAAGAACTTACAAAGGTATCGGCTCTTGGGGTGTTATGACTTTGAGCTTCGTCTATAATTTCTTGAACTAAACTTGCCAACGTTGGAAGCATCTCTCTTGTGAGGTAGATGCTCTTATGTACTGTAGATACCGCTTCTGCAAGAGCGGCGCCATCGACCATGGCCCAAGCTGTGCCGTCATCTTCTTCCATATCAATCTCCTTTTAAAATAGGGAGGGGCACTCTATCTGTCGCTTATTACTTGCGCTAGAGGCCAGATAAGGCTAACCTATCCTATTTTGCTCTCAATCTTTACCTGTTAACCAAAGTTGTTAACGCTCTTCTTACTGGGAGAGGGGATGGTTTGGGGGCTTCTTCCCATTTTCGTTCGGCGATGACGGCTTGAACCTCCTGATCGAGCTCATAAGCCTGTTTATCAAAGGGATTGTTGGGGGGCGGAGGCGGGGTTGTTAGTTCTTGAACTTTATCTGGATAATGCGCGGCGGCGGCTTCTATGAGGGCCATCCTTTGCGCTTCTATTGCGCCGGGGTCTCTTTCTTTATTTTCTAGCTCCGTATGAATATTGCGCAATCCCATCACGAGAAGAGAAAACTGTTCTTCGGAAGGTTTGCTCCCCTCTTTTTCATTAAACCACTCCGTCATAACGGTAGCTTCTTTTTGTGTTTGTCCGACAAATAAATTAAACCAGTTATCTCTCTCTCTTTCTGCAGCAAGATCAACAAACAGGCGCGTAAAAGAAGGGAGGATGTAGAGGCTATCCCAAAAATTCCCTGAAAAATATTGCTCACGATTTTTGAGGGCATAAGAGAGGACTTGTCCAACAGCCCCACGATTTTGATTATTCTGCTTCTTTGTTAATTTTGGATTTTTCCAAGATGCTTGGATGTACCGATCCAGCCAAGGAATTAGAAAACGTATGGCGCTGGGAACCTCGCCGCTTGTAAAGGATTTTTTGATATCTTGTTGGAAATCATCAAGGACATATGTTTGCCATCCCGGGAGAATAGAATCCCCGAACAGGGATGAGCAAGTAAAGCAACAACGGGCGGCTTCTGCGAATCTCTTAGCTGGGGGGATATCTTTTATTTGCCAGTTATCGGGATGAGGTTCTTGCTTTATTTTAGGCAAATTAACATTAATAGTGCGGCTTAATGCTTCAAAATATAAAAAAGCAGAGCCGTAATCAGTGGTGGCAATTTGATGTCCTTGTTCCACTACTTGATGAACTTTAGCTCTAGCCGCATCGGGATTGATCTTAGCCAGAGTATTGATCGCTTTTGCTTCGTGGATTCCTAATTTCTCGTGTAGGTCACATATTTGCGGAGCTGCAGTATTGATTGTTTGTGCTCCGAGGGTTTCTGTTTGTGGTTTTGAGTCACTCATTATCTTCTCCTTTTTTTAAAAAAGACACACCCAACCCCACATGGCAATGGAACGATTGACATGGGAACAAGATCGGTTTTTCGTTGTTACGTGCGGATTATCCTAGGAAAAGGGCGGCTTGCTCTTTTAGCTTTCCCGTTGCGTTTGGAAGAGTGCCGTTTGCTATTTTCTTTACCTCTTTTGGATAATGCCCTTTCGCCGCTTCCATAAGAAGCCCCCAGCTTATTGCCAGAGGATCCGCATACAATCCATTCTCATCAAAAGCATTATGAACAGCGTGTAAATCATCTGTCATAAAATGGAGCTGTTGCTTGGATGGTCTGGCAATACATTCCTTCTCACTAAACCAAAGAGTCATAACTGCGGCTTCTTCTAATTTCTGTTCGGTCCATAAATCAATCCATGGTCCTTTATTATCTTTCACAGCACGATGAACAAGCTGGGTTGTAAATTGAGGCAATATATCAAGGGATTGATTTATTTTTCTTGAGAAATAGCTGCGGCGATCCTGAAGGGCGAGGGAGAATAAGAGCCCAACGGCTTCACGATTGTAAGCGTCCTGTTCTGGCGTTAATGTTTTGTTCTTCCAAGAGGCTTGAATGTAGCGATCTACCAATGGGATTAAGGGGCGCGCGACGTTGATGTGTTTTCCTTTGGGAGAGGATTCAATGATTTCTTGTTGAAAGTCCTGAATAAGGCCTTCCTTGAAATCTGTGGTGTGGTCCTTGTTGAACAGGACGGAGCAAACAGTGCAACAATTCGCTGCTTGCGCAAACATATCTTCTGGCCTTTGGCCGTTTATCTGAAAATCACCTGACATGTTTCTTTCCAGCCTGTCTTTCAAGGCCGTAAAATAGGGGAAGGCTGTATCAAAGTTTGTTGCTGCTAAGGTGTATCCCATTTCCATCGCTTCTTGGACTTGGTTTTCAGCGGCTTCTTGTCCGATCTCTGCTTGAGTTTCAATGTCTGCGGCAGCCCTATCGCCAAGTTCTGTGACGGTCTCGGTAACTGTTTTAAAACCCTCAGTCATGATATTCTCCCTTTGAAAAAGTAAAGTACATGTTCATTCTGAGCTTGGGCTCAGGACTTAACTGAATTCGCGTTGTTTCATGAATCCATTGATTCGTGAAACTAATGTAATACTGATAATACGACAATAGTAAAAAATGTATTTTTTATTTTTATTCAGCCCCTATTTTTAGTTGTGAGTGAGGGAGATATCCTCTTGGCGTGTTAGAAAAAACGCGCTACGTTCTCTTCCTATGAGTGATGATAAAAAATATGAAGTTCTATATCGCGAGTCCCTGTTTCAGGGATTTTTTCGTGTTGACCGGTTGCATATAAGGCAAGAGCTTTATGATGGCAGTTGGAGTGAGCCTTTTTCTCGTGAAGTGTTCGATGGCGGTAAGAATATAGTCGTTGGGCTTTTGTTTGATCCCTATCAAGATAAAGTCGTTCTTGTTGAACAATTTCGTGCGGGGCCTCTTCCTCATAATGACGATCCCTTTTTGCTGGAAGTCGTCGCTGGTATTGTTGAGGCGGGTGAGGATTCCCAGACCAGCATATGTCGCGAGACTTTTGAAGAAACAAGCTGTGAGGCTTTGGCTGTCCAGAAAATATTCTCTTACTATAACAGTCCTGGCTGTTCGTCTCAGCACACGGATCTTTACGTCATCCATGTCAGGGCTCCGGAAGATGGGACGATCTGTGGCTTGGCTGAAGAGGGTGAATATATTCGCGTTCATGTGATTGATGCGATGCGGGCGATTAATTTACTTTACGCAGGGCAAATCAGAAATGCTTCAACGCTGATTGCTATGCAGTGGTTTGCGCTGCACCACACTGACTTGCGCAGTCGCTGGTTGGTGCGCAAAACAGGCTCTTAGGCTTTACTTGCTAAAGGAGCTGTAGAGGAGTAGTTTTGTCACTACTATCTTCCGAAACATGAGGGTTTTTCTATGGCTGTTATAGCGTCTCTTTTTGTGGCTCTGGTCTATATTTTGGGGGTTGTTCTTAACCTTTATGTCTGGGTTATTATTATTAGCGCGGTTTTGAGCTGGCTCGTGGCTTTCGATGTTGTGAACCCTCGTAATCGTCTGGTTCATACTATTGGCGATATCTGTTTTCGTTTGACCGAGCCTGCTTTACGGCCTATTCGCCGTTTCCTGCGCCCATTTAATGGGCTTGATTTGTCTCCGGTCGTTTTGATTTTAGCCATCATGTTCTTGCAGTTCTTTTTAGGACAACTGATTATCAGACTTTAAAATAAGGATCGAGTATGACAGCACAAATTATAGATGGACGCGCTGCTGCGGCAGCGCTGCGGAATGAGCTTGCGGCACATGCCGAGGATATGCGGGCCCGTCAGGGTGGCATCGTTCCGGGGCTTGCCGTCATTTTGGTGGGGGATGATCCAGCCAGTCACGTTTATGTTGGACAAAAAAATAAAATTTGCCAAGAAATAGGCTTTCGCTCTTATGCTCATAATCTTACTGCGGCGAAGAGCGAAGAAGATATTTTAGCGTTGATTTATGATCTTAATAACAACCCGCAGGTCAATGGAATTCTGGTTCAGCTTCCGTTGCCCTCTCATATCAGTGAG
>JBFXDW010000065.1:0-9955 GCA_050180745.1 Bdellovibrionales bacterium | reverse complement strand
GGGGGTAAATCTTCTACCTTCGCTCATGGACGATCTCCTTGCTTTTACACAAAGGAATCGTCCACCTAAATCCTTAATTTTTGATTCACGTGACGTGATTTTAGGATGATTTATTCAACAAGGCCGTCTTTATCTGTATCTGGATGGTGCCCGTTTAGGCAGCGCATTGACAGCACAGGACAATGACTTGTCCCTTGCGGAAATTGCCAAAAGTACAGACATTTTTTATATCGGCGGCACAAAGAACGGTGCCCCCTTAGGCGAGGCCATTGTCATTACAAATGATGAACTAAAAAAGAACTTCCGCTATGCTATGAAACAGCACGGTGCTTTATTAGCTAAAGGACATCTCCTTGGAGTTCTTTTTGCGGCACTCTTTAAGGATGGCTTGTACTGGGACTTAGCCAAACATGCCAACGTCATGGCCCAAAAGCTCGTAGAGCATTGCCAAGCAGCAGAAATTCCATTTCAGGCCACGCCTCAGACCAATCAGATTTTTCCTATTTTACCCAACGAAGTTATTTCAAAGCTTGAAGAAAAGTTCGCCTTTTATCGTTGGGAGAAAGTATCGGATACGCACACCTCTATCCGCCTTGTAACTTCATGGGCAACACAAGCTGAATCTGTCGCTGCTCTGGGAGACGCCTTACAAGCTGAGTTTAGGTAACGGCAGGTGAAGAGGTAACATAAGATATCCCATCTCTTGAAGTGACTTCGACATTTCGTTAGTAAGATATTAGGCTTCTCCTTTATAAGATGGCGCTCTAGGATGGACATCTATGCCCTTATCGCATCGCCTATATCTATTTTTCTTACGCGCTCTTCTCCTCCCCTTACGGGAGAGTAAAGGGAGTGCCTTTCTTTTACTCTTCAGCATCCTCCTCACAGCAAACCTAATCCCCTGCCCCGCCCTAGCCGACATCAGCAGCCTAGGTGCTGTTTTCATCACTGCACAAGAACAAGCACCGCTTCTCTCAGGCACCGGCCAAACAGGACAAATCCTTCTTGGCCTCTTTACGGGAGTTATGATTACAGCCGCCATCTATCTCTTTTTTATATGGCTTGTTATTCGAGAACGCAGCCAAGTCTTCCTTCTTTTCTTTCTAGCCGCACTGATCGTTAATATGGTGAGCGGGAGCGACGCGCTCTCAACCATGATTGACCTCACACGCACATCTCAACGCGCCCTCGTACAAAATTATGGGCTTCTCTTTGCGTATCTCTTCAGCCTTTGTTTTACCTATTACTTCTTAGAACTGGAAACAAACGCGCCACGCATGAAGATTCCTCTGTTAATCCTTGGAGTCATTTTATTCATCCTTTTGATTCTCAGCGGAATCAGTCCTCTTTTCCTTGAATATGGGCTTCCTCTTCTTGGCACTTTAACAATGACAGCTGTGATCTTCTCTGGCCTTCTGGCGATGCGTGTTGGGGTCAGCGGAAGCCTCAGCCACATAATCGCTTTTTTGACCTTTGCGATCAGCACAATGGCCACTCCTCTTTATGATCTTGGCTATATTGATCAGGATTATATTCGCCTCAGTCTGGCGAATGCGGGATTTTCTCTATCCGCAATCATGTTCTCAATCATCATCGCTGGCCAATTCGCTGCACGACAAGAAGAAAAAGAGCGCGAGCTGCATATAAGCAATGAGCGTTTTTCTCTGGCTGTTCTTGGATCAAATGAAGGTCTTTTTGACTGGAATCTTTCAACGGGCTCTGTTTATTTTTCGGGACAGTTCCGCCATCTCATGGGCGTTGCGATTGAATCTAATCGTCGCGGCCTGAAAGAGTGGCTTAAACGCGTCCAGCCTTCGGACCGCAAGATTCTTCTTAAAGCTTTTCGTAAATTAAGAGACAGCAACCAAGCACTAGCCCTTAACTTTGAATACAGAATCGTCCACGGCAAACAAGAACGTCGCTGGATTCACACGAAGGCCGTTGGCACACGCGATCCCCGTTCCGGTAAATTGGTACGCATTGTAGGCTCGATCGGCGACATCACTCAACGCAAAACAGGCCAAGTAGCCTTACAAGCCAGCGAACAACGTTTCCGCAGCATCACCGAAGCCCATCCCGTTCCCGTTTTAATTATTCGGTTGCAGGATGAACTTATCCTCTATGCCAGCCCCGGCGCAGAGAGTCTGCTTGGCATGCCAGAGAGTATGCTCATATCACACAACATAAGCCGTTTTATCCTGCATCAGGAGGAATGCAAAGAAATCTTGGACTCAATGGGACAAGGACAAGAGATCAACATGAAAGAAATATCTCTGGCCCATGCCGATGGACATGAATTTCCGGCTGCTCTGTCCGCACGACGCATCAATTACCAGAACGAAGCTGCCATGGTCGTCGGCATTTATGACCTGACCGAACGCAAAGAGGCAGAAACAAAAATCGCGCAACAACAAGAGGCTCTGCAGCAAAGTGAGAAGATGGCAGCACTCGGCGGTCTTCTGGCGGGTGTTGCTCATGAGCTTAACAACCCTCTTTCCGTTGTCATGGGACAATCTACCCTTCTGATCGAAGGCGAGACACAGCCCAAAACCAAGGAACGCGCCACTAAGATTTTTAAAGCCTCGGACCGTGCCGCTCGTATTATCAAAAGCTTTTTGGCTCTAGCACGACGCAAACCACCAGAACGTAAAGATTTCAATCTTAACGAGATCATTCATAACTCGCTGGAGCTCTTAGGCTATCAGTTCCGGAACGCCAACATAGCCCTAACCTTAGAGCTTGATGAGACTCTCCCCATGGTTATGGGCGACAGCGATCAGATGACGCAAGTGATGACAAACCTTGCCCTCAACGCTGCACAAGCCATGGATAACTGGGATGGGCCACGCAAACTTAAAATCAAATCAGAAACAAAAGAAGATAATATGATTCTGGTTTCTGTCATCGACTCTGGCCCCGGCATTCCCGAAGAGCTGCGCGCACGTGTCTTTGAGCCCTTCTTTACGACCAAAAGCAGCTCGGGTGGTACAGGCGTTGGCCTTGCCTTATGCCATAATATCATTGAAGGCCATGATGGGCATTTATCGATCCAAGAATCCCCCGGTGGCGGCGCAACATTCCTTATGCGCCTTCCCATCTCACAAGGCTGCATAGAAGAAGTTGCAGAAGAACAGGATTTAGAAGTGCCCTCAACAGGCAATAAATACAAACTTCTCCTCGTTGACGATGAGGTTGAATTGTTACAAACACTGGCAGACCTTCTGGAGCCTCTAGGCCATGAGATAGACCTTGCTGCTAATGGAGAAATAGCCATCAGAAAGCTCCAAAAAACAAAATTCGACGCTATTATCAGTGACCTACGCATGCCTGTCATGGACGGCCCCACTATGTATGCGCAAATATGCCGGACGTTACCGGATTATAAAGATCGTATCATCTATGTTACAGGTGATACTCTTTCTCCGCACGTCAATGAATTCTTAAAAAACAATCCTGTACTACCTGTAATAGAGAAACCATATCGCCTTGCTGATGTTCTGACTGCTCTAGAAGCACTGTTCAAGGATAAGGCAAACGATAACAAGTAACTTTAAGGATGACGTAGAATGCGCCTGATGGTCATTGATGATGAAGAGGACATAGGCGAAACTGTTGCCGAAATCGCAGAAACACGCGGCTTCGAAGTCAGCGCCCTGACCGATCCGGTGAAAGCCGCGGAAGCTATCAGAAACAATGCTCCGGATGTGATTATCCTCGATCTAATGATGCCCGGAACAGACGGCGTTGAGTTGCTCCGCATGCTTGTTGACTTCATCAAAGACGCAAAGATCATCTTGATGAGCGGCAGCGATACACGCGTTCTCAACAGCGCGCGCCGCCTAGGCAACGCTCATGGATTAGACGTTGTTGAGACCCTCGAAAAACCGATCAACATTGAAGCTCTTCGCAATGTTCTGGACCAACTTTCCGCAGGGAGGGCCACACGCGAACCTTCCGCAGACATTGCTAGCGCTCTCACTTCAGGACAGCTGATCCTTTACTATCAACCAATTATCGAAATCGCGACGCGACGCGTCAAAGGCGTTGAAGCCCTTATCCGCTGGGCTCATCCTACGCGCGGGATTCTGCCACCGATCGAGTTTTTAGACCAAATCGTCGAGGAAGGCCTCATGCCTCCCATGACCGAGCTTGTTCTCAACACTGCGATTAAACAAGCCGCACGCTGGTATCATGCGGGCGAAGACCTGACTGTCTCGATCAATATCACGGCTTCATCACTTTTAGAGCTAACCCTCCCCGACCACATTACAGAACTCTGTCAAGCTCAACAGGTGCCTACCGAAAAACTGATTTTGGAAGTCACCGAAGCTGAAGCTATGCGCGATGTCACACGCACGATGGATGTTCTGCTGCGCATGCGCATCCGTAACATAGGCGTGTCGATTGACGATTTTGGCACAGGTCATTCTTCGCTACGGGAATTACAGCGCATGCCGTTTAGCCAAATGAAGATCGATAAGAGCTTTGTGATGGATATGGCGAACAACAAGGATTGCGCGGTGATCGTCAATTCGATCATTGATTTAGGGCATAACCTTGATCTTAAGATCGTAGCCGAAGGCGTTGAAGATGTACGCGTCTGGCGGATGCTGGATGAGCGTAAGTGCGACTATGCACAAGGTTTTTATATGGCCAAGCCCATGCCTGCCGAAGAGTTCAACCGCTGGCTGCGTAACTGGCGCGAGACCTCTCCAGAAACAGCTAAAGCAGACGCCTAGCCTTTGTGTATCTCTGATTGAAAGCACGCTCTAAGTCGGACCAAAGCCAACAAAGATTTTCTTGAGAACCTTAGCTGTTGTCCTACTTACCGCCCCAACTTCTTGACGCAGAACATCTGAAGGAGCAACTAATCCATATAAATCTGCGTTCAAAGAGAACTTATCAGCAACTTCCATGCCATATTCAAAAACCTTGTGAGCAGATTCCACATGTCCATTTTGCGAAAGATGAGCCATAGCGGCCTTACAAGTCTCAAGAATTTGCTCAGGATTCTTCGGGTATAGAACAGCCGCTTGAAGTGCTTCAGGCATAGAATCCACGACATTCAGCGGAAGAAAATCAATAAGAGCATCATGCGGTAATACAGGAAGGGCAGGATCAAGCAACCCAAGAGCATTTTGATCAAGTCCTGCCTTTTCAGCAACTTGCGCAGCATACTCGAAAATCCCATGTGCCGCCTTTTTGCTCACACTGCTCGCAGAATCCCCGTAAGAAAGATGGTAAATCATATTTTGACATGCATGAACAACTGTCACCGGACTACTCTGAGGATTCAGAGCTGCTTCTATACTCCTTTCCGATATACCATAAACATTCGCAAGAAGCCTAAAATCAGAATCCGCAGCAGGCGGAACAGGATACGAAATCATATTCTCTGGTCGAGAAGGAACAGGATGAAGTGTCACGCCTTCCGAAGAAGATATTGCGCTACGCTGAGCAAACTCAGCACCGATAAAACCAAACACCGCGCCAAAGGCAGCTCCTCTTATAAAGGCCTTTACCTTCCAGTTCTTGGGCTTTTCTTTCCTCTGGAGCTCAAGCGCAACCCTTGTCGCAACAATGCTAGAGCACCCTCCTGTCAAACTGCTAATAGCCATTGATGCGACAAGCAGCCCCACACCAACAGGATTAGTCACAGACAGCGCCGCCATCGCCGCCTTACGAAGCACAAACCCTGTAACAAATCCAGCTCCTGAGCTACAAATGAAAGATGCTATTTTAGGCGCCCACAACGAAGAGCCAATTTTAGAAATAGGGATTGTTTTTACTCTTCGGCTCTCAGAAGAAGGCTGCTCACCTCTCCTTCTTGCTGGAGAGAGAGAATCATCGGAGAAATCGTCAGTTACGAAGCGCCGAAGGCTTGCGCATATCCCTGAGAGATCACAATTATCTGGATCATAATATGTCAAATTCGAGGTTAAATCTGTCATTTTAATATCGTGAATAAATATATTTCAGAAATATGCGCTTATGATACTATAGATTCCCGATGAAAGCAATCGAAGCCCTGCTGTTTATCGGGGCATTGCCGTTTTAAAAGGTAAAGACTTCGCCAGAAACTGTTGGCTGGGCTGGAATCGAGACAAGTCCTCCCTTGGAAAGGGCGGCAAAACGCCCAACCTTTTTCTCAAAGTATTTTGTGTTTCCTTATCCATAAGATCAACCAGCATACACATGCTTCTACTGGCTCTTTTGAAGATTCCAGCTTTGGACAAAGGCATTATAATTTTTGACTGTGCCAGAGCATGCCATGCTTTCTCAGGATCATGCTCAGCCATCTCAGCTATACCACGAACCGCACCCCGTTCCTCTTCATGACAAGGAGCGGAAAGTTCAAAAGCCGCAACATGGATTATCGCATCTTTTAGATGAGTTCCCTCGCAAGCTTTCTTATCAATCCCGCCAAAATATGGCCAAAATGACCAGCCATCATCCATGATGCCATGGATAGAAATCTGCTTCACCCCATATTCATGACAAACACCAAAGAGAGATTTCATCGCCATGCCACCATAGCCATGTCCTTTTTTATGCTTATCAAATTTAAGGCCCCATAAACAACATCCGTGTCCCATGACACTAAATGCAAAACGAAACATGTCTTTAGAAAAAGCATGGGATTTTTTGATAGAAACCGAACATTTCCCATCCCGGCACCCCCCCATAAGCTTATTTTCATACCCCATCTCACGAGCAAGATGCTGCAGCATCTCATTCGCTTTCTGCTCAGAATCAATGAGCGTGTCTTTCCAAGTATGAGGCCGAGAAGTCATAGATGGATAATAAAGAAAAATAACCGCAACTAATAATTTATTTTCTATTTTAAACCAATGAGTTAAGCAATGTCCCGATCATTTTTTGCAAATTAATTAGAGCGAATCTCTAATCTGGGATATACTCTGTCTGCCTCTATAACAGAGGCAACAACCGCAAACTAATTACATATAGGGGCTGGTAACATGAAAATTCTCTCGGCTTTTTTTGTTATTCTGACACTTGCGGCCTGCGCCTCGCCAGAGCCTCCGATTCGCCCTATTGCCATGAACTTTGAGGACTTGCCTTCGATTAATCTCAACACACGTGATCTACAGATTATTGACCGCAGCCGTTTTACCCCACAAAACCTCCCCTATATCAGCCATATGTTCACCCCCACGGTAAACGCGACTCTTCATAAAATCGTCAATACCCGCCTTCATGCAAGAGGCCAAGCGGGTCATGCTGCCTTTATCATTAAAGAAGCCTACATCCGCCAAGATCCGCTGCCTATCGAAGACAAGCTATTCACGCGGGAGCAAGCCATTAAATATACAGGTCACATAGAAGTTGAACTCGAAGCCCAATCTCCTGCCTATGTTGGAATGGCAAAAACAACCGTACTCGCCGAGCATCATGTCACTCTTCCTGAGGATCCAACAGAGTATGAAAAACATGAAGCCTACCGTAAACTTCTTAGTGCTCTTATGACGCACCTTAATCAAAATCTAGATCAGGGCATCAAAGAGCATATGTCCAACTTTTTGTTTGATCCGTCCCCACAAGCACCATTGGTCCTCCCAGCCATAGCACCAACAACGGATTCGACGTTGTCGTATGAATAAAAAAAAGGGGTCTGTATCTCAATGATACAGACCCCTTCGTTTATCTTAAGCAACAAACTTAGTCGCGTTCAACGCACATGGTAATCCCCATGCCACCGCCGATGCAAAGCGTAGCCAAACCTTTTTTGGCATCCCGCTTTTGCATCTCGAACAACAGTGTCACAAGAACACGCGCTCCAGAAACACCAATCGGGTGACCAAGCGCAATAGCACCACCATTCACGTTAACCTTCGAGGTATCCCATCCCATATCATGATTCACGGCAATTGACTGCACCGCAAAAGCTTCGTTAGCTTCAATGAGATCAAGGTCATTAATCGTCCAGCCCGCTTTTTCTAAAGCCTTCTTGCTGGCAGGAACAGGACCAAGCCCCATAACTTTAGGATCAACCCCCGCTGTGGCCCATGACTTAATGCGTGCCAGAGGTTTCAATCCCCGTTTTTTGGCCTCTTCCTCTGTCATCAACAGGACCGCTGCCGCACCGTCATTGATTCCTGATGCATTCCCTGCAGTTACAGAACCGCCATCACGCTTGAACGCTGGTTTCAGCTTTTGCATGTCTTCGATTGTAGCCCCTTTACGAGGATACTCATCTGTGTCCACCGTGACATCGCCCTTACGCCCCGGCACAACAACAGGCACGATCTCATCCTTGAACTTGCCTTCAGTCATCGCTTTTTCTGTTTTAAGCTGTGACTCAAGCGCAAACATATCTTGCTCTTCACGACTGATCTTATATTGCTCAGCAATGTTCTCAGCCGTCACACCCATGTGATAATCGTTAAACACATCAGATAAACCATCGCTAATCATCGTATCAACAATCTTAGCATCGCCCATGCGAACACCATTACGCAGATGGACAGAATGCTGAGACAAGCTCATATTCTCCATACCACCTGCAGCAATAATTTTAGCATCGCCCGACATCAGCATCATCGCCGCATTTGCAATAGCCCGCAGACCAGATCCACAGATTTGATTGACCGTGTAAGCTGTCTTCTCCGCAGGAATGCCCGCTTCCATCGCCGCTTGACGAGCTACACCCATGCGAAGACCTCCGGTGAGGACCTGCCCCATCACAACTTCATCGACCTCCTCCGGCTTGACGCCTGCGCGCTCTAGCGCTGCTTTAATCGCGATGCCACCGAGCTTCACAGCAGGCACAGATGACAACGCCCCATTGAAAGAACCGATGGGGGTACGTGCGCCGCTGACGATAACGATATTGGTCATGATGATAAAACTCCTCTTTTCAAGAAAATTGTAAGGAGCACGACATCTCAGAAAAAGGTGAGCGCCGCACAAAACAGATATTTGTGCAAAACCCTACACCCAAAACCTAAAGAATAAGTGAAGGAAAAATAGAGAATACAGAAGTAGGCTAAGAGCCTGTTCCCATTTCCAAAAACTTTGCGTGACGCGCAGCAAGAAGGGTCTTTCCATCCATCCCCATCAGCTCACTAAAAGCATGTGTTACCGCTTTTTCAACCGCCTTAAACACAGCTTCAGGATCACGGTGTGCGCCGCCTAAGGGTTCTGGAATAATTTTATCAATAACGCCAAGCTTCAGTAAATCCTGCGCCGTAAGACGTAAAGCTGCCGCCGCCTGACCTGCTTGCGAGGCATCGCGCCACAAGATCGAGGCACAACCCTCGGGCGAAATCACCGAATAAATAGCATGCTCAAGCATCATAATCCGATCGCCCGCCGCAATCGCGATAGCACCGCCTGAACCGCCCTCTCCGATGACAACTGGAATCAAAGGCACTTCGATAGATAGACAAACCTCAATCGAACGCGCAATCGCTTCAGCCTGCCCCCGCGCTTCAGCATCAATGCCAGGAAACGCACCAGAGGTATCCACAAGCGTCACGACTGGCAGCTTAAAACGATTCGCCAGATTCATCAGCCGCTGAGCCTTACGATATCCCTCAGGCTTGGCCATACCGAAATTATGGTGAAGGCGGCTTTCCGTATCATGGCCACGCTCTTGCCCCATGATCACACAAGCCTGACCACCAATCCGCCCCAATCCGCCCACAATAGCGCTATCATCCCCAAAGGAACGATCCCCAGCTAACGGCGTGAAATCTTTTACAATTGCCTTGATATAGTCCACGCAATGAGGCCGAGAAGCATGACGCGCCACCTGCACTTTTTGCGCGGGAGTCAACTTGCCATAGATTCCTCTCAACTGACGTGCAACCTTATCCTGAAGCCGCACGACTTCATCAGCAATGTTAACGCCATCACCACCAGAAAGATGCCGGAGCTCCTCTATCTTAGCTTCAAGCTCAACCACAGGCTTTTCAAAATCAAGGACTTGCAT
>JBFXDW010000064.1:0-10301 GCA_050180745.1 Bdellovibrionales bacterium | reverse complement strand
TTCAGGGAGGCTTTATTGTTGCTTTTCTCTCCCAAATTTCCAATAACGTCCTTGTTACAAAGATTAACAGATTTCTTACTGAAAGTTTATGAGACAAAGATGAAGGAAGCCTCCCTGAATCCCGAATCCCGAATCCTGAATCCTTCTCCACGATCCCTCGCCCACGCCGCAGAGCTACTACGGAAGGGCAAGCTCGTTGCCTTTCCTACTGAAACCGTTTACGGCCTCGGCGGCGATGCCACAAATGAGCATGCAATCGCCAAAATCTATGCTGCCAAAGGCCGTCCTCAGTTTAACCCCTTGATTATTCACATTGCCGCCAAAGACGATGCTGCACGATATGTCATATGGAATGATGTGGCAGAAAAAGTAGCTACCGCTTTTTGGCCAGGCCCCCTAACGCTTGTTTTACCTCGTACAAATAACTCCCCGATATCGTTGCTCGCCAGCGCAGGACTTGAAACAATCGCCATACGTTGCCCTGATCATGAAATTGCACGTACCCTTATCAAGGAAACAGGCCGTCCTATCGCGGCTCCCAGCGCCAATGCATCAGGAAGCCTCAGCCCCACCAGTGTTTCCCATGTCGCTGAATCCTTAGGCAATAAGGTCGATCTTATTTTAGACGGAGGCTCCTGTCGCGTTGGCGTTGAATCAACGGTTCTTGATCTGACAACAGATGCGCCCACGATTCTACGCCATGGCGGCATTACAAAAGAAATGCTGGAATCTCTACTGGGTCCTGTTGGTCAGGCCACACATGATGACACAAGCCCCAAAAGCCCGGGCATGCTGCTCAGCCACTATGCACCGCGCCTGCCGGTACGTCTTAACGTTACACTTGCGCAAGAAGATGAGGCTTTTCTTTTGTTTGGTAACGAAGAGGCACTCACAGGAGGAGCCCTACGCCTCAACCTCAGTCTGGAAGGAGACACCGTTGAAGCTGCTGCCAACCTCTTTTCTATGCTGCACGAATTGGATCAACCGCACCTAAAAGGAATTGCTGTTGCCCCTATCCCTAACACCGGTCTTGGCGCTGCCATTAATGACCGCCTTCAAAGAGCAGCAATCTAAGAGGTCGGAGATCAAAGAAAGCATTTGATCCCTAACCCGCATACGCCTTTACATATTTCGATGTTGCATCAATCGAATACATAGCGTCCAACGTATCCAGCCCCCAGCTTTCCATATCCATTTGCGCCAAAAGCATCGTCGCGAATGGCGTTGAGGTTGATGAATCCAGTGTTACACCCTTTGTTGGATAAACTTGATAGGCAACTTCCCCTCCTCTTTTGAGGACAGCAGGGGCACCAGAAGAAGCCACCTGAATAGATGCATCAGAGAAATCATCGCAATCGAATTTCTTGTCAAAGAACGCGTAAACCTCTGCTACACTGCGTGCACAACCTGTTTGGGAATCGTAAAATACGTTCTTATTCGCCGCCGCCGCACTTGGACACACATCTGCCGCAGATAGATTTGGGTTTTTGTTCATCGCACAAAGAAACTTACGCGCGCCCCCTGCCCCTAAAAAATGAGCCATATAAAGGTCGGTTGCCCCAACATCACTACCCACCGTTTGGGTCAAAGACTCTTTATTATCGCTTGCCAACTCTGCTGCCATCAAAGACGCAACCTCTGGATTGTTCCTCAGGGCAAGAATAGCTGCCTTATCTTTTGGGTTAGAAACCTGAGCCACACCATTGGAATCAAGAGAAATCTTATCGGCATAGGCAGACAATCCATGCTCAGCACCATGAGCCTTCACGGTTTGCAACCATGTTTGATCTATAAATTGAAAAAGCCCCGTCGCTGAACTCGTCGAAGCCTTGGCCGAAGCATTAAGACCACTTTCCTGCGTAGCTTGAGCCAAGAGATAGGCAAAATCTACACCCGTACGAGACGAAGCCTGCTTAATCGCCGCCACAGCCCTGTCTTTGCCAGACAAGCCTTGCGCCACATAAGAGGCCATCTCATTGATTGTGCTTACATTCTGTACCAAGGGAGGAACTTTCTTACATCCAAGGAAAAACTAACTCTCCTAGATGAAATGCAAAGCTCGTGCCAAGGTAGGGATCGACGGGATTTAAGGAAACCAACTTTTCGTTTCTCTTCCAATCCTTCAAAAATTCCCATCATTCCAGACCCACGAGCGTTAGCGACGTGTAGATCTGGAATCCCATTTTGGTAATTCCAAAGCTTGCAACATTCGTTCATTTTTAATTTTTGGACATAAAAAATGGGATGTCCACCTGAGTCTATGCTCGCGAAGGCGGGTACCGGCATAACGGAAGCATATTTGCGGTTTGGGAGAGAAAGAAACAGGAAGCTTCCCTGAATCCTGAATCCTGAATGCTGAATCCTGATCTACGCCACGACCTGCAGCTTGGTCATTTCGATGGCCAGCTTCGCTTCGATCTCGTCGTCGCTCTCTTCGGGACCCAGTTCGCCACGCGCCTTGATCAGCGCCGCAATTTCAGCTTCAATCTCAGATTTATCAAACGTTGCAAGATCAAGAATCTCATCCGCCATCAAGGAACAGCGCGTCGTCGTGACTTCGCAATAGCCGCCCGTCACAAAAAGACGCGAAGATACAGTCGTTTGATCATTCTCATAAATCTCAACAACCCCTGGCGCAACATCAGTGACCATCGGCGCATGCCCGATAAGAACGCTATAAATCCCTGCGCTTGATGGCACCGTGACCATCGCAACAGGTTTATCAAACGCTTTTTGCTCAGGAGCCGTAAGCTCAAACTGAAGTTGTGTCATAGTCATGCCCTTTCAAAACTTCCACAGGATCCATTCATAGTAGAGTGCGTCGATATGCGTTGCTATTTGAGTCGAAAATGGCGTTTTTCGAGAACCGCAACGGAATGTACATAAGAGTACTTGAGTAGCGGAAGCGCAGAAAAACGCCATTTGCAGACCAAAGAGCTCGCTTAGAGACGTCTCTAAGCGGCTTCTTTCTCCATCTTCTCAGCCTTAGCAATAGCATCCTCAATGGTACCAACCATATAGAACGCAGCTTCTGGGAGATGATCGTACTCGCCCGCAACAATACCCTTAAAGCCCTTGATCGTGTCTTCGATCGATACAAGAACCCCAGGAGAGCCTGTAAAGACCTCAGCCACATGGAATGGTTGAGACAAGAAGCGTTGAATCTTACGTGCCCGCGCCACAACCAAACGATCTTCTTCGGAAAGCTCGTCCATACCCAAAATCGCGATGATATCTTGCAAGGACTTATAGGTTTGCAACACTTGTTGAACAGAACGGGCAACCGCATAATGCTCCTCACCCACAACGCGTGGATCAAGAATACGGCTGGTACTATCCAACGGATCAACAGCCGGATAAATACCAAGTTCAGCGATTTGACGCGAAAGCACCGTCGTGGCATCCAAGTGAGCAAATGACGTTGCCGGAGCAGGGTCGGTCAAGTCATCGGCAGGAACGTAAATAGCCTGAACCGAAGTAATAGATCCCTTATTCGTTGACGTAATACGTTCTTGCAGCAAGCCCATATCCGTTGCCAACGTAGGCTGATAACCCACAGCCGAAGGAATCCGCCCCAAGAGAGCCGACACTTCCGAACCCGCTTGCGTGAAACGGAAAATATTATCAACGAAGAATAGAACGTCTTGCCCCTCTTCATCACGGAAGTATTCCGCCAGTGTCAATCCAGTCAGACCAACACGAGCCCGCGCACCAGGAGGCTCATTCATTTGTCCGTAAACAAGCGCAACCTTAGACCCTGGACCATCGGTCTTAATAATACCGGAGTCGATCATTTCGTGATAAAGGTCGTTGCCTTCACGAGTCCGCTCACCAACACCCGCAAACACAGAATACCCACCGTGGGCCTTAGCAACGTTATTGATCAGCTCTTGAATCAAAACAGTCTTACCAACACCAGCACCGCCGAACAGACCGATCTTACCGCCCCGTGAGTAAGGCGCCAAAAGATCCACAACCTTAATCCCCGTAACAAGCATTTCCTGTTCCGTCGATTGATCGACAAACTCCGGAGCCTCACGGTGAATCGGATAGAATTTCTTAGCGTTAATAGGCCCGCGTTCATCAACAGGCTCACCCACAACATTCAAAATACGGCCCAATGTCTCTGGTCCAACCGACACCATGATTGGAGAGCCCGTATCAATCACTTCTTGACCACGCACCATACCATCGGTTGTGTCCATGGCAATCGCCCGCAAGGTATTTTCACCAAGGTGCTGAGCTACCTCCAAAACGAGCTTACGCCCTTCGATCTCTGTCGTCAAAGCATTCAAAATCGGGGGCAAATTGCCTTCGAAATGCACGTCAACAACAGCGCCCATGACTTGCGTAATTTTGCCTACTGCTTTTTTGGTCATATCTTTAATCCCCTATTTGGTTCCTTTAGTTCGTATAAGTTGTTAGACGGCTTGGGCCCCTGAGATGATTTCAATCAGCTCATTCGTGATATAGGCCTGACGGCTACGGTTATAGTTGAGAGTCAAACGATCGATCATATCGCCTGCGTTGCGGGTTGCGTTATCCATGGCGGTCATACGCGCACCTTGTTCACCCGCAGCGCTTTCATGCATACAGCCCATAAGCTGCACCGAAATGTTCCGCGGCAAAAGCTTTTCGATAATAGCTTCCTGAGATGGCTCAAAAATCTCGCAAAGAGCCTGAAGCCCCTTAATAACACTCTCCTCTTCCTCTTCAAAAGCAGGAAGTGGAATAAGAGGTTTAACTGTCACCTCTTGCGAAATAGCTGAATGGAATTGGTTATAAACGATTCGGGCCACATCAAACTCACCTTGCGCAAACATCTCCAGCAAACGCGCGGCAAGCTCATCAGCATCCTCAAAACTAACATGCTGGCCCTTCGTCGTATTCTGATGCAGCACCATTTTGTCTTCGTGCTCACGACGCAGTAAAGCGTATCCCTTACGACCCACGCAAATAAGCTTAACCGTCTTACCTTCCGCCCCCAGCGCAGCAATTTCTTTGCGCGTTTTACGTACGACATGGCCATTAAAACCACCGCACAAACCCCGATCCGACGTCATCACAATCAGCAACACGGTCTCTTCCTTGCCTTTACCGACAAGAAGCTCTGGAGGATTGTCGCCAAATTCGGTCTTACGAACAAGATCAGCTAGAACGCTCGCCATACGCAAAGCATAGGGTCGTGAAGCTTCAGCACGTTCTTGCGCGCGACGGAATTTACTCGCCGCCACCATTTTCATGGCAGCGGTGATTTTACGTGTAGATTTCACACTGGAAATACGATTTTTGAGGGCTTTAAGACTGGGCATGACTCGTACGGTTCGCTGTGAAAGTATGAACGGCTGTTTTTTGGCGGATTCCCCCTCGCGGGTCAAGAAGAATCTCCACCCCCGCCTATCGAGAAGAACACAAAGGGTTATAAGTCTCATTCACCATAGACGCAAGCTGAACCTCACGATCCAACTGTGCTGTGGATAGATTTCTCATCCTGACAACTTTATCGCGATATTGCTGACAGAATCTATTCGCCTTCACCTCAGCGACACGTATGCCGTAATCATTCGCAAGAGTCGTCCGCAGGCTGTCGAGAGAATCAATCTCGCCACATGTCCCTTCCCTGTAATAGGCCTGCATACGGGCCTCCGCACGCTGCAGCAACGGTTTATGCTCACGCGTAAAGTCGCCATACGCAGCCGCTAAAGGCTCTCCATGAGAGCCATACTTACAAGCCAACGTAATAACCATAAGCTCAGAGTGGATGCGGATCAGCTGCTCAGCCCACGCCTCCTGCGGTTCGTAGCAGCGCGCTTCTACGGGCCGTGCCAGCAACACGCAAAGGCAAGCGATGAAAAATGGGTTAACCCTTACTCCCATTCAATCGTACCCGGAGGTTTGCTGGTAACGTCATAGACAACACGGTTGATACCCTTGACCTCATTAATGATTCGCGTAGCGACCCGCGCCAAAAAGGCATGCTCGAACGGATAAGATTCAGCCGTCATACCATCCACTGATGTGACAGCTCGCAAGGCCAAGACATAATCATAAGACCGACCATCGCCCATTACGCCAACAGTCCGCACCGGCAGCAGCACAGCAAAAGCCTGCCAAATCTCATCATAAAGGCCAGCCTTGCGAATCTCATCCAAATAAACCACATCGGCTTTGCGCAAAATATCGAGCTTCTCTTTCGTAATGTCACTCAACACCCGAATCGCCAAGCCCGGACCCGGGAAAGGATGACGCGTCACAAAGGCTTCCGGCAAGCCCAGTTCCCGCCCAAGAACTCGAACCTCATCCTTAAAAAGCTCACGTAAGGGCTCGATAAGTTTGAGATTCATGCGCTCGGGCAAGCCCCCAACATTGTGGTGAGACTTAATCGTCACGCTCGGCCCACCCGTAAAAGACACACTCTCAATCACATCCGGATAGAGTGTCCCTTGCGCCAGAAATTCAGCACCACCGATTTTTTGAGCCTCTGCTTCAAAAATCTCGATAAAGAGTTTCCCTATAATTTTACGCTTTTGCTCAGGATCATCAATGCCCGCCAGAGCCTCAAGAAACGTCTTTGAAGCATCCACAGCCACCAATGGAATTTTGTAATGCTCACGGAACAAAGATACGACCTGCTCGCTCTCTCCCTCGCGCATCATCCCCGTATCCACATAGATACAAGTTAGCTGCTCTCCAATAGCCTCCCCGATCAGCACCGCCGCAACCGAGCTATCTACGCCGCCCGACAGGCCGCAAATGACTTTGCCAGCCCCAACTTGATCTTTGATCTTTTGAATCTCGTTCTCACGGAACGCTTTCATGCTCCAGTTCGAGCCAATGCCGCATATTTTATGCACAAACGCGCCAAGAAGTTTAGCGCCATCAGGCGTATGCACGACTTCCGGATGAAACTGCGTGGCATAAATCCGCCGCGACTCATCCGCGATAAACGCAAAAGGAGCCCCCTCACTCTTGGCTACAACGCGAAAACCTTGAGGAATCTTGGTCACGCGGTCCCCATGGCTCATCCACACTTGCGCCTTGCTACCAATGGGCCACAAATCTTCAAGCAAATCACACGTTTCAACGACATCAATCTCAGCACGACCGAATTCGCGGCTATGGCCGCTCTCGACCATGCCGCCGAGCTGCATACAGACCGTTTGCTGCCCATAACAAATAGCAAACACAGGCACACCCATATCCCACACGGCCTGCGGCGCACGAGGAGACCCTTCTTCCGTTGTCGAGGCAGGTCCGCCGGAAAGAATAATCCCCTGAGGCTCAAACGCCTTAACCTTGTCACCACCACAATTGAAAGGATGGATCTCACAATACACGCCAGCCTCCCGCACGCGCCGCGCAATCAGCTGTGTCACCTGCGAGCCAAAATCGAGAATAAGTATTTTGTCCATAATGTTAACCTCTTTCAATTTCAAATCACGCATCCCAAATATTACGTATGTCTCGCATTCCTTGCAACACACGGATGATTTCTATACCACCCTCAAGAGCAAAAAAGAAAATGACGTAATTGCCAACAGTGAAGCTTTGCAGAGAAGGAAACAATTCGTCCCGATTAGTCCCCATAAAAGGAAACTCCGCAAATGTTTGGAACTTTTCGTTTATTTGTTCAAGCAAAAGATCTGCTCTTTTTTGATTATCTCGCGCAATATAAAACCATATTTCATCAAGATCCGCCATCGCCTGAGGACGCACCAGAACGCGGGGCATCAGATAGACCCTTTTTGCTTTTCAGCCGCAAGGCGTTCTCTCCCCCGCGTTTTGATAGCATCAATGTCTAAAGAGACGGCTGCACCGCTATCAATTCCTTTTTGAATCTCGCTACGAAGTTCCTCAAAACGCAAAGCCTGAAGCCTGTCCCTTTCTTCAAGAAGACGCAAAGCTTCGCGCATAACCTCGCTTGCGGAGCCATAAAGACCGCTTGAAACCTTACTTTTCACAATATCTTCAAGCTGTGGCGTTAGAGAAATATTCAATGTCTGGCTCCTCAACTTCTGGGGCGTATCGCCAAATTAACAAAGTTTAGCATTCCTTGTCATTTATAGACTCGAAGAGGTTAAAAAGCTAGAGCGTGACATCAATTAAATTCACGACAACACTCCAATCCTTTCCCCATCAAAACAAACTGATGCAAATAGGCAATAATTGCCTAGTTTCTTAATTTTTTGTTGACTACTCAGCGTTTATCTCTTGTTAACCTTAAAGAAACAACGTACCACCCTACGGGTGGTCGTGCGCATGTGTGATTCGACAGGCATGTTTCGCGTTGCCTTTCACACTTTTGAGTTTTGTTTTGTCATATATCTAAGGACCCTACACCCGTGAACTCTTTTCTTCAAACATTACGCAATCTCGGCCCCATGAGACTAGGGGCCATTGCGCTCGTAGTTTTCAGCCTTCTTGGTTTCTTTGGGTTCTTAACCTCACGAATCTCTGCCTCTCCCATGGCATTGCTCTATAATGACTTGGATCAGCAAGATGCCGGTATGATCGTCCAAAAACTTGACGCGCTGAACATACCTTATTCCGTGTCCTCTACAGGCAATATGATTAAGGTGCCCAGCGATCAGGTTGGCAAAATCCGGATGGAAATGGCTGCCGAGGGGTTACCTAAGGGCGGCTCTATCGGATACGAGATTTTCGATCAAAAAGAAGGCTTTGGCACTACAAGCTTCGTGCAAAACATTAACCATCTGCGCGCCCTTGAGGGTGAGCTGGCACGCACCATCAGCACCATGGGACCTATCCAAAATGCGCGCGTTCATCTGGTCTTGCCACAGCGGGAACTTTTTAGCCACAATGCCCAAACGGCAACCGCAAGCGTCTTCTTGAAAACACGCGGCGGGACCATTCTCTCTCGTGAGCAAGTGGCCTCGATCCAGCATTTGATTGCTGCGGCCGTTCCCCAATTACAACCAACAGAAATCTCGATTGTCGATGATAAAGGCAGCCTTCTGGCACGGCCAACAGGCGAAGGTGATGCCGCTTCTTTAGGCGGCACGCATGAGGAAATGCGCGCGTCATTCGAACAAACACAGGCCCGCAAGATTGAGGATATCCTCTCGCAATCCTTAGGGTTTGGAAAGGTCCGCGCTCAAGTTTCTGCGGAAATGGATTTTGATAAAATCACAACAAGTTCTGAGATTTATGATCCAGAAAGCCAAGTGGTGCGCTCACAACAAAGCACAACAGAAGAATCGAGCGCCAACGATGGGGGCGGCAATACAGTGACTCTTTCCAATGATCTGCCAGGCGGCGGTCTTGGCGGCGGTCTTGGCGGCAGCGCAAACACAAACAACCGCACCGAAGAAACGATCAATTACGAAATCAACAAGACGGTCCGCTCACAAACACGAGAAACCGGCCAGATCAAACATCTTTCTGTAGCTGTTATTGTCGATGGAATCATGGAAACAGCGGCAGACGGCACACAAACTTATAAGCCGCGCACCGAAGAGGAGATGACAAAAATCAAGGCGCTTGTACGCTCAGCCGTCAATTTCGATGAAACGCGCGGCGATACATTGGAAGTCGCCAACATGCAATTCGCGGGCACAGATAATGCAGGCCTTGCCGAGGAAGCCTCGACCATGATGATGGGCGTACCCAAGCAAGAGTTGCTGCGTATTGCCGAAACGCTTATGTTGGCCTTTATTGGACTTATGATTGTCCTTCTTGTTGTACGCCCCATCATTAGACGTATCTTTGAACAAACAGAGGCCGAGACCGCAGCAACAGCAGCTCTTATGGCTGGCGCTGGCGGACAACAACGGATGCTTCCTAATGCCATGGGCGGAGACTTACAAACAGCACAAATTGCCCCTCCCGAAGGCGCGTTAAATCAATCGCTAGAAAACGATAATGAAGCCAGCGAAATTGAGAAAATGATTGATATCTCACGCGTGGAAGGCCGTGTTAAAGCCTCCTCGCTCCGCAAGGTTGGAGAAATCGTTGATAAGCACCCAGAAGAAGCGGTATCCATCTTGCGTAACTGGATCTACCAAGAAAGCCGCTAGGGAGAAACATTAAATGGCTGGTGTTCGCGTAAGAGAAGATTTACGAGGCCTTTCGGGCACAGAAAAAGCGGCAATCCTGATCTTGTCATTAGGGGAAGAACACGCCTCACGCGTGTTCTCGCACATGAATGACGAGGAACTTAAAGAGCTATCTCAAGTCATGGCTAACCTTGGCACTGTCAGCTCAAACCTCGTCGAAAAGCTTTTTATCGAATTTGTCGAGCAAATGTCTTCTACGGGCTCTCTTGTTGGCTCGCTTGAATC
>JBFXDW010000063.1:0-10823 GCA_050180745.1 Bdellovibrionales bacterium | reverse complement strand
GATTCTATCTTGGTTGATGAGCGTCCTAAACTCAGGGATATAAGAAAATGGGCTACCCTTATAAGCAGCGTCAAAGACTTTGCTCCTGATTTCGTCTATGATTTTCAAGGAAAATTACGCCAGTCGCTTCTATACGGATGTTTAGGAGGCCCCTTATGGGGCCCCTCATGGTCCGGAGCCGCGCCCCTTTGTTCACACCCCCGCCTGTGGCCACCTCAGAAGGGCATGCATTACACGGACTTTCTTCATGCGCAGCTTGACCGCGCAGGTGTGCCTCTCGTCGATCAGTATGATCTATCGTGGCTGGACGAGCCTTGCCCTCATCTAACGCTACCGGATCGGTTTGCGCTTTTAATTCCAGGCTGCGCGCCAAGTCGGCCCTATAAGAGATGGCCCCCAGAAGCTTATGCAGAATTGTCCCAAAGACTGCTGGCCGCAGACATTACCCCCATGGCCATAGGCACAAACGCAGATGCACAAAGCATCCGCGCCATCCAATCCCTGACCCCCAAGGTCATCGATTTATCAAACCAAACCACCCTGCCCCAGCTTGGTTATCTGGCACGACGCGCTGAGATAGTCATCGGCAACGATACGGGGCCAACTCATCTAGCAGCTTCTGTCGGAGCAACCACTGTTGCGCTCATGTCGGATCATGTTGACCCGCATTGGTCCGCACCTCAAGGAGCAAAAACGACATGGGTGCAAGGCTCGCCTCTTTCTTCTTTATCCGTTGAGGATGTAGAAAAAGCGATCTATTCCGTCCGGTAGTTTGGGGCCTCAGCCGTGATCGTCACATCATGAACGTGGCTCTCGCGCAAGCCCGCCCCTGTGATGCGGACAAACTCGGCCCGTTCCTTCATCTCTTGAATGGTGCCACAGCCCGTATAACCCATAGACGCCCGCAGCCCCCCGACAAGCTGATGGATGATATGTGCAACAGGACCCTTATAGGGCACACGTCCTTCAATGCCTTCGGGAACAAGGGCACTATCATTCGTAGCTTTTTGGAAATAGCGATCCGCCGATCCCGCCACCATAGCGCCAACACTGCCCATACCGCGATATCCCTTATAAGAGCGCCCTTGGTATAAGACCACATCACCCGGTGCTTCATCCGTCCCCGCAAACAGAGAACCTAGCATCACGCAATCCGCACCCGCCGCAATCGCCTTAGCGATTTCACCTGAGTACTTGATCCCACCATCCGCAATTACAGGAATGTTTTGAGCCACAGCCACACAAGCGGCATCTTGAACAGCGGTAAGCTGAGGCACGCCTACGCCCGCGATAATCCGCGTGGTACAGATCGACCCAGGGCCAATACCTACTTTAACCGCATCCGCACCAGCATCAATCAACGCTTTCGCTGCCGCCGCTGTTGCAATATTTCCTGCGACAACATCCGCTCCAGCCGCTTTCTCACGAACTAATTTAACTTTTTCGATCACGCCTTGGCTGTGGCCATGCGCCGTATCAACAACGATGACGTCAACGCCTGCCTCACAAAGACGCTCAACACGCTCCAATGAATCAGGACCCGTACCAATCGCCGCTGCTGCACGAAGGCGTCCCTTGTCATCCTTTGTTGCATTCGGATGAAGGCGCGCTTTTTCCATGTCTTTCACGGTCATCAGCCCAACACAACGGTAAGAATCATCAACAATCAAAAGCTTTTCAATCCGGTGTTGATGGAACAACCGTTTGGCTTCATCGCGTCCGACATTCGGTGTAACCGTAATAAGCTCATCTTTTGTCATCAGCTCCGAAATCGGCTGATTCATATTTGTCGCAAAACGTACGTCACGGTTGGTCAGAATACCAACAAGCTTGCCTGAAGGTTGCTCAACCACTGGAATGCCAGAAATTCTATTCTCAGCCATAAGAGCCAACGCAGCAGAAAGAGGCTGTTGCGGAGAGATCGTAATCGGATTCAACACCATACCGGATTCAAAGCGCTTTACTTTACGGACTTCTTCGGCCTGCTGAGCTGGAGACATATTACGATGAATAACCCCCAAGCCTCCGGCTTGAGCCAGCGCAATCGCAAGACTACTTTCGGTTACAGTATCCATCGCCGCCGAAACAAGAGGAATACCAAGGTTGATATTCCTAGAGAATCGGGTTGTCGTGCTAACGTCAGAAGGAAGAACGCTTGAGGCTGCGGGAACTAAAAGAACGTCATCGAAAGTTAGTGCTTGCCGGATATCTGCCATCGTTGCCTCGTTATTGTTTTAAGTGAATGATGGCGCGTATCTATAACTTATAACGGGACCACGAAACAAGGAAAAAGGCGACAATCTATTTATTTTCGATGTTCATGAAGCGCGAAAAGCCTTAATATGTGCTCAATTATGCCACAGTTCCCTCGTAGAAAATGAGGGAAAAGGAAGGAGGCTGATATGCCACAAACTATTGTTCTGGTTGATGATGACCGTAATATTCTGACATCCGTAAGCATGGCCTTGGAAGCCGAGGGCTTTGATGTAACCCCCTATAGCGACAGCGAAGAGGCGTTACGGTCCCTCACCCAACGGCCCGTCGATATTGCCGTACTGGACATAAAAATGCCGCGCCTGAATGGGATGGAGCTTTTACAAAAATTACGCCAGCACAAAAATACGAGCGCTATGCCCGTGATCTTCTTGACCTCAAAAGATGAGGAAATCGACGAAATCATGGGACTGTCCATGGGCGCAGATGATTATATTACAAAGCCCTTTTCTCAACGCTTACTGGTTGAAAGGATTCGCGCCATTCTGCGCCGCGAGCAATTCCGCCTTGATCCCAAAGGAAACGATGCCGCAAGCGTCATCACGCGCGGCGATTTGATTCTGGATGAATCGCGCCATTTATGCAGCTGGAAAGGTGAGAAAGTTGAACTGACGGTAACCGAGTTCTTGATCGTCAAAGCTCTGGCACAACGAGTAGGCCACGTCAAAAACCGTGACCAGTTAATGGATGCCGCCTATGGTGAATCAATCTATGTGGATGACCGCACAATCGATAGCCACATTAAGCGCCTGCGCAAAAAATTCAAAAAAACAGATCCCACCTTCGAACAAATAGAAACACTTTATGGTGTGGGATACAGGTATAAAGAATAGACCTCCTACATAACCTGCAGTAACTTTTTTTGGCCGCAGTTATGCGGGTAGGGCTCCAAATTCAGGCAAAGAAAAGGTACCCCGAATGTGGGAAGAGACAAATCACCAATTAAAGGAAGATAAAAACCACCCTGCCCCTGCGGGAGGGTGGTTTAAACATTTTGTTAACCTGAGTTCGGAGCCCCGCGACCCTCCCGCAAAGGCAGGGTGGTTTAAACATTTTGTTAACCCAAGTTCGGAGCCCTAATTATGCAGGAAGTCTAATAAAAAAACGAAATATCACTGCCCTGTTACTGCCCTGCCGATCAATCATTCCCCGCCACCCGACCTGCGGCGGGGAAGATCAACCAGAAACTTTTAGGCTGAAGTATAAATCGAAGACGGCATTTCTGTCCTCGTTGCGGGTGTTGTTCCTTCTTTCTTAACGCTCAGCCCTTTTGCAATCGTCCGATTAATGCTGACAAGGGAATTCAACAAGTCACGATCGTTATTACCCAAAATCTGGAAGCTCGTTTTATCAACATATTGGCTTAGATTTAGTAATGTATTACGCAAATCCGTTGGCAATGGGTTCGTCGGTTCACACAAACTAACCTGAAAAACCGTCCAAAGACGTTGGTTGAGTTTGATCGCCATCCCCAGCTCTTCACGCGTCGCTTTGGGATCTTTAACCAGCTCTAGCTTTGAAGCACAATTGAGCAGCGCCCGAGACTCACTCTCGCGAACTGTTTCTCCATTTAATTGCGTGCCCTTATAGTTGTCGTGTAACGCTTGTTGATTCATCATCTATCCTTAGCTTTGTTGTTGGTCGGTTACTTTTTCAGAGTTGCAAACGATGGACTGGCCATCATTTGCAGGTTCATGAAGCCGTTTTTGCTTCTGTTCGGCCTCAAGAAGCTTGTGAGCAAGGCGAAGCGCTTTAAAAGACTCGCCGCCCCGCAATAGAGCAATAATTTCATCAACATTATTCGATAGGGCAGGATAAAGCTGAGCAAAATTGGTAAGGGTAGTTACAACAAGCTCATCCATAGGCTGATTCTTGCCTTTAAAGAGATAGATAACTTGTAAAAGAAAATAGATGTTTGAGACATCCGAGTCGTTCCGATTATCGACATTCATCATATAATCATCACGCAGCACAGGACTGTCGGACAGAACAAGAAGTTCGGCAGGACGCTTTCCTGCATTTTTAAGGACAGCACCGCCTGCAAATATTTTGCCCTCTGGCTTAACGCGTATTTTAAGCGGCATGTCTTCTGTGACTCCTTCACTTCAAAAAAGAGGCTCTTTCCTCTTCCTTTTATAAAAACTAGAAAGTTTTTATAAAAGGAAGAGCGTGAGGTTTTACCCCCACGCTCACCTTTACTAGACCTAGAACAGACGCAAGATAGCTTGCGCTTGCTCGCCCGAAATACCAAGGGCAACGATACCCAATTGGCTTTGAGCTTGCAGAGCTTGCAAGTTAGCACCTTCCTCGTTCGTATCGGCCAATGTCAAATTGTCCGATGCGGTAGAGAGCGTGCTGATCATGCTTTCCGTAAAGTCAATCCGCGTTTGCACCAAGGTGTTGTTATTACCAAGGCTTGACGCCGCCGACCGAAGTGATGTCAAAGCCCCTGTCAACTGATCCTGAGCCAGAGCCAACGCATCCTTAATAGTCGTTACTGATGACCCTTGAAGTTGGGTAACGTTTTCGATGTCAATGGTTAGACCCGAATCCCCAGCTCCATACGTCGTTGTTGACACGGTGTTGTTGGTCATCGTTGCCCGAATCGTTGTTATCGAGATATCGTTCAACGTTGCACTGGCAAGATCATAGGCGATTTCACCTGTTGCTGAAGTCGTCCCTGCCGTCGCACCACTTGCTGCAGCAGACGTTACCGTAGCCGTAACTTCCGTACCAGCGGCGGCACCACCCGAACTAACGATGTTCTTACCATCAAGCGTTCCACTTGTAGGCAGAACCAACGCATTACCATCAGCATCCACCGTGGTACTTACGTCTCCTGAACTCAACGTGTACTCAAGCGTGCTATCGGCCGTTCCTTGCAGAGCAACCGTGTCACCAGCATTACCAGACGTCCATGTGATGGCCGCATCCGAGTCGTTTGTAATGACATACACACTGTCATCCGTTCCATCATCTACCGTTATGTAGATCGTTTCCCCAACACCAAGACTGTAAGTGATGCCCGTTCCGTCCGTTGCCGTAGCGGTAAGCGTAGCACCAGCACCAACAGTCAGCGCAGCTGCAGTCGCAGAGCCACCCGTAGCTGTAAACTGCCCCTCGATAGTAGTCCCAGCCGTCCCCGAGGCCGATCCCGCATGCGTCACGCTGTAAACAGCCGTCAACCCACCATTCGTCACCAATGCTGTAAAAGCATTGGTTCCAAGAACCTCATCGGCCCCCGTAGCAATCACACCCGTTGTCACGGTATCCGAACCATCCAAAGCGGTAACGGCTGTACTCGTAAAGACGGCACCATCACCATTATTTGAGTCGGCATTTTCAACGCTCAGATTGAGGTCTTCAGTCGTCACAAGCGTTGCTGTGGTATTGGACATTTTTGATTCTTGCACCGTCATTGTGTACTCAATTTCTTGCGCAAGCGTACCGTCAGCCCAGTCACCAACAGAAGCACCGACCCCCATACCAGAGGTTGTTAGATCACTACTGTTAACATTCAGTTTTGTTGTGTTGGTCGCATTAAAGTTCACGGTCAAAGTTGTTGATAGACTGTCGACAAGATTGGTACCGTTGAAGGTTGCGTCAGCGGCCAAATCGTCGAGCTGCGCACGAAGATCGTCATATTGTGCAGCATAGTCAGCCCGCGATGTTGCGTCAGTCGTTTGCAGAGCTGAGTTAACAAGAGCTTTCATTTGCTCGACGATCGTCGTAATGGACTCAATCGCGTCCGTAGCAGCTTGAATGGTTTGCAGAGCCGTTGACATACTGTCTTTCAACGTATCCAAGTCATTTGCTGAGTTAATAAACCCTTCAGATGCGAAGTAAGCAGACGCATTATCAAGAGCTGAGTTGACTTTTTTACCTGAAGACAGACGCGCCTGCGTCGTTTCAAGCAAACTAGCCGTGTTTTGTAGCGCTGTTAGGTTAGCGCGAGCTGACGACGTCAGCGATACTTCTGAGATAGCCATATTGGAAATCCTTTCAAGAGATTGCCGCGGACTCCTTCCACGAGGTTTTGATGGCAGCGAACATAACCCGAGACCTATGAAGAGTGGGTTAACGTACGCAAAACCATCAGCTCAGCAAAAGTGTTGCAAGAAGCGGGCCAAAAAGAAATACGCGGAAACATAAGACAACAAAGATAATTCGCTTTCCCCATGGGCAGGAACTTTTTACCCGTTAGGCAAAAACGGCGCGCCTCACTAGGCAAATTTTGCCGATCACAAAGTCTTTGTTTAAAAGAAGATTAAAATGCATATGTATTTTTACGGATCACAGCCTATTCGACTTGTCAAGAAAAAAAATGTATGGTATAATTTGACTCGTTCGCAAAAGAAAAAGATTCCGCTAGGAACGGAGCTTTTTCGATTGGGGATTCTTTTTCGTAAAGCCTTTTTCATGAGTTTGTTTGGCGCTTTTCGTTTCTGTAGGGGGAATGAACCATGGTTGAATCCATTGGGAGTAACACAATAGCTATTGATCTTTCGCGCAGCGCGACAACAAAGACGAATTCGGCCTCTACCACAACAGAGGAACCCCAGAGCAGTTCTATTGGTCTTGACGTGCAAGCTGTATCCCCGCAAATGCGGGCCGATCCTATTGCTGGCGTTGTGATTACAGAATATCTATCTGAAGACGGACAGGTTCGGATGCAAATGCCGTCCGAGGCTGCCGTAGCTTACTTGCGCTCAGGCCTCACAGCCAGCGGATTGCCCAACCCAGAAGACGCACAACAAAAAGAGTCCAAAGACACCTTGGCATAAACCTTGGCATCCAAAGGACCTCATACCGTTTTAAAACCGCCCTCTCAACAGGGCGGTTTTTTCTTTTAGAGCCAGTTCAGAATCTTGTTCCGGCTATATGAGCAGGCTCTTAGAAAAGATGCTTGTGCGCCAACGAGTTAAGTTACACATCCGCTTGACTCAGCCCCTCACCTTTGGCACTCTTCTAAAAACGACTCGTTTTTCAACCCATCCACGGAGAGTCACGTTATGACCAAATCGGATCTCATTTTGCGCCTTGCCGATCTTTACCCTCACCTCTTACAGCGGGATATCGAAAAGATTGTGGGCACTGTTTTTGATGAAATCAGCAATGCTTTAGCACGCGGCAACCGCGTTGAGCTACGCGGGTTTGGAGCATTCTCGGTGAAACAACGCGACGCTCGCATGGGACGCAATCCTCGCACAGGTGAATCTGTCTCCGTTAACGCTAAGTGTGTTCCTTTCTTCAAAACAGGCAAACAACTCCGCGATCGCCTGAACGGGATTGAGTCAGAGGACGAGGAATAGGTCTTTAGCAACACCTTCCCTCGATTCCCTCAGGCTAAACCGCAGCTCCGCGATGCCATAATGCGGGTAATGTCTTCATCAAGATGGCCGCATCAATCCACAAGGTCCAGTTCTTGGCATACCATGCTTCCATAACCACGCGCTCGGCAAAAGTGCGGCGGCTGCGTCCACTAACCTGCCAAGGCCCTGTAATACCCGGACGCACAGATTCATAGGCGGCTAAGTTCTTCCCATAATAAACCTCTTGCCCAGGAATAAATGGCCGAGGCCCAACTAAGCTCATCTCTCCCCTCAAGACGTTCAAGAGCTGAGGCACCTCATCAAGACTCGTGCGACGCAAGAAAGCGCCAAAACGTGTTACACGCGGATCTTTCTTGAGCTTTTGATAACGCCGCCACTCCGCACGAGCTTCCGGATTCTCGTGCAAATAAATATTCAAAACCTCATCCGCATTCACATTCATAGACCGAAATTTCAAACAATTAAATCGCTGCCCAAAACGGCCTATCCGAGGCTGCTTAAAAACAACAGGCCCGCCATCCGCCGCAACAACAAAGGCAATCAAGAGCAACACAGGCGACAGGATGATAAGCCCCGCAACAGCCATCACAACATCAAGCCCTCTTTTGATGAGCGTGCGAATCTTCGTCTGGAAATCTCTCCGACGCAGCATAAAGGGGCGTGACAAGGCTTGTGATTTTATCATTTTTGATCCTCTTATCCTGAATAAATGGTGTTGCCCCATTTTCCTGACGATCCTTGATAACCGCCTTGATTAACGCAGCTGAAATGCAAGGCGTGTCTTCGGCAAACCCATAAAGAAGCGCCGCATCACAAAGAAGGTTGATGAGACGAGGCACGCCGCCTGTATGATGATAAATGGCTATAAGCGCTTTTTTCTCAAACAAGTCGCGCTGACTCCCCGCTGCCTGCAATCGATAGCGTATGTAAGACTCCGTCTCCGCTTGATCTAAGGGAGTAACATGATTCTGGATCAAAACACGCTGCAGCAAAGGTTGAAAAGCAGGTGTCTGGAGACGATCCAGAAAATCGCTCTGCCCCGCTAAAACAATCTGAATAAGATGATCTTTTTCGTTATTTACATTGGCCAACATACGTACAGTTTCAAGCTGACGCGCATCTAAAGCTTGCGCTTCATCAAGAACCAAAACAGCACGACGCTGCACCGCATATTGGGAAACAAGAAAATCAACGAACTTATGATAGAGAGAAACTTCATCCTCTCCATGTTCATATGACACCTCAAAAACCGAACAGAGCGCGGCAAAGAATCTATCTTGAATCATCAGGGGATTGGTAAGGCTTCCCCAACATATTGCTTCATCTGCATGATTCATAAAATGCCGCAGCAAGCTTGTCTTACCTGTACCCGCATCTCCTGTTAGAACCATAAAGCTTGCATATGATTGAACCCAGCATTCAAGTGCGTTTCCAGCCTGCCTATGCGTCCTGCCCCAAAATAGGCAATCCGCATCAGGCAACAGCGAAAAAGGCGCAGCCACCAGCCCATAAAAATCTTCATACATCCATAAACCTCGTGCAGAAAACACGAAGGAAAAAGAAGGGAAAACCCCACATTTGTATGTAAAGAGACCTTGTTATAACGCCACGAATCAGCTCTTTTTAGTTGTTTCAAAGACGCAATGAGGTTATCCCCTAATACAGATGTAACGCAAAGGTAGCATACTATGATACGAATGCAAGCTCTAGCTGTCCTCGAAAAATGCGGATTATTTCTCTACCTGCTATTCCTTGCTATAACACCCACATGGGCACGCCCCTTCACCGTCCAACCGGGAGACGTGCTTCACATAACCGTCTGGAAAGAAGATGGCCTTGACCGCGAAACAATTGTTTTACCCGACGGCACAATCAGTTTTCCTTTGATCGGCACAGTCAATGCCCAAGGACTAACCCCAGCCATCTTACAAAACAATATCCGCGAGGATTTACACAAATATATTCCTGATGCGGCTGTGACAGTCATGGTCAAAGCTCCCCTTGGCCACACGATCAATGTGTTAGGCCAAGTTAAAAAGCCAGGAGAGCTTGTTATGCAAAGCGACCTTTCTGTACTGCAAGCCTTGTCACAAGCGGGCGGCCTAACGCCCTATGCCGCTCATGATAAAATCGTCGTTGTACGAACTGAAAGCGGACAAAAAACATCTTTTTCCATTCCCTATGATGACATCGCACAGGGCGATAAACTTGAAAAGGATATAGATCTGCAAGTTGGTGACGTTATCATTGTGCCTACGTCTGGATTATTTTGATGCGGCTTGTTTATTGTCTTTCTGTTCTTCTTTTCATGCTGCCGCTTCAGGCACAGGCTGGACATATCATTTTTATGCCGGAAGCCACACAAAATGCTGTCTTTGAAGATAACCCTTCTATGCTGGCACAAGATCAAAAGTCCATTTACGGCAGCCAAACAACATTAGACCTTTCTTTAAATAACGAAACGCCTTTGTGGGAAACAGGGATCAACAGCTATATCTCCCAGTCCTTTTTCAATCGTTCACGATTCAACGCAACAGATTTTGGAGGAACCCTCGCCCTCACCTATCATGGTCAACGCACAGACCTTGGACTCGAGACGAGCGCCGCCAAAGAAACCGTTCGCACAACAGAAACAACAAACTTTGGACAAGACCTTGGTGCCGCACAAGAAGTAAACTACGATATACACCCCTCTTTTGATTACCACATAGGACAAAGGACACATGTTCTGTTGTCCGGACGCTATATAAACACCTCTTATGACGATAGCCGCTTGATTGATTATCAAGAGACGACGCTAACGCCCTCTTTCGCCTATGATATAACAGAAACTCACCGCGCCGCTGTAAGCCTTCAATATGGCTATTTTCGCGCTGATAATGATGATCGCACCCGCATCAACACACTCTCGCCTTTTGCCGATCTTACATGGTCGCCCAACAAGCGGTGGAGCACCCTTTTATGTACGGGCGCGAATATAAGCAAAGAGCACAGCCACATCCTGTCTGATGATGACTGGCAACGCGATATGATCTATGAAGCCTCCCTTCGCTTTAAGGGAGAAACAAACAAGACAGAACTGCGCATCGTTCGTCAAAACCAAATCTATACCAACGGCAACCAGTCTTTATTGACGAGCTTTATTCTCGACACTTCCCACAAACTAAATGAAAATCTTACCCTTGATGGGTATGCAAGCCACCAAACATCCGGCGC
>JBFXDW010000062.1:0-10913 GCA_050180745.1 Bdellovibrionales bacterium | reverse complement strand
GAAGGATCAGATTTACCTATAGGCAAAGAAATATGTGCGGGCGATCAGATTATTTTCTCGTGGCGTATGAACGAGAGCGGCATTTTGCAGGCATCGGTTAAGTTGCCTGCTCAGGATATAGAATTACCTGCTCCTCGTTTTTATGCGCCGCAGGCGGGCCAGATATCCTATGCGGGGACATCGGGATATGCTTTTACTAAGGCTATCCTTAAGCGTGCGAAAGAAGAATGGGGTGATCTGGCCGCTGCTGTTGGTCCTTCGGAAAATGCAGACATTAATTTTCTTAAAACGCGCATTGAAGAACAAATCGAAATGCTTGAAGATTTTGCAGAAGATGCCGAGATGATGCGGCAGATTTCAGAAGAGGGTCGCTTTATTCGACAAGACACCCTGAAGCTTGGTCTTAAATATGCGGCGCCTTTGATGCAGCGGCATTTAGGCAAGATTATTTTTGCGTTCAATCGTGTGTGCCGGAGTTCGTCTAATGACAAAGAGCGCAAAGCTTTTGATGAGCTGAGTGAGAAGATTCAAGAGATTATTGATGCTGCAATCCCAGCGCATTTTTCTGCGGGTCAGCTGTGCTTGTCTGAGATGCGCCGTATTTTCTTTACTGTGGCTTGGCGCAATGAAGCCTACGTTAAAGCGTGGTTTAATAAGCTGTCTGAGGAGTCATGGCTTTTTGCTGACAGAAAGGCCTTTGAGGCATTGGTCAAAGAGGGTCAGGCTAATATGGATAAATTGGGTGCTTTGCGTGAGATTGTTCTCAAACTTAATGCGGCTCGTGTTGCTTTGGGGGCGAGCGATACTGTGAATGAACTTGCAACAATTATCAAAGGGTAACGATTCGCTAACTTAAAAGGTGCTATACTGCACCCCATCTGATCTAAGGAGTTTATACTATGTTCGATATGACCTATGAAACCATGTCCCCTGAAGACACAAAGGCGTTCTTAGCGGAAATTGCGCGGGACTTATTGCCGATCACGGTGCCTGTGGACAAGACGTTGGTACAGGTGGCGGCGCTTCCGTTTTATGAAGAGTATAAGCTTTATGCTTTAACAGACATGACCTTGCCTCCCCCTAATGTGCGCTATGTGCTTTATAAGCCGGGGGATCTGAACATTATGAATTGGACGAATGAGCCAATCTATTCAGTAAATGAAAAAGCGCCAATTAAACTGGACCGGAAAACGCTTGTGCCGTATGCCAAGTTCTTTTTCCATTTTGTGCGGGGCCAATTGGGGCGGTTTATCATCGTTGAAAAACCCGAAGAGGTTACGTGGCTCGATGGTGCTACGGATCAAGAAAAAGCCGATGTTGCCGAAAAACTTATGGCTGTTACCTATAAGGGTATTGGGCGTGATAACCTGTTTACACTGACGGCGACGGTTCTTTTCAAGAACGCGCTTTTCCGCACAGACATCAAGGTTGCGCCTTATGAGACGGAAGTGTTTGATTCTGAGCTTGGAGCGAATGAGGAATTCACAATTGGCCAGATGAAACTCACGAACGAGGATTTGTTGCTTGAAGACCTTCATGTTCCAGTTGATCCTCCTCCGGGTGAGTTTGGCTGAGCCTTACGGGTAAATTCTTTTAAAAACGCCCTTTCTCATGAAGAGAGGGCGTTTTTTGTTAATCTTTTCAATTTGTTATAGAAAGACACAGTTCTTCTGTGAAATCATTTATGAATAAGGATAAATTCATATAAATATGCTATCCTTGGGGCGTGTTTATATGACGATACGCTTTGGGCTCTAACTTCATTTTTTATGCTTATTTTAAGGCAATAGGATATGGCTGGTTTCTCTATACCAAAAAAAATTATTGCAGGAACAACAGCTTTCCTTGTGTTTTCCGGCTTTGGAGGTGTGCCTAAGCTTAGGGCAGAAACGGGTCCGTCCGGTAAGGCTCTTGCTGTTCAGCAAGAGGGCAGCCCTTTTTTGAATGCAGCCAAAGAATTATTGGTTACACTTCCTAAAGGTTTTATTGGAAGCAGCGTCGGTTTTGTTCAAGATACAGCGTCTCTGTTAGACGAAACGGGTCTCGTTGGTGGTCCAAGCTTGCCGACTCAGTGGGTTTCTGCAGGAGAGGTTTTTAGGGATGGAATGGCTTTTGTTGATGTCAACATAATAGGGTTAGAAGCTCCTGCTGAGGATGGGGTCATTGAGGGTCTGGGGCAAGTTTTTGATGCGGCAGGTGTGCTTGTTACTCTTCAAAAGATTTCGTCTTTTAATCCAGCTACGTTGCCTGCAAGCATTGTTTGGGAGCAAGCTGGGGGTCTTCTCGAACATACTCGGGATGGCCATCCAGAACGTTATTTCACGCGATCTTTGCCTAAAACAATTAAGAATGTTGCGCTATTGCCCGTTAATCTTCCAGAAGTTGCTTCTTCGGGCGTAGAAGGGATAGTTAGATCCGTTGGAACGCCCATTAAAAAGGCTGGCGAGGATTTGTGTCGTTCAAAAGTCGGATGGGTTTTCGGAATGGCTTTAAGGGGCATCGGTAATACTGTAAATGGTGTTGGTTTTGCTGTGGGGCTTCCCGGAAGGGGGATCAAGAAGGCCAAAGAAAAACTGACGCTTCCCCAGCACCCAAACGAAAAAGAACGCCAAGAGGTAGCGGCAAAACCACCGGCTTCTAAGCCGCAACCATCCTGATTAAATCATTTACGATTTTTTCGACAAGGGCTCTGTCATCGCCTTCGGCCATAACGCGGATCAGGTTCTCGGTTCCAGATTTGCGCACCACAAGGCGGCCGTTGTTGTTAAGCGTCTTTTCTGCTTCTTTGATAGCTGTTTGAAAGGCGGGATCATTCATGGCATCACCTTGAACCCGCACGCTTTTTAAAAGCTGGGGAACTGGCGTGAAAAGAGCGCAGGCTTGGCTTGCGGGTTGGCCTTTTTCTTGGATGGCCGCCAGCACTTGAAGCGCGGCCAAAAGCCCATCTCCCGTTGTTGAGAAGTCACTGAGAACGAGATGTCCCGATTGTTCGCCGCCGAGATTGCAATCATGGGCTTTCATGGCTTCCACGACATAGCGGTCTCCGACAGGCGTGCGGATAAGCTCGATATTGTTGTCTTGAAGAGCGCGTTCGAGTCCTAGATTGGACATGACCGTAGCAACTAGCTTGTTGTTTTTGAGTTTGCCCTTTTTTGCCCATGATAGAGCCATCAGAGCCATAAGCTGATCGCCATCTATTTTTTTGCCCATCTCATCGACAATGATTAAACGGTCCGCATCGCCATCAAGCGCGATGCCGATGTCGGCTCCATGCAGTACAACGGTTTCGCTCAGTAGGTCTGTGTTTGTTGCGCCGCATTTATCGTTGATGTTGCGGCCATTGGGTTCGACTCCGATTTTAATAACCTCGGCACCAAGTTCCCATAAAACTGTCGGAGCAACTTTATAGGCGGCACCATTGGCGCAATCGACAACGATTTTGAGGCCATTTAGATTAAAGTTACAAGGTGTCGTGCCTTTGATGAACTCAACATAGCGCCCACGCGCATCTTCGAGGCGCGCAGCTTTGCCCAGAGCCGAAGGTGGGGGCAGTTCGCCTACGCCTTGGTCCATGAGGGCTTCGATTTGAAGTTCTAATTCGTCCGAGAGTTTGCAGCCATCGGGGCCGAATAATTTGATGCCGTTATCTTCGTAAGGATTGTGAGATGCGGAAATCATTACGCCTATATCGCCACGCAGGCTTTTGGTGAGCATGGCTACGGCAGGCGTTGGCAGAGGCCCTAAAAGGAGGACATCCATGCCTTGTGCGATGAAGCCTGCTGTTAGCGCTGGCTCCAGAAGATAGCCTGAAAGGCGCGTGTCTTTGCCAATAACCACACGATGGCGATGATTGCCGCGACGGAATAGCTGGGCTGTTGCCATAGCTAAAGACAAGGCCGTTGTGGCTGTCATGGGTTCTTGATTAGCGCGGCCTCTTATGCCGTCGGTGCCGAAATATTTACGAGTCATGTTTTTGGACCTTTTTTAGGGGACGGGGGTTGGGGGGCGGGGGTCGGGGATTGGGGAAAGCTTCGTTGTTTTTTCTCTCCCTGTCCTTAACAACATTTCCGTCATTCCCGCGTAGGCGGGAATGACGGAGGAATTTAAAAAGGACAGGGAGAGGAAAAGCAACTAAGCTTTCCCCAACCGATCCCTGACCCCTCTCTTTAAACCACCTCTCCTGATTTTACTGTTGGGACCGAACCGCGACGGCTTGATTTAGGCGCATCTGCGGCTGGAGCCTTCATGGTTTTCTCTCTTTCTCCGAGTTGTTCTCCGCGAAGCAGAGCATTAACATCCTCGCCCGAAAGCGTTTCATATTCCAGCAACGCTTCCGAGATTATGTGAAGCTGGTCAATGTGTGTTGACAGAATATCTCTGGCTTTCCCTTCGCCCACTTCAATCAAGCGACGGACCTCGGAATCAATCAATTCAGCCGTGGCTTCGGAAACATTTTGCTGCTGTGCTACGGAATGGCCAAGAAAAACCTCTTGCTCATTGGCATTATATCGTACCCGTCCCAGCTTATCGGACATCCCCCATTCAGCGACCATGCTGCGCGCAATCATTGTGGCTTGTTTGATGTCGTTGCTGGCACCGGTTGTGATATTATCTTTGCCAAAGATAATTTCTTCGGCTACGCGCCCTCCAAATAAAACGGCGAGGCGCGATTCCAGCTCTATCCGTGATTGGCTATATTTGTCGCGCTCAGGCAGGTTCATGGTGACGCCAAGAGCCCTTCCGCGAGGAATAATCGTAACCTTATGAAGAGGGTCGCTTGCAGGCACGTTGAGGCTGACGAGCGCATGACCTGCCTCGTGATAGGCGGTTAGCTTCTTTTCTTTTTCCGTCATGACCATAGAGCGCCGCTCGGAGCCCATCATGACCTTATCTTTGGCGGCTTCGAAATCTTCCATCTCTACGGCTTCGCGGTTTTTTCCGGCAGCTAAAAGAGCGGCTTCGTTGACCAGATTGGCAAGGTCCGCGCCAGAAAAGCCCGGTGTGCCGCGCGCGATGGTGTGCGCGTTGACATCTTTGGCCAGAGGCACTTTGCGCATATGGACCTTCAAGATTTTCTCGCGGCCCAAAATGTCAGGGTTGGGAACAACGACTTGCCGGTCAAAACGGCCCGGGCGCAGCAGCGCCGGATCCAGAACATCGGGGCGGTTGGTCGCAGCGATCAGGATCACGCCTTCATTAGCCTCAAAGCCATCCATCTCAACGAGCAATTGATTGAGCGTTTGTTCCCGCTCATCATTGCCGCCGCCAAGGCCTGCGCCACGGTGACGGCCTACGGCATCAATTTCGTCGATAAAGATGATACAAGGCGCATTTTTCTTGCCTTGCTCGAACATATCACGGACACGGCTGGCCCCGACACCCACGAACATTTCAACGAAGTCCGATCCTGAAATCGTGAAAAACGGCACATCGGCTTCGCCCGCGACAGCCCGCGCTACAAGCGTTTTACCTGTTCCAGGAGGGCCTACGAGAAGCAATCCTTTAGGAATTTTGCCGCCCAGTTTTTGAAATTTATGAGGGTCTTTGAGGTACTCGACAACTTCCGTGAGTTCTTGTTTTGCCTCGTCAATGCCCGCGACATCTTCAAAGGTTACCTTGCCTGTCTTTTCGGTCAACATGCGAGCGCGGCTCTTGCCAAAGCCCATGGCTTTGCCGTTGGCGCCGTTCATCTGACGCATAAAGAAGACATAAACTGCGATCATTAGCAGCATAGGCCAAGAAGATAAAAGGATGTCCCAAAAAGTAGGGTCTCCGGACGTGTCGGGCTGGGCTGTGATTTTAACGCCTTTACTGAGAAGGCGATCCATTACATTGGCCCCATCAGGCAAATACGTCACAAAAGGGGCGCCGCTTTCCATATGTCCCAACAAAAGTGCGCCGCGTACAGTCACGTCTGCGACTTGGCCCTCATCGACTCGCGCGATGAATTCACTGAAGGGCATAGCGGTATGACTGTTGAGGCTCGTAGGGTCCTGCATCATATTCATAAAGACAAAAAGCATCAGGCCAATCAGGACTAAAAGAGCGATATTTTTTCCAGTATTATTCAACGTATTTGCCTTTCAGGGAATTTATAGGGTTTCCAAATCACCCTCCCCTTGCGGGAGGGTGATTTGGAAGAAACCATTCTCTTAAATATAGGGGGTCATAGCTTTTTTTCAATCTTTGAATAACATACCAAAATCACAAGAAAAAGAGGGCATGCCGATCCATTCCTCTCCTTTCCATAGGGCTGGAAGCGTAGCGCGAAGCCGTCCTTGGGGAATTGTTTTAAGGATTTCCGGGGCCTTAGCGGCAAGGTCTTTATGGGGCCGAAGCCCCAGAGCACGGATTATGAGGCCTTTTTCTTCGCCTTGATAGGTGACATTAAAACGGCCATCCCAGACAATCGTTTCATGAGGAGCAATTTCTAGCGTTTCCGTAACAGCCGCAGGTTCTCGTGCTATAAGGATGCGTTTTTCGCTTTTTTGAATAAGACAGCCATGGAGCGCAACGGTTTGAGGGGCATTAAGCGCATTCAAAAGATAAGATCGTCGGGGCGGGTAGGGTTTGAAGTGAATAGCCTGTAGAACGAGAGATAATACTTCGAGCGCTGTGGCGCGTGGCAGTGCCTCAAAAGAATCGCGAGGAAGGATAATCGCGCTACTCTCAAGAGGCTTTCCTTGCTCTTTGATAAAGGTTTGCGCATAAAAGCTGATGGCTTCAGAGGCATCTTTTGCGCGCGCTCCAAGGTCTAAGAGGCGATCTTCTGTTAGGCCTTCGGTTTCCAGCGCCGCTTTAACGCGGCGGAGGCGCCCGCGGGCGTATTTTTCGGAATCGTTACTTTTGTCTGTTGCATAAGAGATGTTTTTTTGATGACAGAGCGCGATTAGCTCATCCTTGCCGACATGAAGTAAAGGACGATAGAGCGTAATTCCGTCTCTTGTTGTTTGTTCTTTGATGCCGGAGAGGCCTTTAAGTCCGCTTCCTTTGGCAAGGCGCATCAGGATCGTTTCGGCTTGATCATTCTTGTGGTGCGCGAGAAACAGTGCGTTGCAGCCTTTATCTTTGCAAGCCTGAATAAGTAAGTCATACCGCGCTTTACGAGCATGAACATGAATGCGTGAAGGTAAGGGTCCGTGAACCCATGGCAGGATGAAGGTACGGACTCCCATGGCTTCAAGGTGCTTTTTTGTGGTTGCTGCTTCTTTTGGAGATTCGGCGCGTAATCCATGCTCGACAATAAAAGCGTATAAAGAGTCCGTACCAAAATGTTCCTTGGCCAGCCATGCCATAGCCATGCTGTCCGGCCCGCCAGAGACGGCTAGGGCAATGTTTCCTGAAAGGGATGGTAGGTGTAGCAAGGGTGTGAATCCTAGAAAAGAAAAAGGCCCTTTCCATTTATCACGAAAAGAGCCTTCTTAAAAAGATTTACCAGAAAATTAAGCCTCAGCAGCATCTTTCTTTGAGGCTGCTTTTGTTTCCGTTGCTTTCTTAGCGTAATCCGTCTTTTCTGCAATCCGCGCCTTTTTACCGCGTAGAGCGCGAAGATAGTAAAGCTTCGCACGGCGAACGATACCGCGACGAATGAGGTCGATCGAATCAACGCGAGGACTGTAAAGCGGGAACCCACGCTCAACACCTTCACCATAGCTGATCTTACGAACTGTGAAGGAGGAGTTAATCCCGTCATTCTTGCGTGCAATGCAGATACCTTCATAGGCCTGAATCCGCTCCCGCGTGCCTTCAACAACCTTCACATTCACGCGAACGGTGTCACCTGGACCAAAATCAGGAATATTGGCACCGCGTTTTTCGATTTGTTTTTGCTCAAACTTTTGTAGCGTATTCATCTTCTTTTCCTTACACAATAAAGCCATTGACTTAAACAAGCTGAGAGCTTGCCCAAAGCTTACTTAAAGCAATGGCAGAGGAAGCGACTCTATACAGAATATTTTTCGCAAGCTCAACGGTTTTCAGCGATTTTTATCCGTTTCATGTGTCTTTTTCCATTTTTCCCATAAATCAGGGCGATTTTGCTTGGTTAAGGCTTGGGATTGCTCTAAACGCCAAGCGTTAATCTTTCCGTGATGGCCGGACAACAAAACCTCTGGAACGCTAAGGTTTTCCCATGTGGGAGGTCTCGTAAAATGCGGATATTCCAATAGGTTATCGCAAAAACTCTCTTCGTCTGTGGTTGCATGGTTGCCCATGACTCCTGGAATTAGGCGCGTTATGGCCTCTAAGAGCACCATAGCGGCGACTTCTCCTCCGGCTAGCACGTAATCACCTACAGAAATTTCTTCCATGCCTTCGGCATCAAGAACCCGCTGGTCAACGCCTTCATATCGCCCGCAGAGGAGAAGAAGCGACGAGGCTTCGGCAAGTTCCTCAACAAGGTTTTGGGTCAGGGGCTTACCGCGCGGCGAGAGATAGATTTTGCGTGGAGGAGTGGGGGCTGTGCTTTCTGCTGCGCGGATGGCCGCAGCGACGATGTCAGGGCGCAAAACCATGCCTGCGCCGCCGCCATAGGGCGTGTCATCGACGGAGCCGTGTTTATCGGTAGCAAAATCGCGGATATTGATTGTTTGAAGGGTCCACAGGCCATCTTCGAGGGCTTTTCCCGCCAGCGCTTGGCCAAGAGGTCCAGGAAACATATCAGGGAAGAGGGTGAGAATGGCGGCGTGAAATAGAGGTTTTGACATTTGGGTTTAAAAGGTTAGTCAAGTACTGGAAACTAAAAGGCCGCGTCCTGCGAAGAAACGGTCAAAATCATCAAGAGACATGGATACATTGCTGCGAGTTTCGTTTGAGTGACCTGATGGGTTATGGAAAACAAGACTATCATCATTTGCTTTGCTGATGAGAATTAAATGGCCTCCTTTTTGTGGAGGCTCGCTTTTAGGCCATCGGATGTTAGGGTGCACAGAGGCTATAAAAAAACTCCCTTTCTGTAGAAGATTAGAAAGGGTTCGGCTCGTGATACCGGTATGTATCTGAGCGTCTATGTTGTATCTTTCGCGAACAAAGGTAACAAAAGGAGCATAAATCATGCCGCGAATCAAATTGTGTTTAACTACATAGACACCATAAGAACAAGCCTGCTGTGCTAATTTAACGGTGGGTACAATGTTTCCTGTTTGTGCGGCAATAATCATTTTTAGACAGGCCATGCCACATATGTGATTAGCCCATATGGCATATTCTTCGCGTGTTTTTGCTCCAGAATTTTGCCATAGAGGGTCCTCTGCAGGGGTTGCGGTGCCATTTACAATAGCTGTAGCAAGTTCAGCAGATTCCCATTGAGAAAAGTAAGGAACCTCACTTTGTGTCATTTTTCTTCCTTCATCCATCCTTCGGGAATTGCTGCTTCTATAAAGCCTCCCTTGATATCAACAACAGGAACAAATTCATCTTTGAAAGGCAGCATAAAAGATTTATTGGTTTTTGAGGAAATTTCCAAAAAAATCCCGCCGCCATAGTCATGAACATTGATGACGTTGCCAAAAGCGCTATCATTTGCAACGTGTACAGAAAGGCCAATAAGATCGGTCAAATAATACTCGTCTTCATCAAGATGTGGCAGAGCCGAACGATTAATGTAAAGAGCGGTGTTTTTAAGAGCTTCGGCGTCATTGCGCGTTGCGATTCCCTCAATAGCAATGATAAAGCCGCCCTTGTTTGTGCCGCGAAGCGTAAGAGAAAAGGTCTTTGTGCCATTTTTGTCTGTTAACGTACCGTAGGTAAAAATAGCTGCCGGATCATCTGTGGCGCTACGCAGGATTACCTCGCCTTTGATGCCATGAGGTCCTGTGATTGTGCCGACACATATTTTCTGTGAGTTCGTCATGCCGATGATTTTAGCGCAAAAGGTGTTCTTTTCCTATTGTTTCGGTTCAGGCGGTTGCGTGGTGGGTTTAGGCGAGGTTGTGGGAAACTCTGGTTCCTTAAGGGCTGTTAGAAAGGACCTTCTGGCAACTTCTAGCATTACTCCTCCTGCTACAAGACATGCAAAAGAAGAAGGGGTTGGGGAAATCAATGAATTTGCGCCTCCTATCATTGCTGTGGTGAGTCCAACAGATAGTTCTGAGATAACTCCCGCAACTTTTCCGAACTGACTATTCCGACACATGAGGTGTACACCCGCGCCAAGAGTCATTCCGATTCCCATAGCAATTCTATATGGTGTTTCAACCTCACTAAGGGGTGTCCCTATCACGTTCAGAACGGCAGCAGGAACCATCACTCCTATAGTAGCTAACATACAACCGCCTGTAAAAGCCGTACAGGCCGCTGAATAAAGCAGATGAGGCTTCTTTGCGATGTTCACAACAGATTTTTTGGGGGGGCGCTCTAAGCTGCTGATGGCGGCAAAAGGAGAAAATTTCTTCATGGTTAATATCCTTCATAAAATTCAAGCGTAATAAGTCTTTCTGCACAAAGCGATAACATGTTTTTAGCGGAATTTGTTTCCTTTTTTAGTTTCACATCCAATTATTTGATGAACAAAACAAAAAACGGCGAGGATAGATCATATCCCCGCCGTTAATCTTATTACTATGCCATGTTTTTTGGCTTATTCAGCAGCGGCTTCCTCAGTAGGCGCCTCTGCCGCTGCTTTAGCTTCGGCTTCTGCGGCTTCTTTAGCTTCTTGCGCTAAGCGAAGGCGCTCTTGTGCTTTGGCTCCCAAAGCCGATTTCTTCGGTGTGGCAGGGCGTTTCTTTTCCGCAAGCACACCTGCTTTTTCTAATAAGCGTGAAACGCGATCCGTTGGTTGAGCGCCAACGCTCAGCCAATGTTTGACGCGTGCATCATCAAAGCTAACACGCTCTATGTGGTCGCGTGGCAACATAGGGTTATAGGACCCAATACGTTCAATAAAACGACCATCGCGAGGAGCACGGCTATCGGCT
>JBFXDW010000061.1:0-11170 GCA_050180745.1 Bdellovibrionales bacterium | reverse complement strand
GGGCCGGAGACCCGACCGCTGTGCCAAGATCCGTGCTGATCTCGCCGGTGTCACTCGATACAAGACTGGTCCATGCGCCTGCCTGATAGACCTCCATCTTGGCATTCGTCGTATTATACCGGATCATCCCCGCAACGCCGATCGTCGGACGCGCATCTGTTGTCCCCTGCGGCATCAACACCGAGCTGTTCGCCGCTGTCGTATTACTAGAAAGATCAAGAACCGTCCCTGCCGTTACGGACGATAACCCTGTCCCTATCGCTACACGGTTCGTGCTTAAGTCGCCATAAAGAGTGCTTCCAATATCAACACTAGCGCTCGTTACGCGCAGCTTCTCCACGCCCCCAATAGTTATGGAAACATCTGTATCACTGATACGAAATCTTTCTACACCATCAGTTGCTATAGCAACATTGTTTGTCGCGTCCGAGAACAGGCCTGTCCCCGCTTCTGCTTCACGACGAGGATTTGTGCTAGCTGCATTTGTTCCTAGATTCATGTTGCCGCTAACGGTACCTGCGAAGTTCCCGTCAAAGGTACCCGTGAAATAGCCTAAGAACCCCCCGGTTGCCGATACACTACCGTTAAAAACTGAAGCCCCTGTTGCACGATTTATCGCCAAGGCCGTTGTAGCTACACCCGCATCGCTATAGCGTAAAATCTCAAAATTAGACCCTGTATCAGCTCCGCCTTCCGCAACCGCATTTGTTTCAACCGTCCAGCGTAAAGAATCTGTTCCGGTTGCAAATTGGAGCTCCCGCGTCGTTTCTGCCGCACCCGCAATTCTTATATTGCCTGCTTGAACATGAAGTCTTTCTCCAGGAGCAGCTGTCCCCAATCCCAAATTGCCCGACGTATCCAACACCATTGTCGTAGAAGAGGCCGTTGAGAAAATAAGGCCCGTGGCCGTTGCATCGATGCCTGTTCCAGCACCATTAGAGATACCTGTTTGTAAACCTGGCGCCGCACCGCCTGTAACACGCCCCGCTGAGTCAACGACAACCGTACCATAGGTCCCACTCGCGACGACGCTGGTCAGTTTACTGCTATCGATACTGGCATCTTTAATTCGGTCCTCATGAAGCGTTTCTGTACCACCATCATCCGCTGAAAATAAATTATCAAGGGCATCCGGCGCTGTTGTCGCGCTCGTACCACCTTGGGAAATTCCAACCGTACCAATAATACCAGACGCAGGAACAGACCCTGCCGTTCCAGAAACAGCAACATCAAGGGTTCCGCTCCCTCCTGTTAGTCCCAAGGCATTCCAAGCAGCCGCTTGCGAGCTTACGGTAAATAATGTATCTCCGATAGATGTTGACCCCAAAGCAGAACGAGCCGCAGATTGACTGACCGCTGCTGTCACCGCCTTACCAACAGCCGTAAACCCTAGAGCCGTTTGTGCAGAATCCGCCGTTCCTGCAACAAAAACGCCCTCCCCAACACTTCCTGCACCTAACGCAGACAAAGCGGCGCTCTGTGTGCCCGCCGTAAAAACATTTTCTCCGACACTTCCTGCACCCAACACACCCCGCGCACCACTAGCCGTGCTTTGTGTAAAAAGACTATCCCCAACCGTACCGGCGCCCAAAAGTGCACTTCGAACCGTGTTGGCGTAGCTGCTATTCAAAGATGTACCGCTAAATAAATATTGCCCAACATCTGTTGCGCCCAATGTCGAAAGAGCTGCTGTCTGGCTTGATGCAGTAAAGAGCGCATCCCCAACCGTTGTCGCCCCCAGATTGACCCGTGCCCCAGATGCCGAAGAGCTCCCCGTACCACCACTTCCAACCCCCAACGCATTGGAAAGAAGGAGCGTTTGTATGCGCCCCCCCCCAGAAATGACAAGATTACGCGCTGTTAAAGTGCCGTCGCTACCCACAACAACCTTGGAGCCCGTTGCACCAAACGTAACTGCAGATGAATCTGAATCCATCTGCCAAACGGCAGCCTTCTGCGTTGCCGCACCAACAGAAATGCTTGATATTTGGTCATCCCCTGACGGAGAATTATCGCCACAACCCGTTTCAATGCGCGCATTACTACCCGCAGAGATCAGCGCCATAGCTGGAGCCCCAGGAGATGACCGCGCATTCTCCCACCGACAGTAGATATAATAGTGACCCCACGGGTCTAGAACCTTAACTCCAGCGCCTGCAGCCAAAACACCAACTTCCTTCGGATCCCCCGTTGATTGCGCTGCTGCATAATTTGCCGGAAGCTTTGCCACATCCTGCTCTGCGATATCAGCAAACAACATCATCTTTTGAGGAGCATCCGGACACAGCTCACTCGGCGTCGCACCAGGAGGACAAAAAATGGTTTGATCTGCACTTAAAACAGCGGAAGCAGAAAGCGTGGTGCTTCCCGCAGAAATCTCGCTTTTAACAGCCGTCTCGTTCGTAACACTTACGTTCGTACGTAAAATCTGTGTATAGCTACTGAAAAGAACGCCCGTGGCAACACCAACGAGAGTCAACAAATAAAGGATCGGTGCAATAGCAAACCCTCGTTGCGCACACGCACAAGATGCCCTTTCGCGCCCAAAACCAAAAGCGCAAAGCCGCCTAACCCGTCTTCTAAAAGAAGGGGTTACTCTTTCCTTTTGTTCTGTCGAGTCTGCGCACACGGGAGCACCACCTCAAACAAAACAGTTTGCAGGAAACAAAAGCATCAAACTACCACATAAACCGTTACATATTCGGCTTACAAAGCTCTAATTCCACAGCGGGCAACTGTGTCAAAAGAGATTCGTACTGCCACAGGGTAATTTGAACGCAGAATCGTTAAAAAAGTGTTCAAAAGAATGAGGTTATCTTTGTTGTTGTTTTTTTTAACTTTTCCAACAAAAAAGCGGGAGGCCAAGCCCCCCGCTTTTTCTTTTCTTTAAACCGTTTCTATTAACGAGAATAGAACTCGATAACCAGATTTGGCTCCATCTGAACCGGATAAGGCACTTCGTCCAGAGAAGGAAGGCGAACAAGAGTCCCCTTCTTTTCCTTATGATCAACAGAAACATACTCTGGTACTTCGCGTTCGGTCGACTCAGCCGCTTGAATTACGGCAGGGATCTTCTTTGCTTTTTCACACAAAGAAATCTCATCCCCTTCGCGAACACGATAAGATGCGATGTTCACGCGCTTACCATTAACAAGAACGTGACCATGGCTAACCAATTGACGAGCCGCAAAAACAGTCGGCACAAACATCATACGATATACAACCGCATCAAGCCGTTGCTCAAGAAGACGGATTAAGTTTTCGCCATTGTCGCCCTTACGACGCATCGCTTCACGATAGTAACGACGGAATTGACGTTCGCCAATATTGCCGTAATAACCGCGCAAACGTTGTTTTGCGAGCAATTGGATTCCGTAATCAGACGGTTTATGACGCCCTTGGCCATGTTGACCTGGACGATAATCCCGTTTGTTAAGAGGGCTTTTAGGACGCCCCCAAAGATTGACGCCAAGACGGCGGTCAATTTTATGCTTTGCAGCAATTCTTTTTGACATAATTATAGTTCCGTTTTCTATGGCCCCGATAGGTTTTGCCCCTTATGGGCAAAACGGGACGAATGCATGTCACTAAAGCAGCTATTGTCCACGTTCTCGGGAATGAGCGTTTTATACCTATTTTGAAGGGCCGGAGTCAATAAGTTCGAGGGCTTTTTGGTAAACCGTCTTTTTAGAAATCCCTGTTGCCTCCACGGTTTCTACCACAGCATCACGTAAGCTCATGGTTTTAAGGCAATTTTCAAGAACCTCCTCCCAGCTTTCGTCCTCGGCAGGAGCATCTTCTGGCGCAACGACGAGCACCATTTCTCCCTTAGGTGCTCCTGTGGTCTCAAAATAGTTGCAAAGATCGGCTAAACAGCCCTCGTGAAAAGTCTCATATCGCTTAGTTAACTCACGTGCCACAACGGCCCGTCTTTCCTTGCCGAAACAATCCGACATGTCTTTTAGGCTAGCCATTAGCCGATGAGGAGACTCATAAAAGACAAGACACGCCGCATTATGAGATAAAGCTTCTAACTCTTTCTGGCGCGCCCCGCTTTTATGAGGAAGAAAGCCGCTGGACAAAAAACTATTCGTCGGCAAGCCTGATCCAGCCAATGCCGTAAGCGCTGCATTCGCTCCCGGAATAATGGTAACCATAAAACCAGCTTCGCGACAGGCGCGCACAAGACGATACCCAGGATCTGCGATCAACGGCATACCTGCATCGCTGATAAGAGCCAAAGATTCTCCTTTAGCAAGCCGAGATAAAACCTCTTGTTCACGAGCCTCTTCATTATGCTCGTGGCAAGACAAAAGGGGCTTTTTAAGCCCAAAACTATTCAAAAGCTTGCCGCTTACGCGCGTATCTTCGCATAAGATAAGATCCGCCTCTTGCAGAGTCCACAGCGCCCGCAATGTAATGTCCCCCAAATTGCCAATGGGCGTAGCAACAATATAAAGTCCAGAATTGAGACCCAGAACTTTACTTGCGTCTTTTTTTTCTATAGCGTTCTCTTGCAAACAATGTTTTCCCCATAACGCAAAGTCTGGCCATGTTTTCTGTTCTATCTGTTCGTCGCTTCTTACCATTCTGTTTCCTATTGATCTTTTGCATAACGGGCTGTTCTGTCCCTATGCTACATGATCCCGCCCCCACTGAACAGGGAAGCTTAACTACGCCCCAACAGAAAGGCCAAGCACAACCTCTTCCCAACCAACCCCAAGCTGTTTTAACCTTTGGCCAAACGGCCCCTCTTTCTTACGAAACACCATCATACAAAGCACCAAAAGCACCTTCTGTTGATGCTTTTGGTAGATTTGAACCCCTAACCGTAGAACCTTCTTTTACTCTACCTCCCGCTAAAGTTGCCCTACTCGTGCCGCTTTCAGGACGTAACGCAGAACTGGGGCAAGCCATGGTCAATGCGGCACAATTGGCTGTGTTTGATATTGCGCCAGAAGGCTTCGAGCTTCTTCCCCGCGATACAGGCGTGAATGCTGTACAAGCCGTACAAGCCGCTAAGGATGCGCTGGCGGCAGGCGCTAATTTTGTGATTGGCCCCTTATTTGCTGCTGATGTCGCCGCTGTTAAACCCGTCATAGAAACCGCATCGGTGAACATGGTTTCCCTTTCAACAGATGTGTCCTTGGCCGCACCTCGCGCTTACGTCATGGGCTTCGCCCCTGCCCCGCAAGTCGAACGTATTGTTTCCTATGCCGTAGCTCGTGGTTATCGCCAATTTGCAGCTCTCGTACCCTCTAATCCTTATGGGGAACTTGTCGCGGACACATTCAAAGAAGCCTTAGCAAAACACGGCGTTAACTTGATTGCAGTTGAACAAGTAAGCAACCTTGCCTATTTAACCGCACAAAAAGATTCCATTGATTGCCTTTTATTGCCTTTCGGCGGATCCCAGCTTAAAGATGTTGCAGATCAACTACAAAAAGTTGGATTTCAACATGGCAAGGTTCAGCTTTTAGGAACAGGCCTTTGGGATTCAGAAAATCTAGGAGAAACGATCCCGTTCTTGCGTGGCGGCTGGTATGCCACAGCAGAACCAGAAATGAGAGAACGTTTTACAGAAACCTATACTTCCAGCTATGGACACCCCCCCCCTCGTTTAGCAACCTTAGCCTATGACGCAACAGCATTAGCCGCCGTATTAACGAAAGCAGGACGAGGATTTTCTTCAGAAGCACTAACAACACGCATAGGCTTTGCAGGATTAGACGGACTCTTTCGCTTGAATCCTGATGGAAAAGTTGAACGCGCCTTAGCTATCAGTGAAATCACTGAAGATGGTCGCCGCACCATTCATCCGGCAGATAAAAGTTTTGCTCCTTAGAACAAAGGCTGATTTTACTCTAGTGATCTGCGTCATTTAATCTGACATAGGCTATAAATCAACAATCAGAAGATTGTTAAAAATCACCCTCCCGTAGGGGGAGGGTAGTTTAAACCTTTTGTTAACTCGAGTTCGGAGCCCTGCATATCTCTCCCCATTCATCAAAAAAATCTTCGTCATTCTGGATAAGCGCCCGAAGGGCGTGAATATCCGGAATCCCTTTTTTTTATTTCCAGAACTTGCAACGTTTATTTTTTTGCACCTTCTGAAAATAACCAAATGAGATTTACAGAAACACTCGATTCCTCGTATTTTTGAACCGAAGGCCCTCGCGGGGCTTTGCCCCGTCTCGCGCCAAATGCTCGTTAATCTCGCATTTGGTCGGCTCACATCTTTCGCTACGCTCAGATGGGCCGGAATGACGGGCTTTTTTTGACTTTCCTCTTTTCAAAAACGAACCCCATTTCATAATGGATAGATTATAGAGATCAGTTCATGGGGCTTTTGGTATTACACAGCAACCGCTGAGACAGAGCAACAGCATGTTTTATCCGGTATAACGATAAGTGGTTGGAATAAAAAAAAGGCGAGGATTGCTCCCCGCCCTTTTCTTTCGACTAACTTTCTAGAACAAATCTTAGAAAGTCATCTTTTGTGACAACATCAGCACGTGGCCTTCATTGTCATATGTTTGCGTATCACGGCTTTGGTCAAAGAAGACTGTGTCAAGAGCAGTCGTCAGACCTGGGAACCATGTGTAGGTTGCACCAAAGCCAATAGCTGAGTAACGATCAACATAGTCCGTAGCAGCACCACCGGTGAACAGATAGCCTTCACCGTTCATGTAGTTAACAGCCATCGCAACTTTGTCGAACTCATACTTCAGACCAACAGAGAAAACGTCTTGGTCTTTGTCTTCGCCAACTTGTGTACCCATGTTGCCAGCGTCAACATAAGAAGCACCCAAGGTGAAACCAGCATAAGCTGCTTGACCACCGATACCCCAAAGAACGTATTCACGAATGTCGTCCGTAACCTTATTACCGTTACGAGCACCCGTTGCCATCATTGGAGAAAGAGCAAGATTTACATCTTGAACTGTTCCTGTGTATTGGATAGCAGCTTCGATTTGATCTTCGTAAGCGTCGGTGTCGTATTTAACAACAGCAATACCTTGCTCTGGGTTCGGAATGTAGCTTACGCCCAATTGAACCTTGTGATCAGCATTACCAACCTTAGGCGTGTAATAGGTGATCTTTGTGTTGTTCTCTGTGTTGTCAACATATGTTGGGAGGAAAGGAACCAACGTAGCAGGATCTGTGAAGTTCACATAAGATCCGTCGATTTGGCCTTCGCCAACGGTTGGAGCATAAACGAACAAATCGCTAGCACCGGTTTCGTCACCGAAGAGAACCTTACCCCAAGCCCCTGACATATAGACATAAGCTTGATCAGCACGAACGTCCCGATCAGCAGCCGCCGTGGTTGTACCCAGATCTTCGCCATTATACAGGCTGATCTTTGCACCATATTCGATGCCGCCAGCTGCTTTACCGTCAGCAGCAACGTCGAAACGATATTCCGTTTGGAAATCAGCTTCACGACGAGCACCCGTGTTCGTCTTTTCTGATTCTTGGAACATAGCAGCACGGAAATCAACCGAGCCGCCGAGCGTTACTTGGATTGGTGACTCTGCGGCTTGCGCAGCACCAGCAAAAGCAACGAGAGCCGTTGTGGCTAAAAGAATTTTACGCATATGGTATCCCCCTCATGGATGGACAATAGTGTTGAAGATAGTACTCAAAGAGGGCGGATCGCCCCGTTGCTGTTAAATCTGATACAAGCGTCGTGCACAGACAAGCATGAAATGGCTTTTTTTGTGACGTGATTTTTCGGTGTTGTATTTCAGCCACAAACCTGTTAACCATTCTGCTCGAAACAACACCTTGATTCGGTACAAAAAAAAGCCGATTATAAAGGCCTCTTCTCCGTTAATCTTCTACGGTCGAAATATGAAAAACTCTCGTCTTTTTCCTTTGTTTTCCTGCTTTTTTCTAACTGTGGCCCTCACAGGCTGCTCGTCAATAGAAACAGAACATACCTACGCGGATAAGGTTCGTGACGATATGTATGAGAATGGCTCGCTCGCCAGCGAGGAAGGCGGATTCAAGCTTTTCGACACAGATGAAGAAAGAAACGTCAAAAATACAGGGATTGGCGTCAACGGCTTCCTGTGGCGCGCCACGCTAGACACTCTTTCCTTCCTGCCAATCGCAACGGCAGATCCCTTTGGCGGCGTGATTACAACTGACTGGTATTCGGCAGAAGAGAATAAAAACGAGCGAATCCGCCTTAACATATTGATTTTAGACAGAAACCTTCGCGCTGACGGCATTAAAATCACCGTTTTCCGCCAAACGCGTGGGGAAGGTGAGGGCGCCGAATGGGAGCAAGCTCCCGTTGCCACCGCCACAGGATCTTCTCTTGAAAACACAATCCTCTCGCGTGCTCGGCAGCTCCGTCTAGCCCAACGCAAAAAGGACGAAGAATAGGGCGTTACGATATTAGTGCCGGAACGGTGAGCGTTGATCCAGCATCCGTCTCCCTATGCTGTATTTATGAAAATTCCTTGCCCTTTTCGGAGATAGTTTACGGCCCTCATCTTTTGCTACGCTCAGGTGGGCCGGAATGACAAAATTTATTCAGGCTTTTGCCGAAGAGCTTTGCTCTACTGTCTTGCCCTGCCTTTATTTCTGAGATAACGTGATTTCCCATTCAAAATAAACAAAAGAGCGCTTTTTCCCATGTCAACACGCTATAATTTTAAAACAACCGAAGCCAAGTGGCAGCAATACTGGACACAAAATCAAAGCTTTAAAGCTGTTACGGACCCGTCTCGTCCGAAATACTATGCCCTATCTATGCTGCCTTACCCTTCAGGCCGTATCCATATGGGCCACGTTCGCAATTATACGCTCGGCGATGTCGTGGCGCGCTATAAACGCGCGATGGGCTTTAATGTCCTGCATCCGATGGGCTGGGATGCCTTCGGCCTTCCGGCTGAAAACGCCGCCAAGAAACAGAGCATGAATCCGGCTGTTTGGACCTATGCTAATATCAAAAACATGAAGGAAGAGCTCATCCGCATGGGGTTGTCTCTTGATTGGGACCGCGAATTGGCCACATGTGATGCCTCTTATTATAAGCATCAACAAAAATTATTCCTCGACTTTATGAAAGCAGGGCTAGTTTATCGTAAAGAAGCGTGGGCTAATTGGGACCCTGTCGATCAAACGGTTCTGGCTAACGAACAGGTCATCGACGGGCGCGGCTGGCGTTCTGGAGCTTTGGTCGAGAAAAAGCTTTTCTCGCAATGGTTCTTTAAAATTACGGCTTATTCTGAAGAACTTCTCCAAGGCCTCAAAACGCTTGATCGCTGGCCAGATAAAGTCCGCTTGATGCAGGAAAACTGGATCGGCAAATCAAGCGGTGCTTATGTCAATTTTCCGCTAAGCGACAAGCAAGGCTCTATCGAAGTTTTTACAACACGGCCCGACACCCTTTTTGGAGCGTCTTTCTTGGCCATTTCTGCCAATCATCCGTTGGCGGCCAAGCTTGCAGAAAACAATAAGGCGCTTGAGGAATTCATCAAGGAATGTAACCGTACTGGGACCTCGATCGTCGCCGTAGAAACTGGCGAAAAGCTCGGTATGGATACGGGCGCAACCGTGTCTCATCCGTTTGATCCAAACTGGAAGATTCCTGTTTATATTGCTAATTTTGTCCTCGTCGAATACGGCACAGGTGCTATTTTTGGCTGTCCTGCGCACGATCAACGCGATTTAGATTTTGCACGGAAATATAATCTTCCTGTGAAAGCTGTTGTTCTGCCTGCTGGAGAAGATGAAGCAAGCTTTACCATCAGCACCGAAGCTCGAACCGAAGACGGCGTGGCGTTTAATTCTGAGTTCCTCAATGGTCTTAAAACACCCGATGCGATCAAAGCCGCGATTACCAAAATCGAAGAGCTTGGAGCAGGGAAGGGCACAACACAATATCGCCTTCGCGATTGGTGTATCAGCCGTCAACGCTATTGGGGCTGTCCTATTCCTGTTATTCACTGTCAAACATGCGGCGTTGTGCCTGTTCCTGATAAAGATCTTCCTGTTGCGCTTCCCAAAGACGCAACATTTGATAAATCCGGCAACCCTCTGGAGCTGCACCCCACGTGGAAAGATGTAACGTGCCCCAAGTGTGGCAAGCCCGCACAACGCGAGACCGATACATGTGACACCTTCGTTGATTCAAGCTGGTATTATGCGCGCTATTGCTCACAACCGAATGAAAATGAACCCGTCGCCAAGGCCGACATGGATTACTGGATGCCGGTTGATCAATATGTAGGCGGGGTTGAGCATGCGATTTTGCATCTTCTTTATTCTCGCTTTTTCACGCGCGCAATGAAAGCTACAGGCCATATTTCTATTGAAGAACCTTTTGCAGGCCTCTTCACGCAAGGCATGATCTGTCATGAATCTTATAAGGATGAAAATGGCGAGTGGCTTTATCCGGAAGAGATCATCAAAAACGCCGACGGCACAGCCACACACAAAGAAACAGGAAAGCCTGTGACCATCGGTCGCAATGAGGTGATGAGCAAATCCAAGCACAACGTCATTGATCCAGGCCAAATCATCGGCAGCTATGGCGCGGACACAGCGCGGCTCTTTATGCTGTCCGATAGTCCTCCCGAGCGTGACATCGAATGGTCCGAGGCTGGCGTCGAAGGCGCTTGGCGTTATGTGAACCGCTTGTGGCGTTCCGTTGTTGAACCATCATTTGCGCTTACCCCTGTCGGAGCGGCTAATAGCACATGCAGCGAAACAACGATCTCTGTTCGCCAAGCCATCCACCGCACAATCAAAGACTTCACACGCGATATTGAAAACTTCCATTTCAATAAGGCTGTGGCACGCGCTCGAGAACTTTCCAACGCGTTAGATACATTAAAGAAAGGTGAGGCGGGCGCTGCTTTTGTCTTACGCGAAGGCCTTGAAACTCTAGTCCAATTGTTGAATCCTATGCTTCCGCACATTACCGAAGAGCTATGGGAACAACTTGGCCATAAAACGACTCTCGTTGAAAGCCGCTGGCCAGAAGCTGATCCGGCTCTGCTGGTTGAATCAAGCGTGACGCTTGCCATTCAAATCAACGGCAAGCTCAAAACAACCATAACGTTGCCCAAAGATGCAGATAAGGAAACAACGGAAAAAGCAGCGCTTCAAGACGATAAAATTGTGCATGCTTTGACAGATAAAACGGTAC
>JBFXDW010000060.1:0-11782 GCA_050180745.1 Bdellovibrionales bacterium | reverse complement strand
CCCCGATTGAGGCCTGAACGGAGCATTAAAAACATGCTTCACATAAACACCCGTCAAACCAGCATCCTCAACGGCATTAATCATCCCCTGACTATCATCAAAAAAGAGGACCTCGCTAGGCTTCACTCCATAAACCTCCGGAAGCTCCCTCGCAAAAGCAACCTTCCTCTCATTAAGAGGTAACTTTAGCTTCATCGTGTCACAAGTGTGAACAACACCAAAGAGATCGGCAATACCCCAATGCCGCAACAAACCAGTTTGTATCTTTTGGAATCCATTTGAAACAACGATCGGAGGATTCTCAAGATTTCCTTTAGCATAATGAAGCAAATCAAGCACAAAAGCGTTTGGCCTGACCTTCCCTTCATCACTGGATGCTTTAATTGATGCGTAATAGCGTTTACTACGCTCAGCGACAAGATCTTGAAGATTATGAGGCAAGTCGTAACGCGCTTTAAAAATACTCATGATATCAGTTGGAGTCTTCCCCAACATTTCACGCGCAACATCATCAAAAGATAATCTGACACCGGAGAGCTCGCTCGTAAGAGCTGCAAATTGTGTCATTTGGTCAACTTCTGTAAAGGCTGTCGTTCCATCCAAATCAAAAGCGAGAACCTTCGCCCGCCTAGAATCAATCAAATGTTTGATTTCTTGGACAGTCACATAGTTGTGAAACTTTCTTTTTGAGGTAATGGGAGGAACAGGCTCATCTCCCCCAACATTAGAAACGCTAAGCTCAGCAATATACCCCTCCAAAGAAGGCCAAGGAAATAAAGATGACAAAATAAGAGCTCTACGAGGAGGAGTCATACTAGTCTCCATAATTTCTGTAAAACGAACAGAAGCGGCACCGACTCGTCTAAAGTCGGACAGCCCCAACGGCGGAGGAAACCTATAGCGCTTGCAGGAAAAAAAGAAAATACTTTCAGCTAAGAATAAACAAAATTTGTTCTTTGAACAAAAATCATCCATAATGAAAGGCGTTTGTTGGTTGCCGAATGCAATATAGGTGCAACCTAGTATCAACAATATAATTAAGGATTAGCATATGAGTAAAAAAGTCGTTGTTTTCGGCTCTTGCAATGTCGATATCTTCTTTGCTGTCTCTAATATGGATTTCTTTACTGATACAAGCCCAGGCGCAGAAGACGCCCTTCACTTCTCTCTCCACATGCAAGCTCCTGGAGGAAAAGGAGCCAATCAAGCCGTTGCAGCCGCAAAAGCAGGCGCAAAGGTATATATGTTTGGCGGCATCGGTCAGGGTGCTCATGGGCGGTTTTTGATACAAAACTTCAAAGACCATAAGATCAGTACGACGGGCCTGCAGAAAATGGAACAGCCGACAGGTTTGGCGGTCATCATGAACAAACCGGATGGCAGCCACAAGCTCTTGGTCAGCCATGGTGCAAACACCGTCGCCCAAAGTAAACATGTGCCTGATTCTTTACTAACTAAGAACTCTATTCTTCTTTTCCAAACAGAAACGAACATCAAAGAAAATTCTAAATTGATGAAACGCGCCAAGAAGAAAGGTGCCCAGATCATCTATAATGTTGCTCCAGCCGCAGCTTTACCCTCTGCCGATCTAAAAATGATTGATTTTCTGATCGTCAATAAACCAGAAGCGGAAGTTATTGCACAGAGCCAGAACATGGACGCGAGCTCTTTACCTACTTTTGCTCAACTCATGGCAGATAAGTATAATTTGATGTGCATCGTCACACTCGGCGCAAAAGGAGTCATCGCGGCTCAAGCAAAACACGATAAGCTCATAGAACTTCCCTGTCTGTCGGTTAAAGTCGTTGATACAGTTGGGGCGGGCGATGCTTTTGCTGGCGCTTTTGCCGCAGCGCTAGCGGATGATGTTGATCCAGTTACGGCTCTGGCACACGGAATCACGGGAGGGTCTCTGGCTTGTACTCGTGTTGGTGCTCAAGCCGCCTTACCAACAGCACAAGAGATCAAAAAACATCTTCCCTCTCTCCTCAAGAAACTTAAAGGATAAAAACGATGAAAAAAACGACACTTTTGAATGCTCCTCTTTCCGCTGTTATTGCTGAACTGGGCCATACAGACACAATTACAGTTTGCGACTGTGGCCTTCCTATCCCTGCAACAACAGAGCGCATTGATCTGGCTATCACGCAAGGGACCCCCACTTTCTATGACGTTTTTAACGCAATCACCGCAGAGCTATGCATCGAGAAAGTTACGATCGCGAAAGAAATGCGCAACATTAGTCCAGAATTCCACAAAGCGTTTCTGACACGCATTGAAGAAGTTGCGAAGGAACAAGGAAACACCATAGAAATAGAGGAAGTTCCTCATACGGAATTCAAACAACGCACAGCTGAGAGCACAGCCATTGTTCGCTCTGGCGAATGCACCTACTATGCAAATGCTATCATCACAGCAGGAGTTGCCTTCTAAGCCGGTACATCCGGCTAACAGGGGTGATTGCCATTTTGCTAGGAAAAGCGTATATGTGAGGAAGGTTAACCATAGGATTACGGCCATGACTGAACTTAATGAAGAAGAACTGACGAAAAACGTTAAAGACAAGGATACATGGATGAGATTCGTGTATCTGGTCGTTTTTGGTGTGGCTTTCTATTTGGCGACTCTGCTCGTCTTTGCCGTATCCATCTTCCAATTCCTTGCCAAGCTTTTCAGCGCCAAGTCTTTCCCTGGCCTTTCAAGTTTTGGGGTTAACTTGGCCAGCTATCTAGCTGAAGTTATAAGGTTTTTAACCTTTGCCAGCGATGACAAGCCCTTTCCTTTTTCCCCCTTCCCCGCTGCGGCTTGTGATTGCTCTTGTGAACCCGAAGGCGAGGATGAAGACGAAAACGAGTCTGAAGAAGGTTGAGGATTTGCTTTCGCGCCCGAAAAGAGTTATCACAGGTCCGAAGAGCGTGATGAACGAAATAACAAAGCACTGGAACTAAGTGACAAATTTTAACGATCTGGGCCTAAGCGAGACGATTCTGTCCGCCATCAAAGACGCTGGCTACGAAACGCCCACCCCCATCCAAGAAGAAGCTATTCCTTCAATTTTGCAAATGCGGGATATTCTGGGCTGCGCGCAAACCGGCACAGGTAAAACAGCGGGCTTTACCCTGCCTATGATTGACATTCTGGCGCAGGGCCGTGCACGGGCGCGCATGCCACGCTCACTTATCTTAGAGCCCACACGTGAACTCGCCACACAAGTCGCTGAGAGCTTTGAAAAATACGGAAAAAACCATCCTAGCCTTAGTATGGCCCTATTAATTGGCGGCGAAAATATGGAGCCTCAGATCAAAAAGCTCGAACGAGGCGTTGATGTCCTAATTGCCACTCCGGGCCGCTTGATTGATCTCTTCGAGCGCGGTCGGATTATGCTCAACGACATCAAAATCTTTGTCATTGACGAAGCCGATCGCATGCTTGATATGGGCTTTATTCCCGATATTGAAAAAATATCGAGCATGCTTCCCTTCAATAAGCAAACGCTCTTCTTCTCGGCCACAATGGCCCCAGAGATCAAAAAGATCGCAGACCGCTTTTTATCAAATCCAAAAGAAATCACCGTTTCTCCTCCCTCCAGCACAGCTAAAAACATCAACCAATCTTTAGTCCAGATACCTACCACCAACGATTGGCAAAAACGCGAAGCCTTACGTCACCTGTTGCATGGGGAAGACGTTCATAATGCCTTTATCTTCTGTAACCGGAAACGGGATGTCGCCTCCCTGCATAAATCTCTGGGCCGCCACGGCTTTAATGTTGGCGCCCTTCATGGCGATCTTGACCAATCGACACGCACCCAAACTCTGGACTCTTTCCGCGCGGGAGAAATCTCTCTGCTTGTCTGTTCAGACGTAGCCGCGCGCGGCCTAGACATTGCTGATGTCAGTCACGTCTTCAACTTTGATGTTCCGTTCAACGCCGAAGATTATGTCCACCGCATTGGCCGCACCGGTCGCGCCGGAAAAACGGGCAAAGCTTTTACTCTGGTAACGCCTAAGGATGAAAAATTTATCGAAGCGATTGAAACGCTGATTAAAGAAAATATAGAAAAAACAGTAATTCCCGATCTGCCCTCGCCTAGCGAGAGCATCACCACAAAGAAAAAGAATCGCCGCCCAGACCGTCATGAGCGCCGCGCAGATGATGCTCAAAAGCGCCACCCTAAGAAAGCGCATCAAACGGACACACACGCGCCTTCAATAACGAAAAAGGCGCAAAAACAAGAGCCTGACGCCCATAAACATGATGTGCTCGCCTTTGGTGACAGCATGCCCGCCTTTATGCGTCCTCGTCGTACTGCTGCGGTACGAGCCAAATAACAAATTTTGATGTCTTTTTAAGTTGTTTCGTGTAGGGTTAACGGAGGATCGGAACCTAATCTAAAGGAACCAAGAGGCATGACCACAGCCACCAGCGACACAAGCTCCTCACTCGACAGAGACGCAACTTATTTTAACAACACGACGCTTGATACCTCCGGACGTGCGGGAGGTCCTTATTATCGTCGCGAAGCCGTTAATGTCGTCAACGCCGAAATGGATGATGCTGTCTCTTTGGGCACCCTGACGACAAACGAAACGCAGCTCAACGTCACAGGCCAGCTCTCACAAGCTAATAGCACCCATTATTATAAATTCACGCTGAATGGAGATTCTCTGAAAGCTGCGATTTATAATTACACAGGCACATCGGATTTACGCGTGCGAGTCATGGATTCGAATGGCAAAGTTGTAGCCGACAGCTCTAACTATGCCGATGACGATCTTGCTAAAGCCTATGATGCTATCAATTCTGAAGATGGGCTCGACCTTGATGCTGGCGATTATTATCTGGCGGTCACTGTTGATCTAGCCGAATTGAGAAGTACGGCCCAGAACTATACGCTCTCGCTCTATTCCGGCGATCATTTTGATGCTAGCTACTCGACCGTTGCCTCCTCCCAGATCAAATCAACACAACATGTCACGATCGACAACACTATGGTTTTCGCCACTTTGGATGCGGAAGCTTATTCGACACAGGATGTTCACCGCGCCAATGCAACCTCGAATGACGCGATCAATATTGGCTGGCTTTATGAGAACAAAACAGCTCTTTCAGTGACAAGTCTGCTAACGGACGTTTGCGATGAAGAATATTACAGCTTCACCCTACAAAAAGGAGAGAACCTCAAACTCTCGCTGGACGTAAAAACAGACGATATAGATGACGGTACGGTACGGATTCAGGTGTTGGATCCGTCTGGCACTTATGTTTATGCGGACTCTCACGGAACAGACGAACAAAAAGCCGCCTATGCCGCCCTGACCTCCGAAAATGGGTTGGACCTCAAGAACAGCACCTATGTTGTCAAGGTAACGTATGAAACAGGGGCCACGCAGAAGGATATTGAGTACGATCTAAAACTCTATTCCGGCACAGAGTTCGACACACTCTATGAAACCAGCGTTGGAACAGAAAGCATCGACACGGCCATCATGCAAGGCACCCTGATAGAGGACGAGTATAGCATGCTCGAAAATCTGGTTTCGTATCTTAAAGCCGCCGCTGCAGGCGAAAGCACAGACATTATGTCCGCACTGAAAGAGACTGTTTAACGCTCTTTTTTACTGCACAATCTGCCATGAACCATCGGGACGCAAACATGCGGTGCCATAGGATTCCTGAAGGTCCCCATCTATCATGATCGTTTGCGTAAACTCACGGCAGTACTGACCATTTCTGTTTTTATGCTTGAACTTTGGCGGTCTAGCCCCAGAAGGAGGTCCAACAAAGCTCCCTGTCGTGTGAACAACGCGCGGCGCATAATGATATTCGATAATCTGAGGCGCTTCCTCGACATAAATCGTCCGAGGCGGCGGCGCGTAGGGCGCCACATAAGTAGGACGGTATTCATCAAAACCGGGGGTATAAGCCCCATAGCTGTAATAACGCGGAGACGCCACAGAATAAGGTCTGTTTGCCCGATCGAGAGAATGCCCTATAGAATTCCCGAGCGCTCCACCGATAAAGACTCCGGCACCGGTTGCCGCCAAATTGCCAGCCCCTTTGCCGATTGTGCTCCCCAAATATCCGCCCAAGGTTGCCCCCATGGCCGTACCCCAAAAGGAGGAATCTCCAGCAACCGCTGAGGCCGGTAAAGCAAACGGAGATATGGTTAACACAAAAAGGATGATTTTCTTCATGATGCTAAATGTAACCGCATGTTGTGGCAAAACTAAGACTATAGCCTATGTCAGATAATCTATTCAAATCCGGGCATATTGTCATCTTGAACAGCACTGACGGCAAGAACCTTAAACAGCGTCCCCATTTCGGAAGGGTCCGTAAGACGGAAAAAGTCTTGATCAATCTGATGAGCATCTTCTTGGCTAACAGAAGCTTTGAGTTTTTGCACACGTATCTCTATGCCCATATTCCGCAGAAAAAGCCCCTGTTCCATTAATCTCATCGGATGAAGCCCTGCACGCTTGGCAACTAGTGATAACGCACTAAAATCAACATCCGCACTCAGATCAACCAGCCCCGGATCAGATAAAGGATCAACATGCGTATGATCTTTTATCGCTTGCAAAGACAAGCGCCCCGTTGGCTCGCCATAGCCATAATCTATGACCAGCCCCGCACCTCCATGAGCCGCGATATGCTGGCAGAGATGGTCCATATGCGCAATCGCGTGCGGTGACACCTCAAAATAAGGCGAACAATTCGACATAGGTAAATCAATCGGCCCCGTACCTTCAACAAACGCAAAAGCATCATTCTCTTCTGTGACCATGATCTCGCGCCAGCCATGAGGAGTAAGCTTATACTGATGAATTGGCATAGCATCGAAAAACTCGTTCGCGACCATGTAAAGCGGCATCGCGGGAAGCTCATCCCAATCTTGAATATGATGCGGGTTAAAATCAGCCAAGTTCTGAGCTTGCGCTTGTTGTAAGGATTTATTTTTCTCATAAAAGAAAAGCTGAAGCGCCTCATGAAACCCTGTTACGTGTGCCGTAGCCCGCAAGGCATCCAGCATCATCGTACCGCGTCCGGGACCTAATTCCAGCAACGCAAAAGAGCTCGGTTTACCATGAGCCATCCAAACGCTCGCCAACCAAATGCCGATCATTTCTCCGAACATTTGGCTGATCTCTGGCGCCGTTATAAAATCACCCTGCCGTCCCAAAGGATCGTTCGCGGCATAATACCCTTCTTTAGGGTCCATCAAACTTAACTGCATATAGCGCGCAAGAGGTATCGCCCCTTCCGCACGGATCATACTTTTCAACGCTTCTGTAAGCTGTGACGACATAAACTATACCACACGATAAAAAGGCCCAACAAACACATAGGCACGCATAAAAGCTGCCCCATTGTAGCTCCCGCATAAAGATACCCAAGCTGAGGATCAGGCTGCCGGAAAAATTCTACAATAAACCTGAAGATAGCATATGAAATTAAAAACGCACCCGTTAAAATGCCCTGACGCTGCCGCACAACAGAAAAGCGCGCTAGAAAGGCTAAGATAATGTAAAGTACGACACCTTCCAGCGCAGCCTCATAAAGCTGGCTAGGATGGCGAGGCAAGTCTCCGCCATGCGGGAAAATAACGCCCCAAGGCACATCCGTAGGCCGCCCAAAAAGCTCTCCATTAACAAAGTTGGCCAACCGCCCAAGCCCTAAGCCAATCGGTGCCACGCAAGAGAGAATGTCTGTAAAACGCAACCAGTTGATACGCCGCCGCCGCACAAATAACCACGCCGCAATCCCTACGCCCAACATGCCGCCATGGAACGACATGCCGCCATGCCAGACTTTTAAGGCCTCAAGCGGTGCGGATAGATAATAATCAAACTGGTAAAACAGCACATAACCTAAGCGGCCACCCAAGATCGTGCCCACAACAGCCCAGCTGAGAAAATCATCATAATCCTGTACCGAAGGACTAGAGCCAAAGCGCTTGGAAAGAGTCTGGCAACGCCACCATCCAAGAATAAAACCTGCCAAATAAGCTAGCGCATACCAACGAATAACGAGCGGCCCCCATTCGACGAGAACAGGATCAAGCGGAGGAAAAATGATACTTAGCATCTTTTTTTGCCTTTAAAAACCTTTGTTGATGCATAGCCCTAAAAAAACACTGTCATACCGGACAAACAAACCTGCCACTCGCTGAAAGAAACATCGTTTTTTCAATTTGACTGACAATGCAGTCAGCGAGTAGGCAGGTGAGCGCTGATCCGGTATCCATCTCCCTATACTGCGTTTATCAATATAGCCTATGTCAGATAAAATGATCATTTATACCGCCGAGATTTTTTTCCATGGCAAGGCAAAGTTCGCAGGTTATATAAGCATATTTCCAAGAACTTTAACAAAGCCATGGGAAAAAAGATCAAGGTAGAAATCATCATTTTATCTGACATAGGCTATATATACTGCGATTTTGGGAGATGGATTCCGGCTCTCGTTCTCGTTTCACTCAAACGGGCCGGAATGACGATTTTTTTAATAACGGTTCATTTTATACAAGACCCAGCCCTATGCTCAACACCCACAGCCTCAGAAACAGATTTAAACCCATCGCGGCGGAGAAGATCCGCAAGCTCACGCTTCATCTTTTGAACAACCAGAGGCCCTTCAAAAATAAGCGCTGTATAAACCTGAACCAGCGAAGCCCCTGCCCTGATCTTAGCATAAGCGTCTTTACCAGAGCTCACGCCGCCGCACCCAATCAAAGGCACCTTACCTTCTGTCAATTTATACATCTTGGCCAAAAGTCGCGTCGAGGAGTCAAACAACACAGGCCCCGATAAACCGCCAATCTCTTGCGCCATATCTTCTGGAATACTGCTGGGCCTCGTCGTTGTTGTATTCCCCACGATCAGTCCTTGCGCTTTGCTGGACAGCATCAGGGCAGCAATTTCCTTTTGTTGATCCTCTGTTATATCTGGCGATATTTTAACAAGCACAGGCAGCTCTGGCGCAACCTCATCCCGCGCATCAGTCACCGCCTTGACAAGCGCAGCCATACGGCCTTGCTCTTGCATGTCACAAAAACCCGGAGAGTTCGGGCAGGACACATTCACAGTCATATAATCTGCGTAAGGCGCAAGCCCTTTGAGGAGGCGCACGTAATCATCCCTCTCCACTTCCGTATCTTTATTCTTGGCCATATTGACGCCAACGGGATTTTTTGTCCGCCCGTCCTTAGCACGCCAAGCCTTCATACGCGCTGCAAAAACAGCTAATCCCACAGAGTTAAAACCAAAGCGATTAATCAGCGCCTTGGCCTCTTTGATCCGAAACATGCGGGGGCGAGGATTCCCTGCTTGAGGCTCTGGCGTAACACCGCCAATCTCGATCGAGCCAAACCCAAAGCCCATACATTCGTCAATCACGGTTGCCTGCTTATCAAGCCCCGCCGCCAGATGAATAGGGTTAGGAAAATGAAGCCCCCAAAGCTCTGTCTTGAGAATCTCATCATCTGGCCCATGAAAATGAGGCCCCAGCCCCCATTTCAAGGTCTTCATCGTCATTTCATGCGCGAACTCAGGGTCCAACAGGAACAAAAAGGGCCTAATCAATGGATAAGGATCAATGAACCCATCACAGCGCTTCCAAAGATCTATTTTTTTAAAGATATTCATGCAAGGTCCCCTATTTTGATGCAGAAAGTCTAAAACTAAGATGGGATGCCAGCCAGAGCCTGTGTTCACTAAGGCGGGTACTGGCATGACGACATTTTGACTAAAAATGCCTTTTAAAAACACGTCACCCCAGCGAAGGCTGGGGTCCCATTTATTTTTTATCCAACTTTCCTCGTCTCTTTAGCGCATGGTGCCGCTCCCCTTATAAAAAAGCAAGAACCGAATGAAAATGATTATAGGAATATTTGCCTTTTTTATTATTCTAAGATAGAATGCCCCCATGCTCTCACATCATGATATTTGGCGCGCCATAGACCGCCTCGCCCAGAAAAACGGCTTATCGCCGTCCGGTCTGGCTCGTAAAGCGGGGCTAAGCCCCACGCTCTTCAACCCCAGCAAGCGCGTCAACGGCACGCGTAAACGATGGCCCTCGACAGAGAGCATCTCAGCTATTTTAAAAGCGACAGATTGCTCACTAGACAGCTTCGTGGCGCTGGCCTCCGAAGAAGCAACACAACATTCCAGCCTGCCCTTTTTAAGCTGCACGCAAGCCGCCAAGGAAAAGGGACTCTTTGACGAGCAAGGCCTGCCCAATAAAAAAATGTGGGATGAAATGCCCCTGCCCGCCGCCAGAAACAACACCGCCTTTGCCCTAGAAATCACCAAGAGCAGCGCCACAGAAGATTTTGAGGTCGGCACGTGCATTATCCTAGCCCCCGACCAAACGCCTCGACATGGGGACTGGGTGGGACTTCAGCTTAAAAGCGGAGATATCTTGATTAAACGCTTGGGCTCCAGCGGTGCCCAGAAGGTCGAGCTTCACGATTCTTCCCCTGACGAGCCGCCTCTAACACTCGCCCGCCATGAGATAAGCTGGCTTTATCGGATCATTTGGACAAGCAAGTAAATGGATTCTCGTAACTATTTGATAAAAATCAATCTTTCTCGCTTTAATGGTTTCCTAGCCTTTCTATATTATACTGCTCTGATATTTAAAGGATTTTTATCGTAAATAGCAGTCCAAACAAATGACTACGCTCACAATCAAAAAAGATAGCTTCTTGACGCGCCTATTTAAACGAAATAGGCAAGAGGTGGGTCGTACGACAACCGAGCGCCCACCTCAAAGTAAGCCTAGAAAATTTACTCGTTTTATTGTTAGCACAGGAGCTTGGCTCCTTTTTTCCTTTGGCGCAACTGCAGCAATCAACGAAACATCACGCCATTTCACGGGATCTTATGTTGAGGAACTTCTTCCAAGAGTCGTCGCCTATCATCAAGATAAAAACAATGGATTTGAAGAACTAAAAAAAGCACTTACCAACGTTCATTATACCACGGACACTTCGCCTCAGTCATCGCCGTCAAAATGGCCTATATTGGATAAATTCGTCCCCGTTTTTCCTGATCAACCAGCCCGATTTTACTTTGATAGAGAGACATGTCTTGCAACAAGATCTCTAGCCTTTGATTTGCGGACAATGAAAGACTATTACGCGCAAAGAGATGAGTTTGACCAATATCTCAAAGAACAGCACAGTGACCCGTTCGTGCAAGAACGCGTTGACACCATCAATGAAGTTATCCAACACGCCAAAAAGTTAGGCTATACATATAGCCGCTGTGCAACCATCAATGGGTTTGTGAATATGGCTTTTCCTTATAATGAAAAGAAAAGGAACGCCGGATCAACCGATGCTTTTTACGATCCTAAATCACCCTACTACATCGAAAAATGGGCCAATGCACCTCAAACGACCATAGAACAAAATGCCATATGTATAGGGCAAGCCATCATGAAAGCCGAACTTCTGATACGGTGCGGGGAAAAACCGGAGAATGTTTTTTTATTGGGCATTAAAGACGAAAAAACTCCTCATGCCATAGTAGGCGTCAAAGACTCAGAAAACGACATCTTCATTCTTAACAATCAAATGTATACTTCCGAATACTGCGCAAAACATAACTTAAAGGAAATATTCAGCGCCGCAGCTACAATTTATGATATACCCTGACTCCCAGAGAACCCGAAAAAGAGCTTGACGCGGAATCCGAGAAGGATTCTTGTGGGAAGATGATTTGCGCGGGATTCCTTGATGCCGAAAGTCGGCAGGATTTGATCGAACTGGCTC
>JBFXDW010000059.1:0-11801 GCA_050180745.1 Bdellovibrionales bacterium | reverse complement strand
GTAAATCTTCTACCTTCGCTCATGGACGATCTCCTTGCTTTTACACAAAGGAATCGTCCACCTAAATCCTTAATTTTTGATTCACGTGACGTGATTTTAGGATGATTTATTCAACAAGGCCCTTTTTTAGCATTCCACATGCGATACCAAAAGAAACTTTTATGGTTAATGTTTGTTTTTCTTTCCCCCAATTTAAGCATTAAATGCTAAATCCTAAATGCTTCCCTGATCCCCGATCCCTGACCACTGATCCCTGTTATAGAGCCGCGCATAGACACCGCCTTTGGCGAGAAGCTGGCCGTGGCGACCCTCTTCGACAACATGGCCCTTGTCCAGAACCACGATATGATCTGCCTCGACAATCGTCGATAGACGATGCGCCACAACAATCGTCGTCCGGCCTTTTTGCAAACGCCCCAACGCCTCTTGCACCGCCCGCTCGGATTCATTGTCGAGCGCCGATGTTGCTTCATCAAGCAACAGGATCGGCGCGTTCCGCAGCATCGCTCGCGCAATCGCAATGCGCTGCCGCTGCCCTCCGGAAAGCTTCACGCCCTCTTCTCCCACAATCGTGTCATAGCCTTGCGGCAGTTTTTCGATAAAATCATGCGCAAAAGCATCTCGTGCGGCTTGCTGGATTTCTTCAAAACTAGCCTCGGGGCGCCCATAAGCGATATTCGCTCGTACAGTTTCATCAAAGAGCGCCGTTTCTTGAGACACAATAGCCAAATGATGCCGCAGACTTTCCAGAGTCACATCGCGCACATCTGTTCCCGCTATTTTTATGCTTCCTGCATCGACATCATAAAAACGCGGGATCAGATTAATGATCGTGGATTTTCCAGCCCCCGAAGGACCGACAAGCGCCACCGTTTTTCCCTTAGGAACTTCTACGGAAACGCCATCCAATGCTGTTGTGCCATCAAGATATTTAAACACAACATTTTCCAGTGATACTGAATAATCCTTGACCTCAAGCGGCATTGCGGTTTGAGAGTCCATAATTTTTGGCTCTTGATCCAAAATCTGAAAAATGCGTTCTGCCGCCGCAAGGCCTGACTGAAGCTGCGCGTTGACCTTGGCGGTCCTCTTCATCGGATCATAGGCCAGCACAAAGGCCGTGATAAAAGAAAACAGCGCACCCGTCGTCGTATAGCCCTGCTCAACCTGCCAATTGCCATACATAATCACGGTCATGATTGCTAGGCCGCTGAGGATCTCGGCCATGGGATTAGCCAACGCACTCACACGATAGCCCTTCACGGCCAGCTTATAAACTTCCTCAGTCACATCGCGCACACGCCCATGCTCGGCCTCCTCCATGCCATAGGCTTTTACATGCCGCATGCCGAGAAAAATCTGGCTGAGAAGTGCTGCGAACTTGCCTGTTTCCTCTTGAGACTTCCGCGAGTACCGTCGCATATGTTTACCCAAATGAGCAACAAACAAAGCCGACAAAGGAAACACGAAAAACGCCGCGATCGACAAGCGCCAATCCTGATAAAACATAACGCCAATCAGGAAAATCAGCGTTAGCCCCCCCTTAAAAGAGCTTGTCATGCACTCGCCCACGGCCTGACGCATAATGCCAACATCATTCGTTAATCGAGAAATAAGCTCGCCCGAGGGATTGGAGTGGAAGAAAGATAGATCGGATTTTAAAAGATGCCTATGAAGCTGTTGCTGCACATCGGTGATAATACGCTGACCGATTTTGTTCATGATGACGGTGTGAATATAGGTCGAGATTCCACGCGCGGCAAAAATTCCGATAATCAAAAGCCCCATACCCATAACATAGCTCTCGCCATGCCCCTTGCCGAGTTCATTGACGATCGGCTCGATCATCTTGGCCAGCGCCCCCGTTGTTGCAGCGCCAATTCCCATAAAGATGGTTGCCACGATAAAGCCACGCAGATGAGGCCGCAAATAGCCCTGAAACAAGCGACGAATAAGATAAGCTGATGATTGAGGTTTGTCTGACAAGTTGTGGTTATCCTTAAGAATTAAAGTCAAATGACAATAGGATTTAGGATTTAGGATTTAGCATTTAGGCTTTAAGGTGTCTTCCTTTTTCTATCTCTGCTATGGCTGCTCATAGAAACATTTAAGTGATAGCGTGTACTTTTCAGCATTCCCGTTTTGATAAAGACATCTTTTTCTACAAGATCCTGTAAATCACGCGTTGCTGTGGCTCTTGATACACCCGTTATCTTAATATAGTTCTCAGCACTCACGCCACCTTTAAACCCATGAAGCCCTTCTTTAAAAACACGGGCAAGCACACGATCTTGTCTTTCATTGAGCTGACTTTTAACTTTGTCATACAGTTTTGTTTTCTGAATTAGAAAATCAACCAAATCTATGGAATGTTGCTGCGAGGCCAAAACCGTATCAGCAAAATAGATCAGCCAATCAGTAATCTCTGTCCCTTTATTGTTTCTCTCTAACGCTTCATAATAGGCTTTTCTCTTCCCCCCAATCGTTTGCGACAACGCAATCATACTGGGAACGCCCAAATGTTCAGCGAGCGCTTTTTCAGATAATGCTCTGGCAATGCGTCCGTTACCATCTTCAAAGGGGTGAATAGACACGAAATATAAATGGGCTATTCCCGTTCGGACAAGAGGCGCTAAAGGAACCTCTCCCTGCTTTGATGTCTGCTTCCACCACAAGAGGAACGCGTCCATTTCTTTTTTGATATCTTTGGATGGTGGTGCCTCAAAATGAATCTTTGGCTTACCAATACTACCGGAGACAACCTGCATCGGCTCATCATGGCTGCGGTAGCGCCCCACATCACTTAGGTCGCCCCGCTCATGAGCCAGCTTTTTATGCCACGCATAAAGCGTCTGATGCGACAACGGCACATCAAAGTTTTTGTATAAATCCGTCATCATGTCAGCAATGCCTCTTTCGGCAGGCTGTACCTTTTTGTTATCAGCTTTCAACCCGAAGTTGCGCAACACAGACGACTGCACGCTGTCCCTATCAAGATAATCCCCTTCGATTCTTGAGGTATCAACAGCTTCATCCGTGATAAGCTCAACAACCAGCTGTTGTTGAGTCTCTTCATTCATATGTTTGGCTGCCCCGATCAACAAGCCCGACTGCTCTAAAAATCTTGCTTCAAAAGCAGCTAACGCACTGTTATCATATCTAAATTTAGGCCAGCCCTCTTGTTGCCAATTCCATGTCATGAGTTATAAGCCCCCTTGTTATAGCTCATAATATAGCATAAATATGAGTTATAAATCCACATCTTTATAACTCATAACAGACCCCTCACCCGCGCAGCAACAAGCCCTACATCGTCAAGAGGCTCATACTGCCATCTCTCAAGCTCGCCCTTAAAAACGCGCGTCAAGCCATCATCTTGCAATACTTGATGAAAACGGCGGAATTTCTTAGACCCTCCCTCAAGAGGAATAATATGAACCGGCTTACCGGTACTGCATGCCTCAGACACCATATTCACAGAATCCGCCGTCACCAGAATTGCCTCAGCCAGCCCTAGAAACGCATAGTACGGATTAGGCCCCTCCCCCGTCCATAGGACGTGCGGCACAGACTGAAGAGCCTCTTTTAAAATGGCAACATTTTCTGTCCCCGTCCGTCGCGAGGTCGTAATCAGCAAACTCACGTTCTCCTTCTCAGCCAAAGCCGCAAGCTGCGTGGCAATTTTTTTCATCTCTTCCGGCAACAGACGGTAAACCGCATTACTCCCTCCGATTAAAACAGCCACCAAAGGAGTTTTTAAATGCCTCAAGGACGGCAAGAACTTTTGAGACTCTTCTTCTAAAAGCTCTGGCGTGACGCGATGTAAAGAGCCTCGCGTTGCGACAACATTACTTCCACTGACACAATCATGGCGCGGCAATGCCACAAGATCGAACAGGCTAGGCGACACAACAGGGTTTTGAATATAAACCGTAAAAGGCGCTTTCACGCTGCGTCGCTTGCATTCCTGTTTGGCGTAAAAACACGCCATCGCACCAGCCCTTCCCGATGCAATCATGATGTCAGGCCATGGCGGCATGATCTGATCACTATCCGAGGCAAAGGCATGTCCTAGTCCCAGCCTCAAGAAAGGCGCGAGCTGCTTAAAGGGTGAATTAAGAACAACGCGCTTGATAACAGGCCTACACCCCACCCTAGCAGCAAGTCCAAGACACTGATTTTCCATACCTATTACGCCTGCTGATACAATCCAGCAGGAGGGTTGGCTTGTTTGTTCCATAAGAGTACACTTCCTATCCACGGATTCTTCCTAGTTATAGCTTAAGAGCCATTCATGAAACAAATTAAACTTGATCCTACTGATATCATCATCCTCAAAGCGCTGCAGGAAGATGGCCGCGCCACAAATGTAGATATTGCACATCAAGCTGGAATTTCAGCCCCTCCCTGTCTGCGGCGCATACGCAGCCTTGAAGAAAACGGCTTTATCAAAGGCTATCATGCTGTGGTTGACCACCAAAAGCTTGGCTATGAAATGTTTGTCTTTGTGCATGTCAGCCTTGTCAATCATACGCCAGAAGACACAAAAGATTTTCTAAAGAACCTTAAAGAATGGAAGGAAGTCCGCGCCTGCTATATGCTGGCCGGAGAAACAGACTATCTTTTACAAGTCATCGCCAAGGATTGGAGCGACTTACAAGATTTCATGACCCAAAAACTTCTGACTGTTCCCAACATTGCCAAAGTAAAGTCCTATCCGACTTTGCGTTGCAACTTCTTCCGCCCTGGTGTACCCCTTGAGGAAGAAGAGTAAGTAATTCCCAAACTTTCAATGCTTGCCCCTCTGATAATTTTTGAAAAAACAAGTAGGATTCTCGCATTCGCGAGAATGACGGAAATGTGTTTGTGGTTCGGAAGAGAAACACAAAAGGCAAGCCTCCCCGATTGCTATAGCCTATGTCAGATAAAATGATCATTTTATCTGACATAGGCTATAAATCCTCGCTAAATCCTCGCTAACCTCTGACAACTGATCCCTAAATGACTCGCTTTATTGTATCTCTTACCTCCTTCTGTCAGCGCTTTGCTGGGCTTATTGCCATGCTTACTTTATTGAGTGCAGCAGGCCTTGGCTACTATGTCACAACCCATATCGCCATTAATACAGACATAGACCAACTTATGGCCAAAGACCTGCCATGGCGCGTTCAAGAAAAAGAACTTGCAGACGCTTTTCCTCAAAACACAGACAGGCTCGTCATCGTCATCGACAGCGACAATCCCGACATGGCCGAATATGCCGCTTCTCTAATGGCGAAAGAACTAGAGAACAACACCACGCTTTTCAAACGCGTTACACGCCCCGATAAGCAAGCGTTTTTTCAACAACATGGTTTGCTCTTTTTGTCCCAAGAAAAACTCGCCCATACGCTTGATACAATGATCAAAGCGCAAGCCATGCTGGGAAGCCTAGCAGCAGATCCCTCTCTGCGCGGGCTGTTTGAGACCATGGACCTTTCTTTGATGGGGCTTGCACAAGGCCAAGTTGCTTATCAGGATTTGGCCAAACCTTTTTCGCTTCTTGCAACGACAATCAACGACACAATAGCCGGTAAAGATATCCTTTTGCCGTGGCAAAAAATGTTTGGAAATAACAAACCAAACCTCCGTGAAACGCGAAAATTCATCATCACACAGCCAGAGATGGATTTTAAATCGCTCTCTCCTGGAGCCAAAGCATCCGCCTTCATAAGACAAACCGCGAAAGACCATCACCTGACCAAAGAAAATGGCGTAACCGTACGCCTGACCGGCTCTGTGGCCCTCAACGATGAAGAGTTCGCCAGCGTAGCGCAAGGCGCAGAATTCGCAACGTTGCTCTCTTTGGGACTCGTGATGTTACTTCTGTTTTTGGCACTCAAATCATGGCGCTTGATTGTCCCCATTTTGATCACACTTCTTGTTGGCCTTATCAGCACAACATCTTTTGCCCTCGCCGCCATTGGTTCGCTTAATCTCATCTCGGTTGCTTTTGCCGTGATGTTTGTTGGCGTTGCCGTAGATTTTGGAATCCAATTCAGCGTGCGCTATCGCGAAACACATTTTGAAATTTCAGATTCCAAAGCTGCCATGAAGGAAACAGCCGCACGGATCGCAGGTCCTCTGGGACTTGCCGCTGGTTCCACAGCGTTAGGGCTTATGGCCTTTATTCCAACCGATTATCGCGGTGTCGCAGAGCTTGGCCTTATCGCCGGAGTCGGGATGTTAATTGCCTTTATCCTCAATGTAACGCTGTTGCCCGCATTGATTACGCTCTGTCGTCCCCCAGCAGAGAGTCAGGAAATTGGCTATCGCTTCATGAAACCAGTTGATTGTTTTCTGATACAGCAACGCAAAATCCTGATGCCTCTTTTTATCGTAATTGCCTGCATAGGCCTGTTTTTCGCCAGCCAAATCCGCTTTGACTTTGACCCTCTTAATCTCAAAGATCCCAACAGCGAATCCGTAAAAACGCTCTTCCATATTATGGAGGACCCAGACGCAACAATTTATACGGTCCAGATACTAGAGCCGTCCTTAGATGCCGCGCAAAAGCTAGCCACGCAACTTGATCAGCTACCGGAAGTCGATCACACTATTACGTTGGCAAGCTTTGTGCCTACGGATCAGGATGAAAAATTGGCTCTAATTGAAGATGCTAAATTTCTTTTAGACCCCTCGCTCAATCCTCTGGAGGTCAAAGAAACACCCAGCGACAGTGCTGTATATGAAACTTTAAGAAAGACCTCCAACAGCCTTAAAAAATTGGGAGAAGATAAGCTAGAAGCCGCAGCTCTGGCAAAAGCTCTAGAGGCCGTTATGGCTGAGAATGACCCTGTCCTTCTCAGCCGCCTCAATAATGTACTGATCAAAGGAATTCAAAACTACCTTGAACAACTGCGCCTGTTGCTTAACGACGAGCCCGCCACCATAGACGATATTAATGACGAACTTCGCCGCGACTGGATCACAGAGGATGGACGTGCCAAAATCGAGGCCTATCCTAAAGGCAACGCGCGGGATCACAAGATTCTAGCCGCCTTCACACAAGCCGTCCGCACGCTTGCGCCACAGGCAACAGGAGCCCCCATCGCGATCCAAGAATCGGGAAAGACTGTTATGGGCTCGTTCATCCAAGCAGGTCTTTTCGCTCTTACCGCCATTTTTCTGCTTCTGTTATTCGTTTTGCGTCGAATCAGAGATGTTTTTTATACGCTCATACCGCTAATTCTTGCTGGAATCTTAACGCTCAGCACAATGAAAGGCCTCGAACTGCCACTTAACTTTGCCAATGTCATTGCCTTGCCGCTCTTGTTATCTCTTGGTGTATCTTATGCAATATATTTCGTAACCTATTGGAAAAGCGGAAAAAAACATCCCCTTTCCTCAGGCATGGCCCGCGCTGTCCTCTTCAGCGCGGCAACAACACTTGTTGCTTTTTTCTCACTGTCTCTATCTTCGCACACTGGTACCTGTGGGATGGGACAATTATTAACCATTTCCCTGTTATACTGCGTGGCATGTAGTTTTCTTGTCTTGCCGGTCTTGCTGAACCACCAAGATACAAAGTAAACTGCTAAACAATCGTGATTCCACTTCAGAAAAGAACTACCAAGGATTTGAAACATGTTATTCCTTCGTCGCTTTGTGGTGACTCTTACACTTGTCACTATGGTTGGCCTAACAGCCTGTTCGTCGGTACCAGCAACGCAAGACAGCTATGACAGCTATGCAAGCACAGACAACGACCCTATCGAGTCAGTTAATCGCGTCGTTTTTGACGTCAACGATTTTCTGGATCGCCTGTTGATCCGCCCCTTGGCGGAGCTTTATCGCGTCATGATACCGCCGCCCATTCGCACACGGGTCGCTGCCGTTTTGCACAATATGGGTGAGCCGGTCATCCTGGCAAACAATTTGCTGCAGGGTGAAGTTTCTAAAGCGGGAACAACCTTCGGTCGCTTCATGGTCAACACAACGCTCGGCTTTGGCGGTATGTTTGAAGTTGCCAATGACTATGGGCTTCAACGCCAAACAGGCGATTTTGGCCAAACACTCCATGTATGGGGTATGGGCAGCGGTCCTTATCTTGTTCTGCCTCTTTTTGGACCATCTAACGTTCGTGACGCTATCGGCCTTGGTGTCGATTCTCTCTTATCGCCATGGAAGTATGTCGTTGCTTATGGCGACACAAAGGCGGAAGACACCTTTATGTTAGCCGACATGTCAGCCTCAGCACTCACACGACGTGAAGCAAATATCGAGGGGCTAGATTCCTTGCGTGAAGGCTCGCTAGATTTCTATGCACAAATGCGTAGCGTCTATCGCCAATATCGTGCCAAGCAACTGGGCGTAACATTGGCCAGTGAAGCTCCTGTGTTCGAGGATTACGACGCCGAGAACAGCACACCAATCACGCGGTAAACAGGACTTTATGAACGAAACACCAAAACAAAATAAGCCTCGCTGGGAATATCGTTTTGATAATTACCAGCGGGCTTTTTTGCTCTTGCGCGAAGCAACCACGGCTATGGATGAACGTGAACTAAGCCCTCTCGAACAAGAAGGCCTGATTCAGCGTTTCAAATATACTTGGGAGCTAGCATGGAAGCTTCTTAAAGATTATCTAGAACATGAAGGTATTGTTCTAGATAAAATCACACCCGCATCAGAGTCTCCCTTGGCTAAGGTGTCGGGAGTTTAGCAACACGGCAATAGGTGACGTGTGAGCTTTATTTCCTATAAAGGGTGTTCTATTCAGCTCACTCCCGACATAAGGAAGTCTCCGCATAAAAAATCATGCAGACACAAAAACACCACTCTGTCGGGAGTGGTTACCGACCTACTGCTAACGTTGCTAAACGTCGTTGACGTTAATCCTATATAATTAAGGTGCGAATTTCAAGAAAAGATCAAACCAAGTAACGTTAAACAAAGAAACTCAACATACAAGAAGCCTATCTATTTCCGCCCCAGCAATCTATCAATGATACTCCGGCAACATGAATCTGCTTGAGGCGGACAAACCTTGCTATAGCGACGTTTTTCATTTTCCGTTGCATGCTCTTTCACAGCATCCTCAACGTCTTTTCTACTCGGTTTAATATCTTTCTTTTTTTTCGCTAAAGCCTCGTCAATTTTCTCATCAATCAAAGGCTTTAAATGAGGCTTAGCTAGTCCCAAGAGCAACTGCTGGTCCCGCACAGCCCAAGTTACAAGAAGCTTTTGAGCATCCCGCTTGTTATTGTCGGTCGCTTCCAACGCTTCCTTCACTTTGGCAGTTAGATATGAAACGGTCATGAGTTAACTCCTTTTGGGTCGGATTCAGGCTAAACCGTAGCAGAAAAAGACTAAAAGAGAGTTTATGCCAGAATTCTTTGCCGCTGAACCTCATAAAGCGCGACCGCAGCAGCATTCGAGACGTTAAGGCTGCCAATCGCACCACCCGTAGGCAATCGGACCAGCTCATCACAATGCTGACGCGTCAAACGCCGTAATCCGTCTCCCTCAGCGCCTAAAACGAGCGCAACACGCCCCTTTTCAAGCCGTGAGAAGGACAAATCACGCGCCCCCTCCTCCGCAAGACCAATGCACCAAAAACCCTCGGTGCGTAATGCCTCAAGACTGCGCGCCAAATTCACAACAGCGATAAGAGGTACATGCTCAACAGCTCCACAAGCTGTCTTCGCTAAAACGCCAGTTGCTCCGGGGGCATGACGCTCTGTGACAATCAAAGCATCCGCCCCAAAAGCAGCCACAGAACGCAATATAGCACCCACATTATGAGGGTCCGTCACCTGATCCAGAATTAGAATACGTGCATCCGAAGGCGCACACGCCAAAAAATCATCAAGACTTTGCGCAGGCAGCCCTTCCACTTCCAACAGAATCCCCTGATGAACAGTCTCACGAGGCACAAACATATCAATGTCTCCCCGCGCTACACGAAGAGGCGCAGGACGCGAAAGTCCTTGAGCCTCAGCTTTTTCAATTATGGGCTGAAAACTCTTGAACGCACTATCAGTCAAACGCAAAGATAAGCAGCGCCGAGCAGGGTTAAGCCATGCCTCCTGTACAGCATGAAAACCCCACAGAGACAGGCCCTCAAGACGAGGTTTTGAAGGTGATTTAGGAGACTTAGCAGCTCTGGGACGTAAGGTTGTACCGGACAATTTAGCCAAGCTATCCCGCCCCTTCTTTGGTTGAAAAGAGGTCCTTTTAGTCAAAGATCCCGGCCGCGAAGAGGTGTTTTTAGTCTTTTTTCTCATTTTCAGGTTTCCCAGCGAGTTTTTCTATGGATAATGGAGCTTACGGGATTGACAAGAGCAAGTAAATTCCGTTAGTTGACGGCCTCCGCTATTTATGCAGCGAAAAGCATAGTCGTGGAAGGGTGGCCGAGTGGTTAATGGCAGCAGACTGTAAATCTGCCGACGTGAGTCTACAGAGGTTCGAATCCTCTCCCTTCCACCATAGCCTTAGCCGCAGGCTGTCGCAGAATGCCGCAACACATTAAAAAATAAGACAAAATAGCTAAATAGTTTAACTGATCCCCCGTTGCGGCAATGCCTCTGGGTTCATTCGCGGCAACACCATCCGTGCCTTGCGGAAAACCATCGTAGTCGGCATTGGCATCATCAAACATCACATAAACGACAACGGTTCCAATGCCAAAACCATTAGGATTATCCCATGCCCGCGTGACTCCGGCCACCGCAAGCGCCCAGCGCTTATAATCATTCTTGGCCCCGCCATGCGCCGTTTCCTGATAGGCCAGCAACATACGAGAAAAAAGCGCATCATCTGTTTCAGTATCGGCACCACCCGTAATCCGGAGCCGTATAGCAGGCCGCTTGTGTGTCTTTGACCATCTTGCCAGAAAGCCCGCGATTGCGCGCCACCGTTTGGACAAACAACTCGCCAGCATAGTCGATTGATTTCTGGATCTCAGCCCGCGCCTCATCTGAAAGCGGGATTTCTGGGTGGCCATCGGTTTTACGATCACCATAATGAATAAAGCTGACCTTCAACCCGTTCTTATTCAGCGCTTGGGACATATCAACATGCATACAAATCACACCGATTGAACCAGTCCCGCCTGTTCGCGGCACAGTGATGTGATCAACATGGCGGCCATTTCCATATCTGCAACCGCAAGACCATTCACACGCGCAACCCCTAAACGTTCGGCCAGAGCCGCCAGCACGATTTCCGCTTTTTCTGGACGGATCGCTAGCGGCGTATTAAAAAGCCGTTGTGAGACTTGCGCAAAAGGCATTAATCTTGTCCTTGTTCTTGTGAGGTCCGCAGATCAAGCGGATTGTCTTGTAAATGTTCGGGCACTGCCAACCCGCGATTTTCACGCTCTTTCTTTTCGATCATTTGTTGATCGAGTGTTTCACGATAATCCTGTCCCTGATCGGCACATTCATATTCAAGCGTTGAAAGCCCGTTGACCATGCCAAGGACGGCCCCCTTCTTTTCAGCCACAGGATCAACCCACCCACGCGGCGGACCAAGCCAGCGGCACCCTGCATAAGCGGTGCGCATTTCTTCAAAAGCTGGTGCGTTCTCTGGAAGCGGTAACTCGCCATAAGACATGCATTCTTCCAAGAATGCCGCCCACATAGGCGTTGAAAACCCTTTTGCAAAATCTTCGCGGCGGCGGCTCATGGTCTTCCATGCTTCCAGCATAGAAGCCCGCGCCGAGCTATAATTCACATCCGACCAATCTTGGCTAAGTTGCTGGGGAGAGATACCCAGCGCCGAGGCACCATTGCGCAAGACCGCTTTTTCAAAGGCTG
>JBFXDW010000058.1:0-12183 GCA_050180745.1 Bdellovibrionales bacterium | reverse complement strand
TGTTTTTGTTGTCGTCATGATTATCCGTTCCTTTTATTCTTGGCATTGGCCGCAGCAAAATCGACTTTCTTAGGTGCTTGTGCCTCATGAGGATGCTCAGCCCCAGCATAAACTTTCAAGTTCGACAGCATCTTACGCCCCAAAGGACCCTTTGGTAACATACGCTGTACGGCTTTCTCGATAACGCGTTCTGGATGATCACCAACCAACAATGCTTGACGAGTTACACCCTTGATCCCACCAGGATAACCTGTGTGGCGATAGATCTTCTTATCGGTAGCTTTATTGCCCGTTATTGCAACTTTTTCTGCATTCGTAATAACAACATAATCACCGCAATCTACTGACGGCGTGAAGGTAGGTTTATGCTTCCCGCGCAGCATTGAAGCAACAACCGCCGCCAAACGTCCCAAAATAACGCCTTCTGCATCGAACAGGACCCATTGCTTATCCAGCTCTTGATGTTTCCCCATAAAGCTCTTCGTTTGAACGCTCTTCTGGGACAATCTGATTTTTCCAGACATTTCCGTAATTGACCTTTCCATATGAATGAGAACAGCTTCATACTGTATTTAGCGCTATAGAGTCAACGTGAAAGTAAGGCTCAGAGCCAAAAAAGGGAATGTGGTATCAAAACACCACAGTTTGGCGCCGGAAAATAAATTTCAACAGGAACGCCCCTCCATAAAGGATAGATAACCCCCACAAGGCAGGCTGCGGATGAGTTGCCCCAAAATTATAGAAAAAATAGCGCCCATAAGCCAGAAAATGCCGTTTTTCGACCTCTGTATTGAAACGAGGCCTCTTTTTCGGCAAAAGCGTAACCGTCAGCGAAGGAAGAAAAAGGACCTCTCCTCCCTCCTGAGCATAACGCACACAAAGATCCATCGCCGCAAGCGCTGGAAAATAATGCTCATCAAAGCCATTAAAGTACTCAAACAACCCCTTGGAACAAAAGAAAACAGCCCCAGAAACAGCAGGAACAGCTTCTGTGCCTAGCGGCTCCTCATCTCTATGCCGCCCCAAGCGCTGCGCCGGAAAGAACAAGCCAAGCTGCAAAAGATTCGTAGCCGCGATCAAAGGCGTAAGAAGCGACAAGCGCGATCCCAATTGTTCAATGTCCTTCTCATTCACAAGCCGCGCCCCCGCAAAAAAAGGCCCCTCCCTCTTGCTTGCCTCATCAGCTAAGAGCCTCAAAGCTCCTTGAGGAAGAACACAATGATCATCGAGAAAAAGAAGATGATCTCCGCTCGCCACACGCGCACCCAAATTGCGCCCCTTCACGAGACCAATATCGCCATGCCCCGTCATCAAACGCACCTGAGGCGTATCTTTAAATTTCTCAATGAGCGTAGATTCTATGTCGGGTGGGTTGCCATTATTGACTAAAATCAGCTCTAACCTAAACTCTTGTTCTAAAACAGACGCAATTACTTGATAAAGACGTTCGCCCGCTTGGTGTGTGACTATGATAACAGAAATCAAATTGGGTATCGTCATTGACAGAATCCTCCTTTTCTCGTTTTATAAAAAAACATCGGAATGAATAAAAGATTTACAAATGAAGATTTAGGGCGTGACACACATATCTACACAAGACCGAATTATGCTGCTCGGTGCGGGCGGTCAGGTTGGACAAACATTTCGTTATGTTCTTGAACGCATGAATCCTCAGCCCTCATGGCATATCGGTTATTATACTCGTCATGATCTCGACCTCACCAACGTCGCAGCCCTGCGTCACGAAGTCCAGACCTTTGCCCCAGACCTCATCATTAACTGCGCCGCCATGAGCAGCCCCGACAAAGCTGAAGTCAATGAACCCGCAGCTACGGCTATTAATTTTCATGCCGTAGCCAATCTGGCTGCACTAGCTTCAGCTCAAGATACGCCTCTTATTCATCTATCAACAGATTTTGTGTTCGATGGACGACAAGAAACGCCTTTTACAACCGAAGATCAGATGAATCCGCTTAATGTTTATGGCGCCACTAAAATGCTTGGAGAGGAATCTCTGCGGCACACCATGCCATGGCATGTCATCTTACGCACGTCAGCCGTGTTTGGTCCCTTTGGAAACAATATGTTGCCGCGCACAATTAAAATGCTGAATGAACAAAAAGAGCTCCATATGGTTACGGACCGCGTCAATGGTCCCACACCCGCCCTTGATCTAGCCCAAACGCTTATCAACATCGCCACACAGCTTCTCAAAGGTAAAGCCGATGGATATGGCACATTTCACTATTGTGGAACGCCATCCTGCTCACGTTATGAACTAACCCAATCCATCATGCAGGCTTATGCACCCTTCACAGATTTAAGGCCGCCTATTCATAAGACCTTAAGCCAAGACTTTCCCACACATGTTGTCCGTCCGACCTATTCTGTTCTAGACTGTTCTAAAATCAAACGAATCTATGACATTGACCAGCCAAGCTGGCAGAATGGGCTTCAGGATGCCATGCACATCCTTTACTCTCACACAACAACAGCGAATATATAGGGTCTTTTGATGCAATTCATGATCTTCGTCTTTTTGTTTCTTTTGTCTTTTGCTGTCAGCACAGGCCTTACACACCTGTTGCGCCGTAAACTCATAGATCAAAAGATTATGGACCAACCGAACGAACGCAGCATGCATAAAACGCCTGTTCCACGTGGCGGAGGCTTGGCCCTTCTCATTGCGTTCTTGATTGGTCTTCTCTTAGCAATGCCTGTCGCAGGATTTCCGGCCTTATGGCTTTTTATCGCCCTTCTCATTTTAGGGGGGATCAGCTTCTATGACGACAAAAAAGGCGCACGCATAAGCTTTCGTCTCTTAGCTCAACTCTTCGCTGCTCTCTTAGGATGTCTGGCCTTAGGCAACAGCACACCCCTTTTACACGCCTCTCTTCCCCTCTGGCTTGATCGTGCCATTATCATCATCGGCTGGATATGGTTTATGAATTTATACAATTTCATGGATGGAATTGATGGCATCACAGGCACACAAAGCATCGCTTGCGCACTGGGAGCTGTGCTTGTTTTTACAATCTCTAATCACTATGAGCTTCTGCTCTTAACCCTTCCCGCTGTTATCTGTGGCGCATGCGCTGGCTTTCTTCTCTTTAACTGGCATCCCGCCAAGATATTTCTTGGCGATGTAGGCAGCATCCCTCTTGGCTTCTTAACAGGCTTCCTGCTTTTGAAACTGGCGGCATCCGACATGCTTATCCCCGCCCTTATCCTGCCTCTTTATTACCTTGCCGACAGCAGCATTACGCTCTTCAAACGAATCGTTCGCGGCGAGAAATTCTGGCAAGCTCATCGCCAACATTTCTATCAACGTGCCGCCGCTGGCGTAGGCAGTCATGATCGTGTCGTCTTTTGGATCTTGGGAACAAATATTGCGCTAATCGCCCTTGCCGCATTAGCCTTATGGATTCCATTTCCAAGTTTACTTGTCAGCTTTATGGTTGTAGCTATACTGCTCGTTAAGATGCACTCGCATCAAGAGCATAAGGACAACATAAAAGAATGACTTTCAACCCCGCCCGCATTAATCGCCGCTGGATCGCTTTCACCCATGACACGGTCGTTGCTCTGTTTGCCTATGTATTGGCCATGTACTTACGATTGGGCGATGATTTGTTCATCAATATAGGGAGCCAACTTGTTCCAGGCGCTCTGATCTTTACGGTAACATGCTGCGTCATTTTCTTGGTGAGCGGCCTTTATCGTGGCATCTGGGCGTTTGCCTCGCTCAATGACCTAACACAGATTGCACGCGCCTCTTCTTTAGCCGTGGGCGCATTTGTCATTGCAACGTTTCTTTTGACTCGTCTTGAAGAAGTTCCTCGGACCGTTCCTTTTATTGCGTGGTTTATTCTGTTAGCCGGTCTTGGCGGCTCGCGCATGCTGCTTCGCCTCCTTCGAGAACACCGTTTAAGCACCTTGTGGGAACGTTCAGGCGGAGGACGCGTGAATGTTCTCGTCGTCGGAGCCGATGATGAGACAGACCTTTTCATCCGCGCTGTGGCCAGCAATCCGCAAGCCCCGTTCCGCATTGTCGGCATTATTGACGAAGATAAAAAGCGCGTTGGCCGCCAGTTTCACGGCGTTTCAGTTCTTGGCACTGTTGATGAAATTCCCAGCATTGTTGCCAAGCTACGCACACAGGAACGCTCCCCCAGCCGCCTTGTCCTGACACGTTCAATGACACGCAAGAACAGCGAACTCACAAACAAGCTCTTGGAAATGACTGGCGAATTGGGAGTAAAACTCTCGCGTTTACCAGCCCTCACAAATCTGCAGAATGATCTTGATAATATCCAGAACATGAAAGATCGGCCCATTGCGCTTGAGGACCTCTTGGGACGGCCTGAAACCGTCTTAAACCGCTCGGCTATTAATGAGCTTATCACGGGTCGCCGCATCCTTATTACAGGCTCTGGCGGCAGCATCGGGTCTGAACTCGTCCGCCAAATTGCTGCTCTTCATCCCAGCCATGTCAGCTTGCTCGATGTGTGTGAGTTTAACCTCTATAAAATCGGCATAGAAATTACAGAAAGCTTTCCAGAGCTAAGTATTTCTTCCTTCATTGCCGATGTACGTGATACGGCACGTCTGACCCAGATTTTCCAAGATGAAAAACCAAATATTGTTTTTCATGCTGCAGCCATCAAGCATGTACCTCTGGCTGAAGAAAATGCGCGCGAGGCAATCCTGACGAATGTTATGGGAACGCGCCTCGTTGCAGACTGCGCAGCCAAGGCCAACGCAAGCGCCATGGTGATGATTTCTACGGATAAAGCGGTTCACCCCCGCAATGTTATGGGCGCTACCAAACGCCTTGCGGAGATGTATATCCAGTCGCTTGATTTAATTTCCCCCACCACACGCTTTATGACCGTGAGGTTTGGCAATGTGCTGGGCTCTACCGGCTCTGTAATCCCCCGCTTTCAAGAGCAACTCGCTAAAGGCGGACCCCTAACCGTTACACACCCTGACATCACGCGCTATTTCATGACCATTCGTGAGGCTGTCGAGCTCGTCTTGCAAGCTTCTACGCTTGGCATGGCCCCCGACAATGTGCGCGGCAAAGTCATGGTGCTTGACATGGGGCATCCCGTCAAAATTGTTGATCTGGCACGACAAATTATAAGGCTTGCAGGGAAACGCCCTGATGAGGAGATCAAGATTATCTTTACTGGCTTGCGTCCCGGTGAGAAATTATATGAAGAGCTTTTTTCTCCAGTTGAGGAGCTTATCCCTTCTAAGGCCGACGGCGTGCAATTAGCGACATCACCGACGGTGGAGCTACCTCAACTCCAGCAAACACTATCTTCTTTTGCAACATTGCTTCAGGCAGGCATGGCAGAGGCCGATGCAATCACACGCCTTGAAGAGCTAGTTCCCGAATTCAACCGGAAAGGATGATTCGGGGGTCGGGGATCAGGGAAAAAGCATTTAGGATTTAGCATTTGGCATTTAGGGGGGCTTACTGCTTTTTTCTCTCCCCATTTCGTCTTCTCTTCCCTCGTCATCCCTGCGAAGGCAGGGATCCCATTTCTTTTATTTACGAAACTTGTAGCTCCTGCTTTTCTTGCCAATTTTGGAAAAAACAAATGGGATGCCAGTCTTAGCCTGTGCTCGTGAAGGCGGGTACTGGCATGACGGAAAATTTCTAAGGGCTAGAAGAGAAAGAAACAGCAAGCCCCCCTGAATCCTGAATGCTGAATCCTGAATCCTGACTCTACGCCTTATACCCAATCACGCCGCGCATGTCCGTCCTAGACAAATCAACATCGCGTAGATCAGCCCCAGTAAGATCAGCATCATTAAGGCAAGCATGCTCTAGGTTCGCTCCACGAAAATCGGCATGGCATAGAATCGTGTTTTCAAAATTAGCATAGGACAAATCAGCATCATTCAACTTGCTGTACCGCATATTTGACTGAGAAAAATTAGTCGGCCATTTCACCGGACGCGAACCAGAAAAGCCTGTCATAATCGACATGGGCGAGCAATCAGCTTCCCGTAAATCTATTTCTTCCAGATTAGAGTTCGAGAAATTAATTCCCTTGCACTCCGCTTTCAGGAAAAAGCCCCCAGAAGCATTGCATTCGGACAGATCGGCCATAGACAAAACGCCTGAACTAAAGGAGGTACCACGCAACAACGCCGCACTCAAATTGGCGGCCTGCAACTGAACACCATTTAATACTGCCATAGCAAGATCAACGCCCGATAGATTGGCCTGATCGCCCTCTTGTCCCAACGTATCAATCCATAATTTATGCGATGTCAGAATTTCTTGAATCTGCGCATCCAGATTCTCAATCGCACGAGGCAGCTTGGCATTTGCAAAAGTAACCGTTCCATATTGTCTGGCATCAATAACAGAGGCCGTCATATCTGCATTTTCAAATGTTGAGTTTTTCAGAATTGCGCCGCTCAGAATAACGGAATTCATATTCGTGTCGTTAAAATTGCAGCCAGAAAGATCAGCTTGCGCAAAAGAAACGCCACGCAAATTACTCCCAGAGAAATTCACACCCGACAGTTTAGCCCCACGAAAATTAGCAAAGCTCAAATCCGTCGATAGCGTAACCGCACTTGAAAACCGCGTACGCTCAGCAGACGCATGGTGAAAGACGGTCCCTTCCATACGACTACCCTGCTTTTTAAAATCATGGATCGGCGCAATGTCGCCATCGAGCCCACGCTGCAACAACGAGCCATCCCCGAAATTAGATTCATCCAAAGTCGCGCTCGTAAAATTAGCTCCCCGCATATAGGCCCCTCGCAGATCTGCCTGAGACACATCTGCGCCAGAGAAATCGCACCGCGCCATATTCGCACCAAAGAAATTGGCCTTACGCGCCTTGGCATCTCGGAAATTACTGCCATCCAGAATAGCGCCTACGAAATCGCCTTCGCTTACATTTTTGCCGGAGAAATCAAGTTCACGCGCTTTTTGCATGCTCAGATCAAGCCGATGAGACTTAGTTTCATTGCGCAGAAATTTAACGTGCAAACTTAACGAGCGATCAAGTTCATCTTGCAGAATAATGGCCATATACGTCCCCTATTTCATAGAGAAATTTTATACCATTCCTATGGTTATAAAGGTGTTAATCAACAAATTCTTGGTAATTGCTCGCCCACCAACCAATCTACCATGCGGGATGAACCAAAAGCCGTCTCCATTTCCACAAAATGGTTCTTATCCTCAACAACATGGCCTATCAAAACAGAGTCTTTACCAACCTCAACACCCCGCATCGCTCGAAGAAGAGTCTCAGCCTGAGGCGCCGGACAAAACGCAATCAAGCGACCTTCATTGGCAACATAAAGCGGATCAAGCCCTAAAAGCTCACAAACGCCCCGCACCGCCGGACGTACGGGGATATCCTTTTCATAAATCCTCATGCCCAAAGATGTCGCTGCCGCCATTTCATTAAGCGCTGTGGCAAGCCCGCCCCGCGTCGGATCACGCATCGCATGAATCTCGCAGCCGCTTGCCACCATAGCCTCAACAAGCCCGTTTAACGGCGCGGAATCAGAAAGGACCGCCTCTTCGAATTGTAAGTTTTCGCGACATCCCATCACTGCCACGCCATGATCCCCCAAAGGGCCAGACAGCAAAATAGCATCGCCCGCTTGAATATGACAAACCGACAAATCAAGCGCCGGATCAAGCGCACCAATGCCGGAGGTATTGATAAAAACTCCGTCAGCCTTGCCTTTTTCAACGACTTTCGTATCGCCTGTTACGATAGAAACGCCGCATGCACGCGCAGCCACCGCCATAGACTTAACGATGCGATCCAAATCAAAAAGAGGAAAACCCTCTTCCAAAATAAAGCCCGCCGAAAGCCATAGAGGCTTCGCACCAGACAAAGCCACATCATTGACCGTTCCATGCACAGCCAGCGAGCCAATATCGCCACCCGGAAAAAACAGCGGCGAAACGACGAACGTATCCGTACTGTAAGAAAGACGAGCAGGCCTCCCCTTGATCATAGGCACATCAAGCCGCGCCTGATCATTGCCCTCGCTCAAGAGATCATTCTGGAAAGCAGCAGTGAACATTTGATCAATCAATTGCGCCATAGCGCGCCCGCCACTGCCATGCGTCATATCGACAACGCCATTTTTAATATCTAGTTTTTTTGTCATGGGCAGACAGTCTCACAGAAAAGAATACGGATCAATATCCACCTGCACCTTAATGCTGCGTGGAAGCTTGAGCAAAGCAAGCCAGTCTTTCACCACCGCCGATAAAGGCTCACCACGGCCAGATTGAACCATAATACGATAGCGTGTTTTCCCGCGCAAAACCGCAAATGGCGCAGGCGCAGGACCTAAAATGCGCAAGCGCTTATTTTGGGGGGCCACCGCAACAATCTGCTGCGCTATAGTGATAACCTGCTCCTTGTTAGCGCCAGAAATAGTCAGCGCGGCAAGCCTGCCAAAAGGCGGGAGATGATACGCTTGACGCTCTTGCATTTCTGCTTTCATAAAGCTGTCACGGTCTCCTTTTAAAAGAGCCTTCATAACAGGATGATCCGGCGCAGTCGTTTGAAGAAAGACACGGCCCCGCTCTTCCGCACGCCCTGCGCGGCCTGCCACTTGCTGTAAAAGCTGAAACGTGCGCTCTGCCGCACGAGGATCACCTCCGGCTAACCCAAGATCGGCATCAATAACTCCCACAAGCGTCAAACGCGGGAAGTGATAGCCCTTGGCCATGATTTGCGTACCAACCAGAAGGTCTAACTCTTGATCATGCATTTGATTGACGAGCTCTTGCGCGTCTTTTGCATCCTCTACTGTATCGCTGGCCATGATGGCAAACCGCATGTCGGGCAGACGCACTTTGACCTCTTCGGCAATGCGCTCGATCCCCGGCCCACAAGCGGCAAACTTGTCTTCAGCCTCACAAACAGGGCATGTCTTAGGCAAAACGCAACTATAGCCACAATGATGACAATGCAAACGGCCCGTCCGTTTGTGCTCAATCAGCCAGCTCGTACAGGATGGACACTGTAAGCGATGGCCACAGCCCCGACAAAGAGTCAGCGGCGCATAGCCGCGCCTGTTCAAAAACAGCATCGCTTGCTGGCCCTTTTCGCGCACCTCTTGCAAGGCCTCTAAAAGAGGGTCGCTGATAAAGTTCTGCGCAGGTAGCGTTTCCGCCCGTAAATCAATCAGATTGATTTCTGGCATAACGGCCTGTCCAAAACGGCTTTCCAAAACAAGTCGCGTATATTTCTTTTGCGCAACGTTATTCAGAGTCTCAAGCGAAGGCGTAGCCGAAGCCAGAACAACAGGGATATCGCTGATGTGCGCTCTTACCACGGCCATATCACGGCCATGATAAACCACCCCCTCCTCTTGCTTATAAGCGCCTTCATGCTCTTCATCGACAACGATCACGCCCAAATCCGCGTAAGGCAGAAAAAGAGCCGAACGCGCTCCAAGGATAAACTGCGCCCCACCTTGCACAATCGCATGCCAGTTAAGGCGACGCTGTTTTTCCGTTAATCCCGAATGCCATAATGTCGGTGCCACACCAAACCTTTTGGTCAAACGATCAAAGAGCGCCGCCGTCATAGATATTTCTGGCAAAAGCAAAAGCGCCTGTTGACCTTGTCGAAAAGCCTGCGCCAAGCTTTCAGCATAAACTTCCGTTTTGCCTGACCCTGTCACACCATCAAGAAGCGTTGCCGCAAATTTTTGTTTTTTAACTTGTGAAACAATATGTTCAGCCGCACTCTTCTGATCTTCCGTGAGGTTATGAATGAACGCATTTGGATCAGGCAAAGGATAGTCCAGACTATCCTTATCTTTAAGAGGCCGCCACTTTCCCCCCAGCACCATCTTCAAAACCATGCCGGAAGGCGTCAGTGTATATCCAGCCACCCAATCAATAAAAGCGCGCACATCTTCTGGTAAAGGCGGTAGATTAAGAGTGCCGCTTATCTCTTTGAGTTTATTGAGCGGAATGCAGTCATGACTAAGACCGCGCACCATACCAACGGCTTCCTTGCTGCCAAAAGGTACGGTTACAAATGTACCCGCCTCTAAAGGCCCCATCTCATCAGGCAGCAAATAATCATAACCATCACCCACCGGAAGCGGCAGAAGAATTTTATAGATTTGAGAATTGTTAGAAGCTGCGCTATGCATCATAGAAGGATTATCTTTTTTTACGAATCATACCAAGGAGAATGATAGAATGAAGTTCTTTATTGATACAGCCGATTTGAACGAGATTAAAGAGCTAGCTGAAACAGGCCTCTTGGATGGCGTAACGACCAACCCCTCTTTAGTCGCCAAATCCGGCCACAGCAATTTTATCGAGCTCATTCGTGAGATTTCCTCTATCGTAGAAGGCCCTGTAAGCGCCGAAGTCGCCTCAACCGAGTATGAACCCATGATGGCCGAGGCCAACACATTGGCTAAAATAGCCGATAATATTGCCGTTAAAGTGCCGCTAACCCCTGCGGGACTTAGGGTTTGTAAAAACCTGACCAGCAACGGGACAATGGTCAATGTCACGCTTTGCTTTTCAGCAGCCCAAGCCATTCTGGCCGCCAAAGCGGGCGCAACGTTCGTTTCACCATTTGTAGGCCGTTTGGACGATATCGGCCAATCCGGCATGGACTTGATTGCGGATATTTGTTCGATCTATAATTCGTATCCTGACTTTGAAACAGAAGTTCTGGTTGCTTCGGTGCGCAATCCCATGCATGTTGTTGAAGCAGCCATCATGGGTGCGGATGTAGCCACAATCCCGCCCTCAGTTATCAAGCAACTTTTTAAACATCCTTTAACGGATAAGGGCCTAGCTCAATTTGTTGAAGATTGGAAAAAAACAGGCCAAACTATTCCAACAGCGTAAGAAGAAGAAAGAAAGGTTTGTTCCCCCCGTGTCCTTTGATCAACCGAGCACAGCAACACAAAGCCTAAGTGCAGACGAGGTCCGCGCTTATTTGCTCGAGAACCCTGATTTTCTCGAAGAAAACGGGGATCTCTTGAATGCGCTGTTGCCACTTGATCCTCCAAAAGGCGAAGGCATACAAGACTTTCAGCGTTATCGCCTGGCTAAGCTCCAAGATGATTTTATTGCGCTCAAAGCGGAAAGCGAAGATTTGATGGAGCTCATGCAAGAGCATATTCAGCGCCAGAACCGCATGAATGCGGCCATCGCGGCAATGTTGGATGCGCGAGATTTTGCAGGGCTTGTACCATTGGTAACCCATCAATTCGCGGCTCTTCTGGAACATGTAGGAATCGGCTTTTTCCTAGAAGCTGGCGGCTGGCTTGAGCAAGGCGATTATAATGGACTTCATGTTGTTGCTCCGGGGTTCGTCAACCGCTGGCTAGGCTGCAGCAACAGTTTGCTTGAGGAAGTTCATCCTGCCCCTAAGGAACTTTTCCTGACCCATGCCCCGCTCGTACAATCACAAGCGCTAGTCCGTTTGACTCTGCGCGAGGGATTACCTCCCGGACTGCTGGCATTAGGACATGCAAACCCCATGTATTACGCAACAGATTTGGCAACGGAACAAGTAGAATGCCTCGGCGGTGTTCTAGAGCGCTGTTTGCGGAAGTTTTTGCTTTAAAGAGGATTCAGGGGTCAGGGATCGGGGATCAGGGATCCCTGCTCCCCAATCCCTAACCCCTCCCCCCTGAATCCTGAATGCTGAATCCTGAATCCTCCCTCCTCCCCGCAGCTGAAGACGTTATCAATGCCATAGCGCACTGGCGCGCATGGCTCGCAGAAGAGCGCCGCGCCGCAGAACACACCGTATCTTCCTATCAAAGTGATCTTTCTGCTTTCTTGAAATTTATAGCTTCCTACAAAGCCCATAAGCCAAGCCTTGATACACTTTCCCTTTTATCCCTGACGGACTTTCGGGCATGGCTTGCCTTTATGGCACGCGAAGCGCATCAGGCCTCATCTCGTGCACGAGCTCTAGCCGCAGTACGCAATTTCTTCCGTTGGCTTGACCGGACAGGACGGCTTCACAATCCCGCTATTGATCTTTTGCGCGCTCCTAAGACAGGACGCCGTTTACCAAGGCCTGTCTCGGAAAACGATGCTGATGAGATTCTGGAAACAGCATTTGAAGCAGAGGAAGAAAACTGGATTGCGCTGCGTGATAAAGCGCTTTTCACATTGCTTTATGG
>JBFXDW010000057.1:0-12509 GCA_050180745.1 Bdellovibrionales bacterium | reverse complement strand
GCGCGTTTGCCTGCGATATCTGAAAACCCGCTTTTTTCCAGCCGCGTGCTGACCATTTCCAAGATTTCTTCAAGACGTGGTTGGATGATTTCCAGCAAAAGAATCTTGGGAATGTGATTAGCGAATTCGGGTTCTTCTTCCCCTATCTGAGGCACGTCGATAATTTCGCGTTCGTCTGTGGGGGACATGACGGCGCTTCCATAAAGCGTTTTTAAGCGCTCGGCATGTGAGAAGGTTGTTGTGAGCCCTCGTGCAATATCTTTAGTGATATGGGCGCTTCCAATGGGGAGCCCATCGGCGAAAAGAAGATGTCCGTCACAAAATACGCCGATTGATGTTGTGCCTGCTCCTATTTCAATGAGCGTACAACCTAGATCCATTTCATCTTCAACCAAGCAGGAAAGCCCACTGGCCAAGGGAGCGGCGATCATGCATTCAACTTCGAGATGGCAACGGGCAATGGCGGTTTCCAGAGTTCGCACTGGGCCAAAGGCCGCTGAGATCAGATGATAGTCAGCCCGTAAGGTGCTGCCGATCATCCCTGTAGGCTCACGAATCCCGCGCTGGCCATCAAGTGCGTATTGAACAGGCAGGGTATGCAAAAGCTCCAGCGCATCGCTGTCTTCGCCTTGTTCGCTCTTTTCTATGCCAATGGTTTGGGCTTGGGCAACAAGCCGTTCCATATCGAGCGGCGTAATCTCCCGTCCATTGAGGGGGAGCTTAACCCCCACGGTTTGTGATGTCAAAAGCGGCGCTGCAACATTCACAATAACGCGATTGATCGTCTCGCCTGACATTTGCTCAGCCGTGTTGACGACTGAAGACACCGCTTGTTGCAGGGTTTCGATGTTGGAAACTAAACCTGCACGTACGCCCGCAGAGGATTGATGTCCGATTCCAATGACGCTGGGCGTGTCATCCTCATCAAGGCGCGCGATAAAACAGGCAATTTTGCTCGTGCCAATATCAAGCGCCGCATACACATCACCTTGTGCTGCGCGCGGTTTATCGAGTAACCACTGGACAAAACTCATGGGTGTTGTTCCTCGTCATCCGTAGGAGGAGAGATAGGCTCAATGAATACTTTTTCTCGCAAGCGTAGATCAATAGTTTTTACACCACGCTGTTCGATTTTTTGTTGTTTCATGAGTTCCTCCAGACGCAACATCGCATAGCGTTCGTCTTCTTGAGGGAGGCGTACCGTAATGTTGGGGTGCAGATGCAAGTCCCAACGTCTTCCACTAATCCTTACGGCTGCTTTAAGCCTTTGCGCAATGCTGGGGAATTCGTCCAAAATGGCAATCAGTTTTTCTGTTTGTTCGGGTTTGATGTCCCCTATGATAAGAGGCAAGGAGGGAAATTGATTGTCTTTAGCGGCGGAGATAGGCTGTCCTTCGCTGTCTATAACAAGAGTTCTTTCCTTGTGCCGCCAGCGTGCAACGGGGGTGCGCTCTTGAAGGCGGATAATAATTTTGTTGGGCAGGCTGCGCAGAATGCTGGTACTACGCACCCACGGCAGCTTCATAATGTCCTCATAGGCCTGATGCGGATTAAAGCCATAGATCGGCTGCCCTGCTTTGATCCCGAGCGCTTTGATAATATCCTGTTTATCGGTATAGCGACGACCCTCAACCATAACATCCTGAACCGCAAAGCCTATATCTTTACTGAGTTCAAGTGAGGCCTTTTTGATCTCTTGCCGTTTTTCGCGTGGCCAGTCACCATGCCAGAACCATCCCGTTAAAATAATTAACGCAACGCAGCCCAGCACTAAGAATGCCAAGCGCGGCCAGAACCCGAAGAAGCGCAGCCAGCTTTCTTCTTCTTCCTCTTGGGCGTTATTTTGACGCACGCTTCCTCTTAACTTCTTTCTTTTTACGCGGGGCATATGGCGTGCTCCAAAATCCAATCTACGAGCATTTTAAAATCCATGCCTTTGTATTTAGCTTGCTCTGGTAACAATGAAAGAGGCGTTAATCCGGGCTGTGTATTGAGCTCAAGAAAATAAATTCCTGATGTCCCTTCTTGCTTGTCGTCCCAGCGGAAATCAGCGCGTGCTGCGCCATGGCAACCTGCGGCGCGATAGGCCTTGACTGCAAAATCAAGAAGTGTGGATTCAATCTCTGCGGGAATGGGGGCGGGGATCAGATGCTCGGTTTGGTTATCCGTATATTTGGCCTTGTAGTCGTAAAATTCTTGATGAATGGGGCGCAACTCGGTTACGGCCAGTGCTTTGGCTTCTTTGTCGTTGCCGAGAACAGCGACGGTTAGCTCATGACCTGCGATATAGGACTCAACTAGAACGCGGTTTCCATAAATCCATCCATCTTCTTCTATTTTTGCGATATCGGTTTCAGTTTTGACGAGTCTTACACCGACACTCGAGCCCTCATTTGTTGGTTTGATAACAAAGGGAGGTTTGAGAGGATAGCCTTTCTTTAAAATTTCGTCTCGTGTGACTGTGTACCCCTTGGGGCAGGGAACACCAGCCGCTTGGGCCAGCAGCTTCATGACAGGTTTATCCATGGCTACAGCTGAGGCCAACACGCCCGAGTGCGTATAGGGAATGCCGATCATATCAAGGAATCCCTGCATTGTTCCGTCTTCGCCGATCCGGCCGTGAAGAGCATTAAAGATCATGTCCGGTTTGCCACCTGCTTGCTGGAGCAAGCTCTGGGTTAAGCGCATGGGGTCACGTTGGACATCTATGGCGATCAGCTCATGGCCGAGCTCTTCTATGGCCCTGCATACGGCGGCGCCGCTTGTCAGAGAAACTTCTCGTTCTGAGGTCCAGCCGCCCATGAGGACAGCGACTCTTTTCTTGATAGACATTTAGAACTCCTTTCTTTGATCTTAAGATTCATATACCCATTACGAATGAAGAGTTGGAAGATTACAATTTAAAAAAATGGGACCCCAGCCTTCGCTGGGGTGACGGTTGGGATTAAAAGACAGGCTTACCTAATAATTCCGTCATGCCAGTACCCGCCTTCGCGAGCACAAGCTCCGGCTGGGGTCCCATTTGTTTTTTCCGGCTCTTAAAGTGGAAGATTCATAAAGGAGTGTATTACCCCCAGTGCAGTCCGACAAGGGCAATGATGCCTGCGGCAATGCGGTACCATGCAAAAGGGGTGAAGCCATGTTTGGAAAGAAATGCAATGAAGGCTTTGACGACGATCAGCGCTGAGACGAAAGCCGTTACAAAACCAACGGCGATGAGTGCCCCATCATCAAGCGTCAGATGAGACCAGTTTTTATAAAGGTCATACGCCGTTGCGCCTGCCATGGTAGGAATGGCCAGAAAAAACGAGAATTCTGCGGCTGCGCGGCGTTCAACTTTGAGCCATAACGAGCCCATAATTGTTGCGCCGGATCGAGACACTCCCGGAATCATTGCTAAGCACTGGAAAAAGCCAATGAGAAGAGCGGTTTTGATGGGCATGTGCTCGACTTCGCTGATTGTAGGGGCGGGCGCTTTTTTTTCTATCCATAAAATAGCAAGGCCGCCGAGGATAAACATCACAGCCACAATTGTCGGATTAAAAAGAACGGCCTTGATGAAGTCATGGGCTAAGGCGCCGATCAAAGCGGCGGGTAGAAAGGCAATCAGGACGACAGCGATAAAGCGCTGGGCATCCTTACTTTGTGGGCATTCGATCAGGACGCGCCATAGTCGCCCAAAATAGAGGGCAACGACAGCCAGAATAGCGCCGAATTGGATGACGATTTCGAAGACATTCCCTTCGGGCCCTTGAAAACCTAAAATTTCTTTCATCATAAGAAGGTGGCCGGTTGAGGAAATAGGAAGGAACTCTGTTGCGCCTTCGACAATTCCCATAATAATCGCGTTTATCCATTCGGTCATGATTCTCTGCCTTTCTCATAAGATTCTTCACTATATAAGGGATCAGGGGAAGATGCACGAGCTTATAGTTTCTGTCTTGCTGTTCATTTTAATACCCTCTTGAATTCATTAGGGAGTGCTTTTACATTACAGAGCAGATTTTCAAGTATATGATCGGAATGAGGAATCTAATGGAACAAGAGAACGGCATCATTCAAGGCACCTTGATGCAAGGGAAGCGAGGCCTTATTATGGGCGTGGCGAATGACCGCTCAATTGCGTGGGGGATTGCTCAGGCGCTGGCTGCGCAAGGTGCAGAGATTGCTTTTACATATCAGGGTGAAGCCTTGCAAAAACGGGTTATGCCGTTAGCCGAGTCGTTAGGGTCTAACATCGTATTGCCTTGTGATGTAACAGATGAAGAAAGTCTGGATACTTTATTTGAAACGTTAAAGGATAAGTGGGGACAGCTTGATTTTGTTGTTCATGGAATTGCTTTTTCGGACAAAAAAGAGCTCGATGGGCTTTATGTGAACACAACGCGGGAGAATTTCCTGCAGACTCTTGATATCTCTTGCTATTCCTTCACAGCCGTGGCGCAGCGAGCCTTACCATTAATGGAAGAGGGGGGGGGGCTTCTGACTCTGACTTATATCGGAGCTGAGCGTTGTATGCCTCATTATAATGTTATGGGTGTGGCCAAGGCGGCACTGGAAGCTTCGGTTCGTTATTTATCGGTCGATTTGGGGCCAAAGAACATTCGTGTGAACGCTATTTCGGCAGGGCCGATCAAAACTCTGGCAGCTAGCGGTATTGGCGATTTCCGGTACATCCTGCGCTGGAACGAGATCAACGCGCCGCTTCGCCGGAATGTCAAGCAAACAGAAGTCGGAAATACGGCGCTCTACTTCTTGAGCGATCTCGGCTCTGGCACGACGGGAGAGATTTTCTATGTCGATGCGGGCTATCACAATGTTGGGATGATGGCCGTTGACCAAGCCGAGGCCGTTTCAGAGCTTCTTAGCGGGTTTATTCCTAAATCTTAATCCTGAATCTAAGCAGGGGACGGTTCTGTTCGTGTGAGCCGCATACTCATGGGGGTATTTGCGATGCGTGCGGTTACACGGGCGGTGTCTTCGTCGATCATCTGAACGTTACTGACATTGACACCTGCAGCTTTCATGGTCTGGCATGCAGGTAGTGTCCAGATGTTTCCCGTTACAACAACGGCACTTTTGGGGTCAACACCAAGTGTTTCGCCCACAGCCTTGATGAGATTTGTTTCTGCATCAGTCTTGGGTGGTTGTTTCCTTTGAGAGCGCGTTTTTCGCTCTGGAACAGCTCCGAACAAAACTTGCATAGCCTTATCGCTAAGAGGTTTATCGCCGTTTTTAGCTTTCCTATGATTCATACATCCTAGAATACTCATAACGCCCTCCTTTGAAATTTAGTTGCTTAACAAGATCTGATTATAGATATAAATTTCAACAAAAGCAACTCATATGTATGTAAAAACCGCACAAGAGCTAGTCTCGTGCGGTTTTTGATTTTATGAGCTTTAAGCTTAATATCAAGGGGCTCGCAAAATCCGTGTGATCGGATTGTCTAAGCGTGAGGTATCTGCTGCGGGCCTATAAGGAGAGGGAAATGGCTCCTGTGGCGTTGGTTTTTGATTTTGCGCTTCGTACTTTTCTTTTGTTCTCTGTAACCTATGGTTAACAGGGCTTTAGTCCTCAATCTGCTCAATTGTCGCAGGATTGCCGTAGGGATCGGGGCCAAAGCGGTTAGGGCCTTCGGTTCCTGGAAGGAGGTAGAAGATCAGCAGAATAATGCCGCCGATAAAGGGGATCATATTTGTTAGAAGCCACCAGCCGCTTCGGTCTGTATCATGAAGGCGGCGGATCGATACTGCGAGAAGAGGAATGAAGGTTCCTAAAATGACGAGTAGGGAGAGTAACAGTAAAGCCGGAGCATGAAGAACGCTGCTTAATATATTGATAGCAAACGTTATTGCAGCTGTAATAAGGCTTAGGGTCCAGAACTCGCGGCGGCTTGCGCGGCCTTCAAAGCAGGCATATTTTGTGAGGAGAGTGTCTTTATAGGTTTCAAGAATGGGGTGCATAAGAAAACTCCAGCAGAGAAAAGATGGCCAAGGATACTCCAATTTATCTAAATATCTCGTTAACCTTTCTTGTCACTATCTTCAAAATGGTGTAAAAGGACCTCATAACGAAATGGGGCCATTGGTTATGAACGAGAATTATCAAAAACCGTCTTATGACGAGTGGATGTACTGGACGCAGGTGATTTTGGATCGCTTGACGACCGTTGCGCGTGTTTATGCGAATCCACCACACCCTGATGTTTTTATACCTATTCGTGAAAAGCAAGAAAAAACGGCTGCGATAACGGATTTCATAGGGCGGCTTCATAGTTTGACGGATGAGTCAGAATCAAGCATGCCTCAGGGAGAAGATGCCGAAGCCTATACTGTGCAAATGGCGGACAGTCTTGATGCGCTTTTTCGGGAGCTTTTGGCTAAGTTGCCCGCAATTTCTGAGGATATGCAGAATCTCTTGAAATCGCCGTGGTTTGACAATTGTGCTGGCAAAGTAGCGAATAGTATTTTTCGTGGTACGACCAGTCCTCAGGAAGAATCCTTAGAAGGTATTGGTAGCGGTATGGTGGAGCATGGCCGCCTTCCTGCCAAGATGGAAGAACTTTTGGATCGTGAGGCAACGGGCGAAACGCGTGCGCCGCGTATGGAAAAGCCTCGTTATGCATCGCCGGTTATGAAGCGGGATGAGCTGGCGCGTCTGTGGGGCGAGCGTAACAGCGCTTATTTGCGTTCGGCTGGCCGGATATCTTGATCAGATATCTGTTGCCTGAAAGTGATAAACTAGTCTTTTCTGGATAGAAATTAAGTGTTAAATACCATCTAATTAACGTATTTAAGGAAATTCTCGATGGCTCAGACCTATTCACAAAGAGCGCCTTTTAACGATTGGTGGTATTGGTCAGAGTGTCTGGTCAGCCGCTTTCGGACTATTTCCGAGATTTACAAGGAAAATGGTGAGCGTGAGCGCAGTGAGTTAGCAGGCGAGTGGGCTAAGCGTCTTAAGGACAATTGCATGACCCCCGTTATGGCTGCTCGTAAGGGTATGGATACGGATGCCCAAAAAGAGGAAGTCAAGCATCTCGAAGAAGAAGCAATTTATAATGCAGCAGTGATGTTTCGTGATCTTCTGGCAAATTTCCCTTTTATTTCTAGTGCGATACAAGACTTTCTTTATGTTAACTGGGAAGAATGTAAGTGGCCTGAAGAGGGCGATAAGGAAGAGATTGACGAAGATACGGGGCTGCCCAAGAAAAAGAAGCGGCGTAGTGGTGGCGATGATCGGATGAGTATGCTCTTCTGGGGGCCAAAAGATCGTAAAGACGAAGGAATCCGCTCGGGCGTTGTGGAAGATGGCGGGTTGCCGGGAATCCTCTATAATCTGCTTCAGGCTGAGAAAGTTTCCTCCAATCGTACCCCGACTGATTATGGGCAGGTCATGCAGTCGGCCGCGACGCAGCAATATATTGCGACTACAGCTGCGGCAAACCAAAAATGGGAAAATGCGGGTGTGGCGATGAATTTCAAGCCTGGCGGGTCAATGTAGGTAAAGAAGTAACGGCCTGATCCTTGTTAATAAAAATTTGACCAGTTCCGTGATAAATAGTTTCATTATTTTCTAGAGCATGCCATGCTTTTAAGGGATGGTAGAAACAATAAGGAAGCTTACGCACGTGACCCAGGACGATATATCAGACGATCTGGTAGAGGAAGTAGTGGACTCTGAATCTCAAGAGCCGACCGTTTCATGGCAGGATCAAGATGATTTGTTGCGCACACTTTGGCATCAGAAAGTTCCTCAAGAAGACATCGCTGAAAATTTAGGGCGTTCTGTGGCTGCTGTGATGACTAGGGCTGCGCGGCTTGGCTTGCCTCGACGAACGGCACCGGGGCGGAAGCGTGGCTATAAGCGGACGGACATTCCTAAACGTGCTAAGAAAAAGACGCTTGTCACGCAGACGAAGACAAAGCGAATTTCAACAAAAAGTCCTGCTAATGAAATCGATGAGGACTCTCCCGAAGTTATGATGCGTGTTTGTCTGATGTGTTTAAAGAAGTTTAAATCACAAGGGCGGCATAATCGTATTTGTCCGACGTGTAAGGGGTCTGCCGAGTATAATACGGGAAGTTCAACTCCTGATTTTATTTGCGAAATTGGGAAATAGTATGCGTAAAGAAACGCAAAGAGGGGGCCATTATGTCCGTTAAAGATGCTGTTAAAACTATTTTATCTCGTAACGCTTTCTATCGTGACGGGTATCGGTTGTTGCTGCGGATTAGTGTGATTCAGGGCGTTGTCATTGTGCTGCTTGGTATGGCGCTAGTGAGTATGGCGCTTATGACCGAAACGCGCCAAATTTATTTTGCAACGACGGCGGATGGGAGGATCATTAACATTGTGCCGCTTGCGGAACCTTTTAAAGCGCGTGCTGAAGTGATCGCATGGGCTGCGGCTAAAGCCAAGGATGTGATGAGCTTTGGGTACAATAATTATCGTCAAAGGCTTCAAGCATCATCGGCTCATTTTACACCTAAAGGGTGGGAGAGCTTTACTAAGGCGATGAAAGATGCGCGGATATTGGATGCTATTGAAGCGCGGAAACTGACTGTGCAATTGTCCTTGGAAACGGCGCCAGAGATTCGTTCAGAAATGGTGCGTGATGGTGTTTATAAATGGCTTTTAAGCGTTCCTGCGATTATTCAGTTCGATGGTAATGAGCCTCCTCAGCCTATGCGGGTTAATTTGGCTCTCTTGATCACGCGCGTTTCGACGTTGCAGAATCCTATGGGTATTGGGATTGAGAACTGGATTGCGCAGCAACGATAGACGGAGGGCGTGATGAACACAAAAGAGCCGTCTTCCAATGCGCTGAGTGCTAAAGTGCCGAAGGTAAAGATGCCTGATTTGGGGTTGGGCTTGAATTTGGGCGGATTTAACCAGTTTACCCAAAAAGCACGAGAATTTTTGCAGGATCCTCCTGAAGAAGGAGATCAGGTTTCTCATCTAGAAGCTTTTTTTGAGAAACGGAAAAAGTTAGAGCGTCTTATTACAATACAGAATTATATTGTTATTGGACTTATCGTATTAATTGTTCTGCTGACTCCTGTATTGCGCCCTATTTATCAGTATGCTTCTCAGAATCCCGATGGGTCTCGTGGTCCTATGGCGTCTATGATGGAGCCTAACTTGACTGATCAGACCATCATCTCATGGAGTGCTACGGCCATTACCGATATTTTGACTTTTGGTTTTGGTGATGTTGATCAGAGAATCCTTGCGCAGCGCAGCCGTTTTACGGAGGCTGGCTGGGTCAGCTTTATTAAGGGGTTCTTTGAACGCAGCGTGAAGGAAAAATTCCAAGGATATCAATTAGTTTTGACAACAGCACCATCAGATATGCCTGTTATCGTCGGAAAAGGTATTGATGTCGATGGGCGCTATAAATGGGTTGTTGAGATGCCTGTAGTTATGAATTATGCGACAAATAATCTGGTATCAAGTCGTTCACAAGCTGTGATACGCTTAATCTTGAGTCGTGTGCCAACTGAACAGAACACCTCGGGGATCGGGATTGATTCTTGGATCGTGCAGTGATGACTCTGTTATGGTTAATGTCTTTTCTGGCTTTCTTTATTACTTTCAGGGACTTGACCAAGATCGTGGTTTGTGGAATAGGAAGAGAGACATAATCTATAAACCTTATCTTAACGCCATTCAGGTGAAAGATAAAAAGGTGCTCTCTGATAGAGGCAACTGATTCGAGGATGCGTTTGTTGGATAAACAGAAACAGTCGTTTTTTACATCAGCAGCTTTGTGCGTTGTTGTAGGATTGGTGCTCGCTGCGGCGTGTGTTGTGCCTGCTTGGGCTGAAGATAAGCCGCCTGCGTTGTCGTCTGCTGTTCGTGAGGCTCTTGGCATGCCCACCAAAGATGAAGGTAGCGCTGGCGTTGATCTATCTGATGTGCCTGCGATGCCCAACTCGATTGAGGAAGAGCTCGATTATCAGCGAAAAGCTGAAGAGGCTGCGGCGCGTGCGGCAGAGGAGCAAGATAAGAGAGAGCGCGAATATAACGAAAATTCCTTTAAGCGTGCTTCGCAAGGTTTGTTGCCTTTGTCGGATGATCAGGTTCGTCGTTTTATGCAGAAGCTTGAGGACATGCAGGATGCGGCACAGTCTCCTTCGACTGGTGCGCCGAAGGGTGAAGTGAAGGTCGTTGGCATTTCTTTGGATCCAGGCGTTGCGCCGCCGCAAATTAAATTGGCGGCTGGTTATGTTACGACAGTTGATATTGTTGATCAAACGGGGCAGCCTTGGCCAATTTTAGATGTTGGTGTTGGCGGTAATTTTGAAGTTACGCCGACGCAAGCTGGGTCTCACGTTGTACGGGTTGTACCATTAACGCGTGTTGGGCGGGGCAATCTCTCCTTGCTTCTTAAGGGGCTTTCAACACCGATTATTTTCCGTCTTACGTCTGGAGATGATACGTTCCATATGCGTTATGATGCACGTATTCCTCGTCTTGGTCCTATGGCTAAGGCGCCGCTTATCCGGCAACGGCAGGCAGGACCTGTGGCTGGGGGAGAGTTGATCTCTATGATTCTTGAAAATGCGCCCCCTAAGAATGCTTCGCGTCTGAAAATTGGTGGTGTCGACACACGAACGAAAGCATGGAAAGTAGGCGAGAATGTCTATGTGCGGACGCCGTTGACGCTGTTATCTCCAGCTTGGAATGCTTCTGCATCTTCAGCAGATGGGATGACGGTGTATGAGATTGGTGATGCGCCAGTTCTTTTAATGTCTGATAATGGTGCCATGGTGCGGGCGCGATTGATGCGGGATGACACGAAATGACAGATAATTTTGACGAATTTGAACCAGGTCAGTTCGATGAAATGGAAATCGATGAAGGTTCTGGTACATCTGTTTCTAAGAAAGACCAGATCAGGAATATGCTCAATAAGCCTGTTGTTAAACTGGGGCTTATTGTTGGTGTTGTTGGTTTGGCCATTGCTGGTGCGTTGGGTGCTTTCACCGATGAGACCAGTGGGGTTGAGAGCGCGCGCATGGTTACGCCACCGAGCATGCAGGAGGCTCCAGGGGGCGATGTAACGCCATTTTTTGCAGAACAAAATAAAATGGCGAATGAGAATCGTGTCCAAGAAGCTATTGAAAATCAAGGAAGTGCTATGCCGACACCAATCGGCAAAAATATAAGCGGCCTTGATATTGACGAGCTGGCTCGCAAACAGGCGATGGAAGAATTTAATGCGCAGACTGAGCGTTTGAAGCGTGAATGGCAGGCTGAGCAAAAGCGGAATGAGGAAAAGATGCAGTCTTTGCAGCAGCAAATGCAGCAACAGGCTGTGCGTCCTGCCGATGATACGTTGGCTCAGGCTATGCAACAACAAATGCAGACTCTTATGACCAGTTGGTCTCCTAAGGGAATTAAGGTTGTCGCTGGTGTGCCTCAGGTTGAGACAGCCACGCAAGGCAGTGAGGTTAAGAGCGCTCAAGGCATGAACAACGCTGTTGTGGCGTCAAAAGATGTGATTGAGCCTAAGGTTTTGGTTCCTGCGGGGACGGTTAATTATGCTCAGCTTTTAATAGAAGCGAATTCGGATGTGCCGGGGCCGATTATGGTTCAGATTCTGTCGGGTCCTCTTCGGGGTGCGCGTGCCATTGGACAGTTCAAGGTCATGTATGAGAATCTGACTCTGTCCTTTAATTTGGTGAGCTATAAGGGGAAAGAATATAGGATTAACGCGATAGCGTTGGATCCAGAAACAACACTTGGGGGGATGGCTACCGAAGTTGATCACCGTTATTTCAAGCGGATTGTTTTGCCTGCGGCGGCTGAATTTGTCTCAAGCTTTGGTGATGCTTTGTCGAGTGCAGGGTCTCAAACGACGGCTTCGGGTGATACGGTTGTGATTACAGAAGTGAAGAAGGGTTATAAAGAGGCTGCCTTTGAAGGTATGGCTGAGGCTGGAAACGCGATTTCTCGGTTCTTGGATCGAGAAGCGGCACGGACCGAGACGTTGGTACGTGTGGCAGCAGGGACGGCGATGGGCATGTTCTTTTTGGAATCTGTGACGGATGACACCTTACCGACTGCGGCGTTGCCAGCAGTGGGGGGGAGTGATCTTGAAACAGGTGCTGCAGCGATGGCCAAGGCCTATCAAAGCCAAGGGTATGGAGCACCGACCGTTTCTAATTACCCATCTTCAGTTCAGCAGTCTGGAGCAACAGAATATCAACGTCCCGGGATTAAAACGCCGGGTGGGACGACAACGATCTATTAGGATCATTGCTCTACCGAATTTACAAGGCACTGTCATAAGACAGTGCCTTGTTTTTATAGTTATAGGCTTGATTTATTTTAAGGCCCTCGATCCAGCAATGTAGCTATCTCGGCTTCGTCGCTTTGAGAAAGAATTTTTCCTGCGAACTCCACGCAATCGCTTATGTCAAGACGGCGGATTTCTTGCTTAACCTGCAAGAGTCTTGCGGGGGACATTGAGAACTGCCGTAGGCCAAGGCCCAAGA
>JBFXDW010000056.1:0-12532 GCA_050180745.1 Bdellovibrionales bacterium | reverse complement strand
TTTTGTGATGTTCCTGATTTTTGAGCAGCTATAGCCTATGTCAGATAAAATGATCATTTCTACCTTGATCTTTTTCCCCATGGCGTTGTTAAAGTTCTTGGCAATATGTTTATAGCCTGCGAACTTTGCTTTGCCATGGTAAAAAATCTCGGCGGTATAAATGATCATTTTATCTGACATAGGCTATATTTTTGTTTCAATGATGAAAATCATCTTATTTCTGTGAGAGAAATGTGAAGGAATCTTCCCTGAATCCTGAATCCTTCCACCTCGTTTCCGCTTATGAACCGGCGGGCGATCAACCTCAGGCTATTGAGGCGATCGAGTCCGGCTTTCGGGAGGGGGCGCGAGACCAAGTGCTGCTCGGAGTCACTGGCTCTGGCAAGACCTTTACCATGGCCAAGCTGATCCAGAACCTTCAGCGGCCTACGCTGATTTTAGCGCCGAATAAGACTCTGGCCGCGCAGCTCTATGGCGAGATGAAGAGCTTCTTTCCTCATAATGCGGTCGAGTATTTTGTGAGCTATTACGATTATTATCAACCTGAAGCCTATGTGGCACGAACAGATACCTATATCGAAAAAGAGTCGATGATTAACGATCAAATCGACCGCATGCGCCATGCCGCAACGCAGGCGCTTTTTGAGCGGGGTGATGTGATTATCGTGGCTTCCGTGTCTTGCATTTATGGTATTGGCGATGCTGAAACCTATCAGAGCATGACCCTTAGCCTCCATGAGGGACAGGAGATTCCTCGCCAAGAATTGCTGGCCAAGTTTGTCGAGCTTAAATATAACCGAAACGATATCGGCTTTGGGCGCGGCAATTTTCGCGTGAAAGGCGATACAATCGAGATATTTCCTGTCCATATGGAGGATCGTGCGTGGCGTTTGTCGCTCTTCGGCGATGAGATCGAAAAAATTATCGAGATTGATCCTCTGACGGGGCAAAGAAGTGGCGAGTTGCCTCATATCAAACTTTACGCCAATAGCCATTTTGTAACGCCCAAGCCTAGGCTAGATAAGGCGGCGCGGTTTATTAAAGAGGATCTCAAAGAGCGCCTTGCTTATTTTAAAGAAAACAACAAGCTTCTTGAAGAACAGCGCCTTCGTGAGCGCGTGACATTTGATCTGGAAATGATGGCGGCAACGGGGGGCTGTGCGGGGATCGAAAATTATTCGCGTTACTTAACGGGGCGCGCTGCGGGTACGCCTCCTCCGACTTTGTTTGAGTACCTGCCGGATAATGCGCTTTTGTTTGTTGATGAAAGCCACAATATGATCCCGCAGCTTCATGCCATGGCCAGCGGTGATTATAAGCGGAAAACAACACTTTCGGATTATGGCTTCCGCTTACCCTCTTGCGTGGACAACCGCCCACTTCGGTTTGAAGAGTGGAACGAGATGCGACCGCAGACCTTGTTTGTTTCTGCAACACCGGGGGCTTGGGAGTTAGGGCAAACGAGCGGTGTTTTTGCCGAGCAGATCGTGCGACCTACGGGGCTCATTGACCCGCCTGTGATTATCCGGCCTACGGATAATCAGGTTGATGATCTGCTTGCCGAAGTTAGACAGGTCACAGAGAAAAATATGCGCGTGCTAGTCACGACTCTCACGAAGAAGATGGCTGAGGCACTGACCTCTTACATGGAAGAGGCCGGAATTAAGGTGCGCTATATTCATTCGGACGTGGATACGCTCGAGCGTATAGAGATCATCCGCGATCTTCGCTTGGGCAAGGTAGATGTGCTTGTGGGAATCAACCTGCTGCGTGAAGGTTTAGACATTCCCGAATGCGGTCTTGTGGCGATTTTGGATGCGGATAAAGAGGGCTATTTGCGTTCTCGCACCTCGCTTATTCAAACCATAGGCCGCGCTGCGCGGAATGTAGATGGCAAGGCGATTTTATACGCGGATCGTATCACAGGATCAATGCAAGCGGCCTTGGATGAAACCAACCGGCGGCGAGAGAAACAAGAGGCATATAATCAAGAGCATGGAATCACGCCGGAATCGGTTCGCAAAGAGATCGGAGATATTATGGCATCCGTTTATGAGCGCGGCGATCATGTGAATGTCGCACCGGATGTGGTTGTGGTTGATCCCAAGGAGCTTAAAAAGAAGATAGCCAAACTCGAAAAAGAAATGTTTGCTGCAGCTTCTGATTTAGAGTTTGAAACCGCTGCCCGCCTTCGCGATGAAATCCGCGTGTTAGAGGCCGAAGAGTTGGCGTTGGGGGGATAAGACCACACGACAAGATCTTTGGTTTTAAAGAAATAAAACTTCTGTCATCCTTGCAAAGGTAGAGACGACGTGATTTTTTACGATTCACGCCTCGCGTCCCGTCTTCCACAAAGAAAACAGAATCCCACCTGCAAGGATTGTAAATGTAATTCCTAAAGACCATGAGATTGGGAATTTATCCATATGGGCAAAGTGAGCGATGAAGGTTTTGCTGCCGATGAAAACAAGCACAAGCGATAGCGCATATTTTAGATAGTGAAATCTTTTGACGATGGCGGCTAACACAAAATACAAGGCTCTTAGTCCCAGAATAGCAAAGATGTTGCTCGTATAAATAATGTAGGGATCTGTCGTGATGACAAAGATCGCTGGCACGCTGTCCACGGCGAAAATCACATCTGCAAACTCGACCATGACGAGACAAAGCAAAAGAGGCGTGATCCAGATGCCGTCTTTTTTTCTGATCCAAAAATGAGGCGCATGAAGTTCTTTTGTAACGCGGAAATGGTTGTTCATAAAACGTAAGATCGGGCTTTTTGCAACATCCTCTTCGCTTTCCTCTTTAGCAAAGAGCATTTTGATCCCCGTAAAGATAAGAAAGGCGGCAAAGATATAAAGTACCCATTCAAATTCAGATACCAGCGCTGCGCCAAGGCCAATCATGATGCCGCGTAAAATGACAGCTCCTAAAATGCCCCAAAACAGAACGCGGTGCTGGTAAAGTCGAGGTACGCCAAAAAAGGCAAAAACCATGGCAATGACGAATACGTTGTCTATGGAGAGGGTTTTCTCGACAACAAAGCCTGTTAAATATTCCATGGCTTTTATGTGGCCAAGTTCAAAATAAATCCATAGGTCATAGAGCAGCCCCATGGAAATATAAAAAACGGAAAAGAGGATACTTTCCTTGGCTGACATCTCATGATCTTTGCGATTCATAACCCCAAGGTCAAAGGCGAGTAGGGCGATCACAACAACGGCGAAGATGAGCCACATCCAAAGAGGCTTTGTCATGACGATGGTAGAAAGGGCGAGCATGGCCTAGATATCTCCTTGCTTAGCTATTTAACTTATGCGAAGGTTATAAGGAGAAAGTTTTTATGAATCCAGAGAAATGAATTCCTTGCGTTGAATCGTAAAGCGTTCTAGGATTCTGGAGTTGTTTTGTTGCCAAAGGAGGGCACTCAATGAGTAATAAAAAAATGTTAAATCGAGTTGTGATGGTGATTATTCTTCTCGCCATTGTGCTCGTTCTTTATAAAGTCCTTGTTCCACAAGGGCCTGAAGGCTTAGATGGTTCTATGCCACCGCCACCAATGGGTGTGGTTGAGGAAGGTATGCCAGCACCTCCACCACCACCAATGCCACCTATGCCAGCTCCAATGGATGAAGAAGGCATGGCGCCTTCTCCTATGCCTCCGGCAGCAGAGGGAGAGGAAGCAGCTCCCGCATCTGAGGCTGCTCCGGCTCCTGAGTCTGAAGCAGTTCCGCCTGCGTCAGATGAGCCTGAAGCTGTAGCTCCTGAAACTGCCCCAACGGCAGAAGAAGCTGCACCTGAAGCGAAGTAGGGCTGAAGGGTAACGAAAAGAAAAGCCTGCGTCGGTTACGGCGCAGGCTTTTTTGATTTAGGGCATATCCAATGGCCCGATGAAAGGACATAGGCTATAATATAATAGACTTCTTGCATAACTGGATTCAAAAAAAAGAAAAATGGGATACCAGCCTTGTGCATAGGAATATCTCCCTTTGTTAAGGTGTTGGGAGTGAAAACAGGGCAACCGCAGTTGTATGTTTACTTCTTTCTTTTTTTGTCTCTGGCCTCTTCTCTTTCCGTTATTCCGACCCATCTGAGCGTAGCGAAAGATGTGAGCCGGAATCCATATCCTTATGCTGCATTTATGAAGTTTCATTGCTATTTTAGGAGATGGATGTCGGATCATCACACTTACTAGCGTTCGCTTGTCCGGCATGATGACTGGTGGCGTGGCAGGTCACAAAAAATTGAAGGATGGAAAGCACATGACAGTGTAATCATCGCCCTTTATAATCGCGGAGATGTCCCAGAATTATATGAGATTCGAAAACTGGACAAATGGCTCAGCAAACAACTATCACAGGAAAAGAAAATGGAGAAAATACAATTCAATCAGAAAAACAGAGATCTGGAATTGAAGTTTGACTTTCTTGAAGATCGTCTTTCTATCTCTACCTATAGAAGATGGTATTTTAATTCACAAAGCTACTCCTTCCGTTATGAAGATATTGATTTTGACGATGAAACCTCAATTGAGGAAGCCGCCTCAGGTTTCTTAGGCGGGGCATTGATTGCCGGACTTTTTGGTCTTGTCTTTATATTGAGCGGAGCACAACACCATGACAATGTATTTTTTGCCATAGGTGCTGCCATCATACTTGCTGCAGCAACGACATTTCTGGTCGCCAGAAGAATGGGCCTGAAGTACACTATTCTTCCAGCTCGGGATGGAGGACGTGTCATTGTTTATCACGATGATCAAAGTGAAAAGATTCTTGAAGAGATATCAAAGCGTAGCCGCGCAAAGCTGAGAGCTCTGTATTTTTCCTTCGACCCAACAACAACCTTGAGTAATCAACAGAATAAGTACGAATGGTTGTTGCGGAAAGGTGCTATTACAGAAAGCGAATATCAAGCTTTTATGAAGATGATTCTAGAAATATCTCACAATTCACCAGCGGAATCCGTTCATTAGACCTCTTGCATAACCAGCAGTAACTTCTTGAAAAAATATAAAATGGGCCCCCAGTCTTCGCGAGTACAGGTTCCGGTTGGGGTCCCGTTTTTCTTTACCTGAGTTTGGAGCCCTAGACGCCCCCCTGTTACTTGTCACTCGTTTCAGGATTCTTCATCTTTGCAACTTTGTCCTGCAATGAGGTCACTAATTTATCGAGCCCGCCTTGTTTGATGACAGCACCAAAATCCGCGCGGCGCGTGGCTAGTTCGCTGATTGTGGCATCAAGATAGACATCTGCAATGCGCCATTTCTTTTGTTGATCAGGACGCAAAAGATAGTTCAGGGCAATGGCCTCTTCTCCTTGAGGCGTTAAGGTCGTCTGCACCATAAAAGCACGGGCGTTCATGGGTTTTGCGCCTGTGACAAGAAAGGCCTCTCCGTCATATTTGGTGAAGCGGCTGGCATAGGTAGCAACTGAGAATTCCGTAAAAGCTTTGATAAGAGATTCCTGTTGTGCCTTTGTTGCTTTGCTCCACGATGGCCCTACGGCATAGCGAGTCATGAGCGGCAGGTTAAATGTTTTCTCTATAACCGGTGACAGCTTGTTGTACCGTCCCTCAAAACCGAGCGTTTCTCCTTGCTTCATGGTTTCAAGGAGCGTGGCATAGAAGGATTCTATAAGGGTCGTTGTTTCTTTATCGGCAGCATTTTGTGTTGCTGACGCGGCTTCCTTGGATGTCGCCGCATAAACAGGAGCTGCTGTGCCTATCAACAAAAAGGCACTTAGAAAACAGACATGTAAGACTTTCATTTTTTATCCCAAAGAAAAAGGCTGCAGTGAAGACGCTACAGTTGTGCTGATAAAACGACTATGTGTCAAGATTATGCTCGCGAGATTAACGCGGCGGCTTCTTCATTTCCTAAGGCTGCTAGCGCATTGGCGACGATAGCACTCGCATTCAATCCGGCTTCCTCATACTGTTTTTGAGGAGTGTCGTGATTGAGGAAACGATCCGGCAGAACCAGAGGCCTGATCTTGAGGCCATGGTCTAACATTCCCGCCATAGCCAGATGATGTACGACGTGCGACCCAAAGCCTCCGATTGAGCCTTCTTCGATCGTGATGATGACTTCATGTGAGGAGGCTAGGCGTTTGACCATATCCATATCAATCGGCTTGGCAAAACGCATGTCGGCTATGGTTGTGGAAAGGCCGCGTGCATCCAAATCCTCGGCGGCTTCCTTACATTCTTCCATGCGCGTGCCGAGATTCAAAAGTGCGATTTTGCTGCCTTCTTTGACAATCCGGCCTTTGCCGATCTCAAGGACTTCGCCTTGTTCGGGGAGTTTCAGCCCTATGCCGTTACCGCGCGGATAGCGAATGGATGTGGGGCCTTCGTCATAGGCTGCTGCAGTAGCAACCATGTGGGTCAGCTCTACCTCGTCCGAGGGAGCCATGCAAACAATGTCTGGCAAGCATCCCATGAACGCTAAATCATAAGAACCAGCATGCGTTGGGCCGTCCGCGCCGACTTGGCCCGCGCGATCCATGATGAGCCGTACAGGCAGTTTTTGTAGAACCACGTCATGCATGACTTGGTCATAGGCGCGTTGCATGAAAGAGGAATAAATCGAACAAAAGGGTTTAAGTCCTTCGCAGGCTAACCCTGCGGCAAAAGTCACGGCATGTTGTTCGGCAATGCCGACATCGAACAGACGATCGGGGAAACGATCGCCGAAAATATCAAGGCCTGTTCCTGCGGGCATAGCTGCCGTGATGGCAACGATCTTATCGTCTTTCTCACCTTCTTTGACGAGAGATTCCCCAAACACGCGCGTGTAGGAGGGAGGCGTGTTAGGAGATTTATCCTGCGCACCGGTTACAACGTTAAACCGAGACACACCATGCATTTTATCAGGGGCCGTTTCAGCCGGAGCATAGCCGCGTCCTTTTTTTGTGACGATATGGATGAGCACAGGGCCGCCCTGAGGGTCGTCGCGTACATTCTCAAGAACAGGGACAAGATGTTCAAAATTGTGGCCATCAATGGGGCCGACATAATAGAACCCCATTTCCTCAAACAGCGTGCCGCCTGTGACCATGCCTCGTGCGTAGTGCTCGGCCTTGCGAGCGGCCTCCTTGAGAGGGCGGGGGAAAATGCTCGAGAATTCCTTGGCGATGTGGCGGATGCTCCGGTACTCTTTGGACGAGGCCAGCCGCGAAAGATAGGCGCTGAGAGCACCAGTAGGTGGTGCAATCGACATATCATTATCGTTCAAGATGACAATAAGCCGCGAATCCATAGCGCCAGCATTATTCAAGGCTTCGTAAGCCATGCCTGCGCTGATTGAGCCATCGCCGATAACGGAAATGACATGGTTTTTCCTTTGGTTGAGGTCGCGTCCGACGGCATAGCCAAGCCCTGCGGATATGGATGTCGAGCTGTGCCCTGCACCAAAGGGATCAAACTCGCTTTCGGCGCGTTTGGTGAAGCCAGACAGTCCGCCGCCTTGGCGTAAGGTGCGGATGCGGTTTCTGCGACCGGTCAATATTTTGTGCGGATAAACTTGGTGGCCGACATCCCAGATGATCTTGTCTTCGGGCGTATTGAAGACATAGTGAAGCGCCACGGTCATTTCAACGACCCCAAGGCCTGATCCCAGATGGCCTCCTGTTGCGGAAACGGTGCTGATGACTTCCTCGCGAACCTCATCGGCGAGCTGTTGGAGTTGCTCGGGCTGCAGTTGCCGCAGAGCCATCACGTCAGGAATAGTGTCAAGAAGAGGTGTTTCAGGGCGTTCGCTGCGAGCACGGACCTGTCCTGCTTCAAGCGCGTTAATGCCCATGATGGGGTCTTTTTTATCGTTTGTTTTTGTCAAAATAAAGCTCCTTACCGTCCGCGCCTTCCAAAAAGAGCGCATCGGTCCTTATAACACTATCCACGAGTTAGAGGGAATGATTAGCCCTTTAAGATAGGAATATGCAAGGAAATCCGTATCATTTCGGCAACATAAGAGTGTGTTTTGTTATTGCGTTGCAGCACGAAAATGGCTGATCAAAGGTAATTGTGGCCTTATTTTCATTTTTCTATAGGGTTAACAAGGTGTTGTTTAAGGTAAATTCGGTGGGCTTTTTTACCGATGTGTTGAATCATGTCGTTGGTGTGTGGTTGCATACATTTTTAGGACGGCCTGCATGCGTGAAATGTGTCCTTTTCCCTGAGATTTAAAAAAATCCACAATATCCTGATCGAGTCGTAGATGAACAGATGTCTTGGCTTTGGGCAGAACAAGTTCTGCCTGTGTCCAATCGACAGAGGTGTTTTGTTCGTCAGGGTTAGCGGCGATGAGTTTTTCAAGCTCTTCTTCACTTATCTTGTCTATACGAGAAAGATCCGTTTGGCTTTTAGCTTGCATTTTTTTAAGCTCTGCTGCTGTATAACTCACAATATTTTCTTTTTTCTTCATGGCGTGCTCTCCTGAAAGAAATGATCCTAATGTTGAGGTTTCTGAGAGTGTAAATAATTGTTACAAAATGCTCATCGAGACGGCCAACAGCTAAAAAACGCATTTCTTCCCTATGGGAAGATTTAAGCAGTATATGGGGAGCCTCCAGCACGTCTATGGAATCAATAAAATCAAGGCCATGCTTTTCTATGTTTGAAAGCCTTTTGTTTTCATCCCATTCATATTTCACCGCTGATTTAAACATATTTTGTGTACAAAAGTCAAGAGAAGATTAAAGTGCTGCAGCACGAAAATGGCTGATCCACTCATCTTGCAGCTTCCAGTTGCCGCGCAGGATAAAGCTGGGGTGATAGGTGGGCATGACTTTGAAAGAAGGGGCTAGGCGACAGGGGAAACGTTGCCCTACGGCGCTCAAAAGGCCATTCTCTCCAGTCAGAGCCCAAAAAGGCGTTCTTCCAAGGGCAATCACCATTTGGGGAGATTTTGCTTTAATTTCATCTCGTAACGCATTGATGTCATTCATATAATCGCTTATAAGCCATTTCGAGCCAAAACGCCCCATTTCTTCAGAAAGAGCGGTTCCATCGTTTTTTGCGGCTTTGAGAGATGAAAAGAAGTATTCTACCTTGTTTTGAGGCGGTCTGATGCGAAAAACATTGGCTATGAGGCAGTTTTTGCGACTTAGTCCTGCTTTTTCTAGCGTTTCATCAAGTAATTTACCGCTTCTACCAACAAAAGGGCGTTTTTGGAGGTCTTCTTCCTTCCCCGGAGCCTCTCCAACGAGCATAATGCCGTTCCAGTCCTTCATATCCTTAGGGTATTCGTAAGGGACGAGTGAGGGCCGATCTGGCGTTTCTAAGGTGTTAAATAGCTCTTTTTGTTTCATTGGTTACGCGAGGGGATAAAGAGGATTAATGAAACCTGACCCGTGGTTTCTGAGAGCCTGTTCAGAATCTTGTTCCGGCTAAGGATTTTTGTTCGTTTTCGAGGATCGCAGCGTAAGCGTACGTTGGGGTACGTGCGCAGCGAACCGCAGAAAACGGGCAAAAAGCCAACGCCGGAATCTAGATTATGAATAGGCTCTAACATGATTCGCCGTCTTTGCATACATTATCAGGGCCTAATGCTTTAAGGACAATGTCGGGCGTTAGAATTTCTGGAAGAACAAGTCCTGCTGGATTCATCTTGTTAAACACGATGTTGAAAGGGACTCCAAAGCGTTCGTATTTACGCAAGAAATCTGTAATCACCGGATCAGGATTTGTCCAATCGCCCTGCATGGCGATAACATTCGTATCATGAAAGAGGCGCTTTGTAACTCTTTCATCGGCCAGAGCAAAGCGCTTATTCATCTTGCAGGTCAGACACCAATCCGCGCCCACATCAACAAATACGGTTTTTCCTTCTAATACACTGCGCTCTATGGCGGCTTCTTCGAAGGCGTGCCAGAGCCCATTGTTTCGTGTCAGATGAAGCGGTGTGCTGGCTAATAGGGCAAGGCTGAACACGGTTATTAGAATAGCTGTAAAGCCGGGGTAGGTGATGAAGGGAGAGGCTCCACGGTGCCGCAAGATGATCATGAACAGCATTGCGCCCATGGTTCCCGCGATGATCAGGCTTCCCATGCCGCCTAGTTGTGCGTGCAGGATATTTAAAAGCCATAGGGCCGTTCCTGCAAGCCCAAAACCTAGAATACGGGATAGCGTTTGCATCCATGCCCCAGGAGCCGGAAACAGCCATGCAATGCGTGGTTGAGCTGCGATCAAAAGATAGGGTAGGGCCATGCCGACTCCAAGTGCCATAAAGACGGATAGAATCTCAACCCATCCTGCGGCAAGGGCAAAGCTGATGGCTGTTCCTAGAAAAGGGGCGGAACAAGGCGTTGCCAGCATTGTCGCTAAGGCGCCATTGGCAAAGTCTCCTGAAAGACGGGGGTGCTTTTCAGGATCAATCAGTTTTTGAATAAGGCGGGGCATGCCGAGCTCATAAAAGCCCCATAAATTCGCTGCAAAAAAGGTCAAAACGACGATCATGAAGACGAGGAAAAGCGGTTGTTGGAAATGAATTCCCCACCCTACGGCATGGCCGGACGCTTTAAGGGCGATCATGGTTGTGGCGAGGACAAAGAAGGAAAACAAGATCCCTGCTGCAGTTGACAGAAAAGCGCGGCGAATAACGGCTCTTGATTTGCGCTTGTAGCGGATAAGCGAGAATATTTTAAGCGACAACACAGGTAAAACGCAGGGCATGAGATTTAAAATGAACCCACCAAGAAGGGCTAAAGCCAGAATGCACCAAAAGGGCAGAGGCGGGGTTCTTGTCTCTTCTATGCTGCCAAGGTTCTGGGTCAGCGCATTCTGTCCGTCGGTAATTGTGACTGTAAGATCGGCTAAAGTGAAAGCGTTTTCGGAAGTAAAGGGGATGCGGAGTTTGGCTTCGTTGGCATTGGCGTTGATCGTGAAAACGGGTGCCTGAAAGTCGATGTCCTTTTGGGTTTCTATGAAAATGTCGGGAGTTTTAAACGGCTGGTCGGCGCGGAGAGACAAAGATAGAATTGTTTTATCAAGAGTGGCACTGTCGATGTGAATCGTGCTTTCTGTGGGGGCTTTAGGCACACGGGCTAGAGCGGCTTCTATCAAAGGGGCTTCCGCAGATTTTCCGGTAGTTCCTGAGGGAAGGGAAATTTCAAGATCAAATTGTTTAGGAAGGCAGAGCTCTTTGCAGATCAGGAGGTCAAGATGTGCCTGCGCCTTGAATGCTTGACCTGTTTTATGAAGCGCGATCTTGAGCGGTAGGACGATATGGCCCTCATAGCCGATCGAATCGAAGGGTGCGGGGCCAAAGCGGACAGGTGCAGGATATAAGATTTCGGCACTCTCAAAATTCTCTGATTTTGCCCAGTCCAAATGAGGCGGCGCGCCAGCAAACCCTGGAGACCGCCAATAGGTATGAACGCCCTCTTTGAGGTCTATCTCAAGCCCAAGTATGATTTCTTGGCTGTTTCCTGTCGCTTTTGTTGCGGAAATAAGCCGTAGGCTCAGGTCGTTATCATGTTGCCATGAGCCGACAGCGGCTGATGCATGCGAGTATGAGAGGGATAAGAGCAAGCAAAAGGTTAAGAATCTGAGGAGAGAGTTCATCATTATATCTATGGACAGTGAAAGCTTGAGACTGATAAACTACCAGCATGAGTAGCTCACAGGAAGAAAAAACAGCCTCTTCATGGTTGCCCTCTTCGGGGCTGGCCGGGCAGTTTTTGATCGCTATGCCGACGATGCGGGACCCGCGTTTTGAAAAGACAGTCATTTTGATGTGTTCCCATGGTCCTGATGGAGCCATGGGGATTGTCGTTAACCGCCTGTTTGGAGACTTGCAGTTCAGCGGGTTACTGAGCCAATTTGATGTGCCTCTTCAAGAATCTGTGATTGATAGTCCTATTCATTATGGAGGGCCGGTTGATCCTGTGCGAGGTTTTGTCGTGCATTCAGCTGACTATAAGGGCGAAGGGACAAATTTTGTAACAGATACCGTTTCGATGACCGCAACGGTTGAGATTCTGCGCGATATTGCCCAAGGAGAGGGTCCTGTGCGCAGTTTTACGGCGCTTGGCTATGCGGGCTGGGGCGCAGGCCAGATCGAGGCTGAGATTCAAGGAAACGGCTGGCTGACGGTCCCTTTGGATGAGGATATTTTGTTTGATGAGTCTATAGGGTCTAAATGGGCCCGTTCTTATGAGAAACTGGGGGTTAGCCCAGATTTGCTCGTTGCCGATGTGGGGCATGCCTGAGCCTTGGGGGTGTCATCAAATAAAAGGGGCTGAAACTTTAAAAAAAGAGCTTCACAAAGGGAAGATAAATGCTTATCTTGCCTGCTCTTGATCGGGAGCAGTGGTTTTTTATAGGCTCCCCCAGCTTGATCTCAAGGATTAAGGCGCGGTGACAGAATGGCTATGTAGCGGATTGCAAATCCGTCTATGCCGGTTCGATTCCGGCCCGTGCCTCCAAGACCTCATTCGCAGACGTTCGCTCCCGTTCATAGATGTTCACAAAAGCGCTGAAAATACAGCGCTTTTTCTTTATCTGTGTTCGTGTTAGATTGCTTGCATTCGCC